>DJVC01000130.1 GCA_002440765.1 bacterium UBP3_UBA6266 | reverse complement strand
ATAGTCCTTGTTATCATTGCCTGGAAATCTCTTTATAATTTCAGGTTTGTCACCGGCAGGTGGAAAGAATTCCATATGAAACAACTTTGGGTACCCGGGCAGGAACCGAAGATAAGGATTGTGGATTTTCTGGACAGGCTTGTTACCGCAACAGCAGTCTTTGTGTTAATAACCATATTGGCCTTTTCGTACAACAGTTACAGGATACCGACGGGAAAAATACAGGCCATAGGCCTTAAGACGCCTCTCTGGGCTTTAACCGAAGAAGAGAAAAGGGTTTTAATTGCGGTTGATATTTATGCCCCCGGCAATTTTAATAATAATATCGGGTTTAATATAAAAGGGTCATTCCACGATGTGGGATTCTGGCCCGGTCATGCGAGGGCCGGCTGGGCAACGGGTGAGGGCGCCATGGAATTGGAAAACAGATTAAGGGAGGAAGCCTCAAGAGGATCAAAACTGGTGCGTTATATGCCTGTGCTGGGAGACCTGAGGTCAGGCGCAAAATTTGATGACGGTTATATTACATTTGATAAGTCGGCGGAAGATGATATTGCGGTGTTCTTTGCCATTGTTGAAAAGGTAAGGCATGATTATCCTGATTTAAAGGTAATACCGGTGCTGCTGAGTTTTCAGATAGCCGACGGGACTTCCGTCGAAAACGGTATCACGGTGGGAGAATATCCGGAGCTTTTCACCCGGCCCGAACTTCGAGCCCGTTTTATTGATGAAATTGACAGGTTGTTCAGCCCGTACTGGGATAATGAAGCTGTTTTTGCCTGGGATTTATTCAACGAACCCGAGCTGACTATTGTGGATATGGATGATATCCGCTCTTTTGTCAGGGAATCGGCGCTCAGGATACGCAATAAAGGCGGAAAGGTTACATTGGGGAGCAATACGGTTGACGATATGCTTGCTTTGTGGGTCGGGTCAGACCTTGATATCCTTCAGTTCCACTTCTATCGGGAAGGTTCATCTTCTCTGCCTGATGCGTATCATATCGCGGATGGAATGGATATAGCCATAGACAAACCGGTGTTTGTCGGCGAATGGGGCGTCAGGGATTCGGCCGGCGCGGGCAGGGAAGCTGATGACAGAGAAGTTGACAGCGTCCTTACCGAAGCGAAAGAATACGGGTACATAGGATTATTGCTCTGGCAGGATGATTATTACGGTGTTGCCGATAAGAATTCACTTCAAAAATTTGAAGCAGATTCTCTGCAGAAATAATTTAACCTTGACTTATATCTGATGCGGTTTTATTATTCACTAGTAATTCAATTGAATTACTAGNNGCGGCTTTCAACCCGTTCGAGATATGGTGTGCGCCTTATGTATGACCTGGCGTGTTCTTATGGCAACGGGCCTGTGCTTTTAAAGGATATTGCCCGGCGGGAGGATATTTCGGAAAAATATCTCAGCAATATAATTATTCCTCTTAAAGGATGCGGTATGGTCAGTTCAAGCAGGGGCGCCCACGGGGGTTATGCGCTGGCTAAAGCTCCCGATAATGTAAAAATAAAAGATATAATCGAGATACTGGAAGGGGATTTATGCCTGGTTGAATGTGTAGGGAACCCCGGTATCTGTAAGCGTTCGCCGTTCTGTTTAAGCAGGGATATATGGGTTGATGTTAAAGAAAAAATGGATGACGTTCTGAATGCCGTGACATTGAAAGATTTAGTTGATAAGAATAAAAAGAAAAAATACAGGAAAAAAGGGGGACAATCAAAATGAAAGTTGAAACGCAATTACTACACGCGGGACAGGCAGCCGACCCGGTTACGGGCGCAAGGGCGGTTCCGATATATCAGACTACATCCTATCAGTTTAAGAATTCAGACCATGCGGCTGACCTTTTTGCGCTGAAGGAATTTGGATATATATATACGCGGCTGATGAATCCCACCACTGATGTTCTGGAGAAGCGGATTGCGGCTGTTGAAGGAGGCATAGGCGCTCTTGCGACAGCAAGCGGCCAGGCGGCTATTTCACTGGCTTTGCTTAATATTGCCCAGGCAGGGGATGAAATTGTTTCGGCGGATAATCTTTATGGCGGAACCTATACACTTTTCCATTATACATTCAAACGATTGGGAATTAAGGTGAGATTTGTTTCATCGGGAGACTTAACTGGATTTAAAAAAGCGATTAACCCGAAAACAAAAGCTATATACGCGGAATCAATAGGAAACCCGAAGCTTGATGTTACGGATATCGGGAAACTGTCATCTTTGGCTCACGGGAACGGCATCCCTCTTGTGATTGACAATACTGTTGCGCCGTATCTCCTGAAACCGATTGATTTTGGGGCGGATATTGTTGTTTATTCCGCCACAAAATTTTTAGGCGGGCACGGGACTTCTATCGGCGGGCTTATTGTCGACTCGGGAAAATTCGACTGGACAAACGGGAAGTTTCCTTTGATTTCTGAACCCGACCCGAGTTATCACGGCATTAATTTTATCGAAGCGCTGAAACCTTTGGGCAACCTTGCTTACATAATCAAAGCAAGGGTAACATTGTTGAGGGATTTAGGCCCGGCGATGTCTCCTTTTAACGCGTTTTTATTTCTGCAGGGCATTGAGACTTTGCATCTTCGCATGCCGAGGCATTCCGAGAACGCCCTTAAAGTTGCGGCTTATCTTGAAAAGCATGAATTAGTGGACTGGGTTAATTATCCCGGACTTGATTCAAGCAGTCAGAAACAATTATCACAGAAATATCTGTCGAAAGGAGCCGNNAGCCGGCGCCATAATAGGGTTCGGCATTCAGGGCGGAGCCCGCGCCGGAAAAAAGTTTATTGATTCATTGAAATTGATATCGCATCTTGCCAATATAGGAGACGCAAAGACTTTGGCTATTCATCCCGCGAGCACGACTCATCAACAGTTATCCGAAGAGGAACAGCTGGCGGCGGGTGTTACGCCTGATTTCATCAGGCTGTCGGTCGGGATTGAAGATGTGGATGATATTATCAGCGATATCGGACAGGCTTTAAATAAAATTAGATCTTAAAGGGGGACATTATGAGGATTTTTGAAGATATCACTAAAACTATCGGGAATACTCCTCTGGTCAGGATAAATCGCCTGAATAAAGGCAAAAACACGGACATCCTTGCAAAACTTGAGTTCTTTAACCCTCTGTCGAGTGTGAAAGACAGGATCGGGATTTCTATGATTGAAGAGGCGGAAAAAAAAGGGATACTCAAAGAAGGAATGACTATTGTAGAGCCTACAAGCGGAAACACCGGTATAGCGTTGGCTTTTGTAAGCGCTGCCAAAGGTTATAAGTTGACACTTACCATGCCTGATACCATGAGTTTGGAAAGAAGGAGACTACTGGCTTTTCTCGGCGCGGAGATTGTGCTTACTCCCGGAAGCGAAGGAATGGCCGGAGCGATAAAAGAGGCCGGACGGCTGCTTGAAAAAACGCCCGGTTCTTATATGCCCCAGCAGTTTGAAAATTCGGCCAATCCCGAAATACACAAAAAAACCACCGGTAAAGAGATTTGGAGGGATACGGAAGGCAGGGTGGATATACTGGTGAGCGGCGTGGGAACGGGAGGAACGATTACCGGAATATCCGAAATGATAAAGAAAAAAAAGTCTTCGTTTAAAGCAATAGCTGTCGAACCGGCGGAATCACCCGTTCTTTCAGGAGGGAAGCCGGGTCCGCATAAGATTCAGGGTATCGGGGCGGGATTTGTCCCCGGCGTTTTAAGAACGGATTTGATAGATGAAGTCGTGAAAGTCAGCAGCGAAAACGCTATAGATACCGCCAGAAGACTTGCCAGAGAAGAAGGAATATTAGCGGGTATCTCAAGCGGAGCGGCGGCGTGGGCGGCTTTGAAAACTGCGGAAAAACCGGAAAATAAAGGTAAACTTATCGTGGTGATATTTCCCGATACGGGCGAACGGTATTTAAGCACGGATTTATTCACCGGTATGAAAGGCTTATTTTAATGGATGTGTTTGAAAAAATTGAAAATCTTAAAAAAGAGAGAAACGCGGTTATCCTGGCCCATAACTACCAGCGTCCCGAAGTTCAGGATATTGCCGATTATGTCGGAGACTCTCTGGGCTTAAGTATTGAAGCCTCAAGGACGGGCGCGGATGTTATTATCTTCTGCGGCGTATATTTTATGGCGGAAACCGCAAAGATACTGTCTCCCGGCAGGAAGGTGATAATTCCCGACAAAAATGCGGGCTGCCCGATGGCTGATATGATAACGGTTCAGGAATTAAAAGAACTGAAGAGGCAATATCCTCAGGCCAAAATACTTTGTTACGTGAATACTTTTGCGGATGTGAAGGCGGAATGCGATATCTGCTGCACTTCATCCAACGCGGTCAGTGTCATAGAAAAAGCTTTTAAAAAAGAAGACGAGATAATATTTATTCCTGATAAATACCTTGCTTCCTACGCTCAAAAGCAGACTGCCAAAAATTTAATTTTGTGGAACGGATACTGTCCTACACATATTAAAATCCTTAAAGAGGATATTGACAGGGAAAAAAAATTGCATCCCGGAGCCGAAATACTTGTCCATCCGGAATGCACGTCACCTGTCATATCTTTGGCTGATAAGGTGCTTTCTACCGACGGAATGTGTGAATACGTCAAAAAATCGGAGGCGAAAGAGTTTATAATTGCCACCGAGCCGGGAATAATCCACAGGCTCAGGAAAGAAAACCCTTCCGCAAAATTCTGGCCGGCAAGCGGGATATCGGTATGCCCGAATATGAAACTTATCACTTTGGATAAAATCCTCAGGTCGCTTGAGACGCTGGAGTATGAGGTTACGCTTCCCCGGAAAATACTTTTGCAGGCAGGAAAAAGCATTGGTAAAATGCTTAAATATAAAGATTGAACCAAGGAGACTGTATGGCCGGAATAAAAATATATCTGGATCACAACGCGACAACGCCGCTGCATCCTGAAGTGAAAAAAACGATGTGTAAGGCAATGGATGAATTCGGCAACCCATCGAGCATGCACAGTTTTGGGAGAGAGGCAAAGAAATATGTTGAAGATTCACGGAATGAGATAGCTTCGTTTATAGGCGCGGATACGGATGAAATCGTATTTGTCGGCAGCGGTTCTGAAGCGAACAATACCGTATTGTCTATTTTTTCGTGCCCTTCAAAAGGATGCATGTTCCATTCTGAGATGAAAAGAGTGGTTATAACTACAGCCATTGAACACCCCTGTATTATCGAAAGCTCGAAATGCCTGAGCGACAGGGGCTTCGATGTTAAGTATCTCGGGGTGGATCCGACGGGAAAAGTCGACATCAGAGAACTGGAAAGGATGCTGGATAAAAATGTCGGACTTGTGTCTGTTATGATGGCTAATAATGAAATAGGCACACTGCAGGATATAGAGTTGATAACGGATATGGCGCATAAGAACGGAGCGCTGATGCACACGGATGCTGTTCAGGCTGTGGGGAAAATTCCTGTTGACGTAAAAAAGTTAAATGTCGATTTTTTGACGATTTCGGGACATAAGATTTACGGGCCTAAGGGAATCGGAGTCCTGTTCGTAAGGAAGGGGACGCCCTTTTGCCCTTTTGTCAGAGGAGGACATCAGGAGATGGGAAGGCGCGCCGGAACGGAAAATACGCTGGGAATCATAGGACTCGGAAAAGCCGTGGAGATGAGAAGGAAAGAGATGGCGGAAGAAGAAAAGCGATTGAAGGGATTTAAAGATATTTTGAAGAGGGGGATTGAAAAAAGTATTTCCGATGTGTATTTTAACGGACACCCTGAAGATTGTCTGGCCGGCACACTTAATGTTTCTTTCAACGGCGCCGAAGGGGAAGCTATCCTGCTTTACCTTGATCTTGCGGGTATAGCGGTTTCAACAGGTTCCGCGTGCGCGTCCGGTTCCCTTGACCCTTCACATGTCCTGCTTGCCACGGGTATCAGCCCCGAGTTGGCGCACGGTTCCATAAGGATCAGTATGGGGCGCTCTACAGATAAAAAAGATGTTGAATATGTTCTGGATACATTGCCCGGCATTATAAAGAAAATCAGGAATATGTCTTCGGCGTATTCAAGGGGAGGGAATAATGTCTCAAAATAAAGAATGGGTGTATTCCGAAAAAATAAAGGATCATTTTATTCATCCGAGAAACATACTTGAGGATGAGGCTTCATATAAATACGACGGGAAGGGAATCGTAGGCAATATAAAATGCGGCGACCAGATGATGATGGTTATTAAAGTAGATAAAGAGAAAAACATTATAACAGATTGCAAATGGAAAACTTACGGATGCGCGAGCGCTATAGCAAGCACATCCCTGCTTTCTGAAATTGTAATAGGTATGAGTTTGGATAAAGCCTATCATATCTCTCCGAAAGATATAGCGAAAGAGCTGGGCGGACTGCCCGAACATAAAATTCACTGTTCCGTTTTGGGCGATAAGGCCCTGCGCTCGGCAATAGACGATTACTATATGAAGAACGGTATGCGGGATAAAATACAAAAAGAAAAATCGAAGATTGTGTGCCAGTGTATGAATGTTACCGATCACGATATCGAAAATGCCGTTCTGGAAGGCGCCCGTACATTACTGGAACTCCAGGAGCATACTAAATTGGGAACTGTCTGCGGGCAATGTAAGGATGAAGCCGAAAAACTTCTGAAGAACTATGTTGAAAAACATTTTAATAAATAAGTTATAGATTATTTGTCAGAGGAAGGGAATAACTTATGAAGATGACGTTATTGAAAAGTCTGTTTTTATTTCCGGTAATTTATACGGTCGCTTCCTGTTTATCTGCCCAGGTCCGGTATGAAAAAGCGACATTCGCAGGGGGATGCTTCTGGTGTATGGAACCGGCTTTTGATAAGTTAAACGGAGTTGTGGATGTGCGGGCGGGTTATATGGGAGGTAAAACCGGAAGCCCGACTTACGAGGAAGTTTCCTCGGGAAAAAGCGGACACAGGGAAGTCGCCCAGATAACATACGACCCGTCTAAAATTTCGTACGCCGGACTGCTGGATGTTTTCTGGATGAATGTCGATCCGACGGATTCGGGCGGGCAGTTTGCCGACAGGGGTTCACAATATAAAACGGCTGTTTATTATCACAATGAAGAACAGAAAAAAATCGCAGAAGAATCAAGACGGAAACTTAATGAATCGGGCCTTTATGATAAACCTGTGTCGGTGGAAATTCTTAAAGCGGGTGATTTCTACAAGGCGGAAGAGCATCATCAGGATTATTATAAGAAAAATCCCGTCAGGTACAACCTGTATAAACAGGGCTCGGGAAGGGCATCTTATGTGAAAGAAATGGAAAAGAAGTTTAAAGATAAAAATATTGAACCTGCCGGAAAACCCGCGCCGGACAGGAAAGAGCTGAGAAAAAAATTAACACCCTTACAGTATCAGGTTACCCAGGAATGCGCTACTGAGAGAGCGTTTGACAATGAATACTGGAATAATAAAAAAGAGGGGATATACGCGGATATTGTCTCCGGAGAGGTGCTCTTCAGTTCTAAAGATAAATTCGACTCCGGTACCGGTTGGCCCAGTTTTACAAAACCGATTGACCCCGGTAATGTTGTTGAGAAAGAAGATAACAGCGGTAATATGCGAAGGACGGAAGTTCAAAGCAGAGAAGCCGGTTCGCATCTCGGCCATGTTTTTAGCGACGGGCCCGGACCTACCGGTTTAAGATACTGCATAAACTCCGCTTCGCTGCGTTTTATTCCCAGAGAAGACCTTGAAAAAGAAGGTTACGGGGAATATGAGAAACTCTTTGAATAATAAATAAAAGGAGGACAAATGGGTTTGCCGGAAAATACCGATGATTTGAAAGCTCTTGTCGATAACCTGCATTTTAAGGAAAAAGTAGACCGCTCGCTTACTCTTATTGAGGAAGCTTACAGGAAATATGGCGGCGGTTTAGTTGTAGCCAACAGTCTCGGAAAAGATTCAGTTTGCGTGTGGGACCTGGCAAAAAGGGTGAATCCCGGAATACGGGGTTTTATTGTAACAACCAGGTTCAAACCCGAAGAGACAACTCTGTTTATGAAAGAAACACTGGAGAGATATCCTGAATTAAAGGTATATAAGAATGATGATAAGATTGATGATGAACTTTATAAAACAGCGCCGGACCAATGCTGTGACCTGCTGAAAGTTCTGCCTACAAGACGGGCTATAGAGGAAATGAAAGTCAGCTGCTGGGTTACAGGACTCAGGTGTACGGAAGGACGCACCAGAACTGATTTCAAAGAAGTTGAGGAAAGGGATGCAGGGCTGATAAAACTTAACCCTATCCTTATCTGGAAAGAGCGTGAGGTGTGGCAGTATCTGGCGGTTTACGGTGTAAAAGTCAATCCTCTTTACGCAAAAGGGTACAGGTCCCTCGGATGCGCGCCCTGTTCGCATATAACCACGGATGACGATGAGCGGTCGGGCCGGTGGATAGGGACGGCCAAACACGGGGGAGAATGCGGCATACATACCCGTCCGCTTAAAATTAATAAGCAGTAATCATATAAAGCATTTATTTTCCCGTACGGTTTTTTA
>DJVC01000073.1 GCA_002440765.1 bacterium UBP3_UBA6266 | reverse complement strand
ATAATAAACCCACGCAGGAAGGTTTATATTATCACTATAAGGCAATAGCGACTGAAGTTCCCATACCCATCGTAGTCTACAATGTCCCGGGCAGGACGGGTGTGTCCATAGAGCCCGAAACAGTTGCCAGGTTGTCGGAATTAAGTAACATCGTTGCGATTAAGGAAGCCAGTGGGCAGATGGACCAGATATCCAAGATTATGTCACTTTGCGGTATAACCGTGTTGTCCGGCGATGATTCGATGACAATGCCCATAATGGCGATCGGCGGCAGAGGAGTAATTTCTGTGATAGCCAATATTGTGCCTGCTGATATGAAAGAGCTTACATCTGCGATGGAAGACGGGGATATTGAGAGCGCAAGGGAATTGCACTATAAACTTTTTGATTTGTGTAAAGTTATGTTTATTGAAACCAATCCCATTCCTATCAAGACGGCTATGGCTATGAAAGGAATGATTGAAGAGGAATTCAGGTTGCCTCTTGTCAGTCCGACTGAAAAATCAAGATCGCTGATTAAAAGACAGCTTGAACAATACGGTTTATTGTAATAAAAATGAAGGGAAATGAAGATGGTTAAGATTGCTGTATGCGGCGCTTCCGGAAGAATGGGAAAAAGGATAATTTCTCTTGTCCTTTCCATGGACGGCGTGAAACTGGCTGGTGCGTGCGAGGCTAAAGCTCATCAAAATATCGGGCTGGATGCGGGAGATATTGCCGGCCATTCCAAAAGCGGGGTAATTATTTCCGATTCCCTTGAAAACACGCTCAAAAACGCCGATGTCCTTATAGATTTTTCCTCAAAAGATTCGGCTGTCTCGAATGTCCAGGCGGCGGCAGACAGAAAGGTGCCTGTTGTAATGGGGACTACGGGGTTGACGGAAGACGACAGAAAAAAAATCCGGATTTGCGCCAAGACTATACCGGTTTTGGTTTCATCCAATATGAGTGTCGGCGTAAACCTGCTGCTGCAGATTGTGGGAGATATTGCTTTGATGCTTGGCGAGGAATACGATATAGAGATTATAGAGAGCCATCATAAGATGAAAAAGGATTCCCCGTCGGGCACTGCCCTTTCTTTTGCCGAAGCGATAAAAAAAGCTCTTGACGGCAGAGGAAGAAACATGAAGTTTGTTTGCGGCAGGGAGGGTATCTGCGGAGAGAAAGATAAGGACGAGATAGGTATCCATGCCGTTAGATCCGGAGATGTCATAGGAGAGCATACGGTTATATATTGCGGCGCGGGAGAAAAAATAGAAGTTAAACATACAGCCCATACGCGCGACACACTTGCCCGGGGCGCGATAAGGGCGGCGATATGGCTGAAAGGCAGGCCTTCGGGTTTTTACACTATGAAAGATGTTCTTTTCGGAAAATAGGGAGAACGGTCCAAAGCAGGGATTGTTATAAGGAGATTAAAATGGCTTTTAAATTTGGATATTCCGAGAAATTGAAAAAACTGCCTCCGTATTTGTTTGCGGAAATAGATAAAATTAAAAGAAAACTGCTCCAGGACGGGAAAGATATCATAGATCTGGGAGTGGGGGATCCCGACATACCCACGCCGACGCACATAATTGAAAGGCTGCATAAGGCCGCGCAGGATCCGAAAAACCACAGCTATGCCCTTGACGCCGGTATGCCGGAATTTAGGAAAGCCATAGCGTCGTGGTATAAAAAAAGGTTTAATATCGACCTCGATCCGCAGGATGAAATACTTCCGTTGATAGGTTCCAAAGAGGGGATAGCCCATCTGCCTCTTGCTTTTGTGAATCCTGGAGATGTCGTTCTTATACCCGAGCCGGGTTATCCGGTATATTTTTCCTCCACCGTTTTTGCGGGCGGTGACCCATATTTTATGCCTTTACTGGAGAAAAATTCTTTTTTACCCGGTTACCATGATATTGATGCGCAGGAATTAAAAAAAGCGAAACTTATGTTCCTGAATTATCCCAATAATCCCACAGCGGCAACGTGTGATATAAGTTTTTTTGAAAATACGGTTGAGTTCGCAAAAAAGAACAACATTATAATATGCCATGATGCCGCCTATACGGAGATATTTTTCGACGGGAAAAAGCAGCCCAGTTTTCTTCAGGCTGACGGAGCGAAAGATGTCGGCGTAGAATTCCACTCTTTATCCAAGACTTTCTGCATGACCGGCTGGCGCATCGGTTTTGCCGCCGGAAACCCGGATGTCATAAAAGGCCTCGGAAAAATAAAAAGCAATATCGATTCAGGCATATTTCAGGCAATCCAGTTAGCAGGGGTAGAAGCTCTTGAGAGAGGGGAATCGGATACAAGGCGGTTTAATAAAATTTACCAGGAAAGAAGAGATATATTCGTTGAAGGATTGAATAATTTAGGCTGGAAAGCAGAAAAACCGGATGCGACTTTTTATATATGGCTCAAAGTCCCCCCGGGATATACTTCTTCCGAACTGACTATGGTGCTGCTTAAAGAATGCAATATAGTATGCACTCCGGGGAATGGCTTTGGCGAAGATGGGGAGGGATATGTCAGGTTTGCGCTTACAAGGGATAAAGGCAGGATCATAGAAGCGCTTGAAAGAATCAGAAAGTTGCATGAAAAAAGAAGCTGAAGTCTATATCGGCCTGGGTTCTAATCTGGGAAAAAAAAAGTTAAATATTGAACAAGGCGTGAAGTTTCTGCAATCAGGCAATAAGATCAGAATTATTGCACAGTCGTCGTTGTATGAGACCAGTCCAGTCTGTATTATTTCAAAAAAGTTTTTTTTAAATTCTGTTATAAAGGTTAAAACTGTTCTTAAGCCGCTTGCTCTTTTAAAAAAGATGAAGAAAATAGAAAAAAAGATGGGAAGAAGGCCGTTAAAAAGAGGCGACAGGATTATTGATATGGACATAATACTGTACGGAGATAAAATCATGAAAGGAAAATCGCTTGAGATCCCTCATCCATCCTTTCATAAAAGGCTGTTTGTGCTGGTTCCCCTGTGCGAAATTAACGGTCGTCTGAAGCATCCGGTTTATAAGAAAACCGTTAAATATTACATAAAAAAACTTAAAGATTCGGGGCAATCCGCGAAAAAAATCGCGTAATGTGAAAAAATGAATGCGGAAGATATCAAAAAGTTAAAAATTGCCGGTAAAAAAATTGTTGCGGTTACGGCATATGATTGGGCAACTGCCTCGCTTTGCAGGGATGCGGCGCCGGATATTGTGCTGGTGGGCGATTCCCTGTCCATGGTGGCTCTCGGTTACGATAATACTTTGCCTGTGACAGTGGATGAGATGCTGCATCATACAAAGGCTGTCGTAAGGGCCGGACTTAATTCGCTTATTGTAGCGGATATGCCTTTTATGTCGTTTAACGTTTCGACCGAATCGACGATTTATAATGCTGGGCGGTTTATAAAAGAAGCCGGAGCGCAGGCCGTAAAAATTGAAGGAGGGACAGAGGTTTCTTCTGTGGTAAAACTGCTTGTCGAGAGAGGTATCCCCGTAATGGGCCATATCGGCCTGACCCCTCAGGATGTACTGGTCCTCGGAGGGTATAAAGTTCAGGCGAAAACGCCTGAGAAAATAGGGCTTTTGCTGAAAGACGCAAAAGCTTTACGGGATGCGGGTGTTTTTTCGATTGTGCTGGAGTGTGTCCCGGCTGAAGTAGGTAAATTGTTGTCGGATTCGGTTAATGTCCCCGTTATTGGAATAGGTGCCGGTCCTTTCTGTGACGGGCAGATAATGGTTTTCAGTGATTTAACGGGGTTGTATGAAAAGAAGAAGGCAAAATTTGTGAAAGTTTATGCCGATGCCGGCGGCATTATAAAAGATGCCGTGAAAAAATATGCGGATGAGGTGCGCAAAGGCGAATTTCCAGACAAGGAACATTCGTACTGAATAGTTCAACAGATAAATTGTTGAACCGCTGAACTGTTTTTGTAATAAAGGATTTAGAAGTGATTATAATTAAAAAGATCAATGAGATGAGTAAGGCATGCCTGGCCGGGAGAAGAGAGGGGAAAACCATAGGTTTTGTTCCTACAATGGGTTTTCTTCATAACGGGCATGTAAGTCTTATTAAGAAAGCACGGGTTGAAAACGATATGGTTGTGGTCAGTGTTTTTGTTAATCCGATACAATTTTTGCCGGGCGAAGATTTTTCTTCCTATCCGCGGAGTTTTGAAAACGATAAAAAAATATGTAAAGATGAAAAGGTTGATATCCTGTTTTTCCCTTCTGCCGAAGAGATTTACCCGCTCCGGTTTTCGACTTTTGTCGAAGAAACTGATTTGAGTTTGCCTTTGTGCGGAAAAGACAGGCCGGGCCATTTCAAGGGGGTTACAACAGTTGTATTAAAGTTATTTAACATAATTCAGCCCGACACAGCGTATTTCGGTCAGAAAGACGCGCAGCAGGCGCTCGTGATAAAGAAAATGACCGAAGATCTGAATATTCCCGTGAAGGTTAAGGTTATGCCGATAATCAGGGAAAAAGACGGTCTTGCAATGAGTTCGAGAAACCGGTATCTTTCCGCGGATGAAAGGCGAAAGGCCCCTGCCATATACGAATCGCTGAAAATGGCGGAAAAAATGATTCTGGAAGGAGAAATAAACGCCCTTAAAATCAAAAAGCGCATAGCGGAGGCTGTCAATTCCGCGACAGGAGGGAAAATCGATTACATAGAGATAGTCTGTCCTGTCAGTATGAAAGCCTTAAAACGTGTGGAATCCGGCGCTTTGATTGCCATAGCGGTTAAGCTTGGCGTGGCAAGGTTGATAGATAATATCATTGTCAAAACGCCGGAAAAAAGGAAATAAGAAAGGGGAAAAGTTAAAATGTTGAGAATGATGTGCAAATCTAAAATACACAGGGTGACTGTTACGGATAAATCGCTGAATTATGAAGGGAGTATTACTATAGACGAGGAGCTGGCGGATGCGGCTAATCTGGCTCCGTATGAAGTTGTAAAAGTCGCCAACCTGAATAACGGTGAACGTTTTCAGACATATGTTATAAAGGGGAAGCGGGGTTCGGGCGAAATCATACTTAACGGCGCGGCGGCGAGGCTTGGGGAAAAGGGAGATAAATTGATAATAATGGCGTTCTGTATGGTCCACGAAGAAAAAATAAGGGATTTTCGTCCCTCATTTGTCGCTGTAGACAGCGAAAACAGGATTGTTAAAAAGAAGTGAAATATAAAAAAATTTTAAATGAAATAGAAATTCTCAAAAAAGACAGGAAGGCTCTGATACTCGCTCATAATTATCAGAGGCCTGAAGTGCAGGAAATTGCGGATATCACCGGCGATTCGCTCGAACTGGCGCAGGCGGCTTCCGAAACCGATTCGGAAATAATAGTGTTTTGCGGGGTAAGATTTATGGCGGAGACTGCCTCAATATTAAACCCGGGCAAAAAAGTTTATCTGCCCGAAAATAGCGCCGGCTGTCCGATGGCGGATATGATCGGGGCGGATGCGTTGAGAAATATTAAAAAAAATCATCCGGGCGTTCCTGTCGTAACATATGTGAATTCGCCTGCCGAGGTAAAAGCCGAAAGCGACATTTGCTGCACTTCTTCAAATGCTGTTGAAGTCGTAAAATCGGTTTCTTCCGGGAAGGTGATTTTTGTCCCGGACAGGAATCTCGGGTCGTTTGTCGCTTCCAGGGTGGATAAGGAACTGATATTGTGGGACGGGTATTGTTATGTGCATGATCGTCTGACGAGGGAAGAAGTCCTGAGGATTAAAGATGCCCACCCGGGCGCGGAAATTATCGCCCATCCCGAATGCAGGGCGGAAGTGCTTGAAATTGCTGATGCTGTTTTAAGTACGGCCGGGATGCTTGATTATGCCGGAAAAACACCCGCAAAAACTATAATTGTCGCGACTGAGATAGGCATGTTATGGCCTTTGAAAAAAGCCGCTCCAAGGAAAGAGTTTATCCCCGCGAGTTTTAACATGGTCTGCCGTGAAATGAAATCCATAACCCTGGATTCAGTCCTGTCTTCGCTTAAAGATGAGCGGTTTGAGGTTAAAGTGCCTGAAAGTACAGGCAAAAAGGCATTAAGTGCGATCCAAAAAATGCTTTCGGTAAAATAAAATTATTCATTAGGATTGTTTTATGAATCCCAGATATCTTATAAATTTTGATTTGGCAAGAATGAATTCGGTGAAAACCGGCGTGATAGTCATAGGCTCGGGTTCCGCGGGTCTGACAGCGGCTTTGCATGCATCTGCATTCGGTAATGTTACTGTTGTCACAAAGTCAAAAGTTGAGGAGAGCAATACATTGCATGCGCAGGGCGGGGTGGCCGTTTCACTCTCTAAGGATGATTCATGGGAAAAACATTTCGGGGATACGATTTTTGCAGGAGCGGGTTTGTGCAACAGGAAATCAGTTGAGGTCCTTGTAAAGGAAGGGGTTGATAGGGTAAATGAATTAATAAACCTGGGGGCTAATTTTGACAGGCATAACGGCAAACTGCTCTTTACGCGCGAGGCGGCGCATGGACAGCGCAGGATAATACATGCCAACGGAGATAACACGGGAGCCGAAATAGAGAGGACGCTTGTCCGCGCTGTTAAAAATAACAGGAAAATAGATGTAATGGAAGAGCATTACGCGATTGACCTGTTACATCATAAAAATAGATGTTACGGTGTTATTGCCTTTAACCGGAGAACCGGCAGAAAAACCGCGGTGATCGCTCCCTCTACGATTCTGGCCACCGGGGGCGCGGGTCAGGTATACAGGGAAACCACGAATCCTGATGTTGCCACTGCCGACGGAATGGCTATCGCTTACAGGGCCGGGACGGTGTTAATGGATATGGAATTTATGCAGTTTCATCCCACAACACTTTATCTTGCTGGGGCGCCCCGCTTCCTGATTTCCGAGACAGTGAGAGGGGAAGGAGGCGTTCTCGTAGATAAAAATGGCTACAGGTTTATGTCCGATTACCATCCTCTTTGCGAACTGGCACCGCGTGATGTGGTAAGCAGGGCAATAGTCGAGCAGATAAAAAAAACCGATTCAAATTTTGTTTCCCTGGACCTGTCAAATATATCGCCGGCAAAAGTCGCGAAAAGATTTCCCAATATAAAAAAGATATGTAATGATTACGGACTTAAGATTCCCCGCGATAAAATTCCCGTCAGGCCGAGCGCCCATTATATGATGGGCGGAGTACGGATAAATCTTGGTTGTGAAACAAATGTAAAAGGACTGTATGCATGCGGCGAGGTTTCATGCTCGGGGGTCCACGGCGCAAACAGGCTTGCAAGTAATTCCCTTCTTGAATCCATGGTTTTCGGATACAGGGCGGGTATCGTCGCGGGACAGAATTCAAGGATGAAAACTTTCAGAGTCCCGCCGATAAAATATGAGATAGACAGGAAAATCCTGCATGCGCTTGATGTGGCCGATGTGAAGAGGTCTCTCCAGAGCGTCATGTGGAGATGTGTCGGACTGGAGAGAGAAGAGCATAGTCTTGCGGAAGCCTATAATATCATTACCTTTTGGGAAAGATATATACTGTCCGCGATGGTCGGATATGCGGACGGATTTGAATTGCAGAATATGCTGATGGTCGCGAAACTGATGGCTAAAGCCGCTCTCCGCAGGAAGGAAAGCCGCGGAGCTCACTACAGAACTGATTTCCCCAAACCCGTCGAAAAATGGAAAAAGCACATTAATTTTTCATTAAAATACTGATTTATAATCCTTCACATCTTAAAAATATTTATGGAAAAGAATATTGTTATCAGGAATGCCAGGCAGCACAACCTGAAGAATATCAGCCTGGAAATACCGAGGAACAGACTGGTTATTGTCACGGGCCTTTCCGGTTCGGGAAAATCATCGCTTGCTTTTGACACGCTTTATGCGGAAGGGCAAAGGAGATATGTAGAAAGCCTGTCAGCCTATGCAAGGCAGTTTCTTGGGCAGATGCAAAAGCCGGAGGTTGATTATATAGAAGGTTTGTCCCCGGCTATATCTATCGAGCAGAGGAGCGCGTCTTCCAATCCCCGTTCGACGGTTGCCACATCCACTGAGATATATGATTACCTGAGGGTTCTTTACGCCAATGCGGGGNNCAGGATATCACCGATTCCATCCTGGAATTGCCGGAAGGCCTGGATATTGCGCTGCTTGCCCCTGTCATTGAAGGCAAGAAGGGCGAACACAGGCAGGTTTTTGAGTTCCTCAAAAGAGACGGTTTTTCAAGGGTCAGAATAGATGGTTTTATGAACGAGCTTGATGATGTCACAGGGCTTGATAAAAACAAAAAACACAGTATA
>DJVC01000004.1 GCA_002440765.1 bacterium UBP3_UBA6266 | reverse complement strand
CGGAGGATTGGATTCGGCTACAGTCGCCGCTATGGCCAAATCAGGGGGATTTGACATATACGCCCTGACTTTTGATTACGGCCAGCGCCACAAAACAGAAATTGCCTGCGCGAAACAAATTGCCGCAGCGGTAAAAGCGAGAAAACATATGGTGTTCCGCCTTGACATGAGGAAGATAGGAGGGTCTGCCCTGACTTCAGGTATTAAGGTTCCCAAGAGGAGAAGAACAGGAAGGACGGCCTGTGTCATACCTTCTACATATGTCCCCGCGAGAAACACGATATTCCTTTCGGTTGCGCTGGCATGGGCCGAGACCATAGGTGCAAAAGATATATTTATCGGGGTAAATGCTGTTGATTACAGCGGTTATCCCGACTGCAGGCCGGAATATCTGAGAGCGTATCAAAAGATGGCCGCGCTGGCGGTTAAGCCTGCCGGCAAAAACGGAATAAAAATACACAGTCCTCTCGTTAAAATGAGGAAATCTGATATAATCAGGACAGGCGCGGCTCTTGGCGTGGATTTTTCAAAAACGCATAGTTGTTATGACCCCGTTATGAAATCAACTGCCTGCGGAGAGTGCGACTCATGTGTTATAAGGAAAAATGGGTTTAAGGAAGCGGGAATCAAAGATCCTCTGAGGTATGCCAAATGAAAGAATCAAGGTTGAAAAACTTAACGCTGCTGGGAAAAGCAAAAACGGTTTATCCGAAATCCCCGGATAATGCCGGACTCGAGACATTTGCCAATATAATAAACAGGGATTATAATATAAAATTTGAAACCGATGAATTCACTTCTATATGCCCTGTCACCGGCCAGCCTGATTTTGCCAGAATAGAAATAGAATATATTCCGGCTGAGAAATGCATAGAATCCAAATCACTGAAACTGTATCTTTTTTCTTTCAGGAATGTCGGGATGTTTGCGGAAGATATCGCCAACAGGATTTTAGACGATATTGTAAAAACAGCACGGCCGAAACGCGCGAAGGTTACGGCTGTATTTAAAACAAGAGGCGGCATCGGCATAACAGTTGAAGCAAGGGATGGTTTTTAATGCAAAATGGCCTGGTTCGACAACTAATTTGTAAGTCCTGCTCTGAAATTTTTGAAGAAAATATCGGGTAGTCAATCTCCCTGGGAATTGTAAAACAATTCCAGGGACTTAATCCCTGAGATTTTATGAATCTCCGGGGGCCGGAGATTTTTCGAATTTCACAGGGTGCCGAGACTTACTGAGCTCCTTTTTTTTACTTGCTTGCCTTTTAGTCGCCGTGGCCGCCCGTAAAAAAGAGGCTCCTTGAAATTATTGTCTCCCGCTGTTTTTGTCAGGGAAGAGGAATGAGGAATATGGACTTTCGCAAAGCTATAAGAGTTTCCGGCGGCTCCTTATCTTCCGTTGCCGGATTGATATTGTTCGTATGTTTTTTTCTGCCGTCTGTCAAAGGGTGCGGAGGGGATATCTATCCCTATAAAGAATTTAACCTTGAGAGCATTGCGGCCATAGAGTCAGCCAGGATATTTTTTGATAAGGTGTGGCAGTATGCCCTGCCTTACTTCGGGGGACTGCTTATTGCCTGTCTGAATTTCCGGATTATCATGAAAAGGGAGGAATCGGCCGCGTTCGAGAAAAACCTGTTCATGGTTTTTACGTTTGGAGTACTCTCATATGTGTGCTGTGTTATGATTAGCGGTTTTATAACTTTTTTTAACAGCGGGAGAATCGATTTTTACAGCTGTGTTTTAGCCTGTATCGGGATTGCCGTGATATTGATTTTTTTAACGGCTTTCATCCATACCGTTCTAAGCAGGAAGGAAGATGAGAGAAAAAGAGGGGTTTATCAGGCAATTTTTGCGTTGATATATGTTTTGTGGATGTCCCCTCATATGATTAACGGCAGCGCGTATTACGGCATGAAAGTTTCCTTCTGGTGTATGGCTCTGCTGGTTGTTTTAGGGGATGTGATGTATCGCTCCGTCCCGAAATCGCGGTGCAGGATCAAGTATTAACTGATTTAAAAATTTACCGGAATATAAAATGCTTTCTCGTGAAACAATAGAGATTTTTCCTTCCCCTCTTGCCGTTTCGGAATATATCAGGGAGATGGGAAAAGAAGTCTACTTTAACCATACCTTCTATACATTCGGAAAGATCCTGCTTAATCTTGCGGCGGAGCTTCTTGAGGAGCGTTTTATAACTGACTTTGAAAAAGAGATAATCCTCAAGAGGATTTGTTCCGGTTATTTTAACGACAGGGAAAAAAAATATTTTTATTCTGTTTTTTCAAAACCCGGTTTTATAAGGGATTTGAAAAGGAGCGTGAAAATACTTAAAAAAGCCGCCGTTGGGCCCGCAATACTGAAAATCCATATTGACAATAATACGGGCGGAAAACTGTCGGCAAAACGATTATCCGATTTTTCCAATATCTACTCCGGATACGCCGGTTTTTGCCATGATTATGATGATATGGGCTGGTTGGTTGTAGATGCGCTCAGGAAAACGGGAGAAACACCGTTGTTTTTAAAAGGCATAAAAAAAATTGTGGTAAGGTCAAGGTATCAGCTCACAAACGTGCAATTGAAACTGCTCGAAATTTTTGCCGATAGAGGAATAAAAGTTACTGTGTATTTCCCCTGCGAGGAAAGCAATGCGGCATTTGAAGCGGGTATATCTTCATACAGGTACTTAAAACAGATGAATCCGGGCAACATCAGGGTTGATGACACCGTTTCGGGTAGCGCGAGGCAGCCTTCCGATTTGGCATTTGCCCAGAAAAACCTTTTCAGGGCTGTGAATAATGAAGCAAAGACGAAAGACGGTTCAATCAGCATAGTTGAAGCCGCGGACAGAGATTTAGAAGTAAAAGAGATAGCCCTCCGCATAAAAAAACATCTTTACAGCGAAAAATATTTGAAGCCTTCGGATATCGTGGTGATAACGAAAAAAATATCGCTTTATGATGACTACATAAGACAATATTTCAACAGGGCTGACATCCCGTATTATTTCAGGCGCGGAAGGCAGCTGCAGCGTACCAACTTTTACAAAGACCTGATGCTTGTATTGTCGCTGGCTGAAGATCATTTTTCCAGGGAAAATATTACCAGGATAATCGGCGCGCCGTATTTTGCCGATATAGGTATAGACAAAGATGTCGCCGGGCTTATCCTTTGCCTTTGCGGATATTTGTCAGCGGACAATAAACCCGTTGACGGGTGTTTGAACTGGCTCGCCGGAAAAGGCAGGGAAACAAGAGATTTTATAAATACCGGGATTGATATTTCAGATGTGAAAAAATTAGATGGATTTCTTTGCGGGTTTATCCGGGATGTTTCGTTTGAAGCTGAACGGACAGCAAAGGATTTTTCAGAATGGTTAAGAGATTTTATAAGCCGTTACTATACCGGAAATATGATTGCCGATGAAGTATCCGCGGTGTACGGACTGCTGGATAAAATAGAGGCCTGTCCGGATAATATCATGGGGTCGTCTGTTGTGACTGTCGCCCAGTTTAAGGAAATGATAGAAAGCCTGGCCGAAAGAGAAGTTATACATGAAAAAAACAACCTGAACGCTGTAAAAATATTGACGCCTTTTGATACGGATGGCATGAATTTCAAAATAGGCATTTTTTGCGGGATGGTAGAAGGCGAGTTCCCGTCCCGTAAAACAGAAGGACTTATACTTAAAGACGCCGATATAGAAGCCCTGAACTGTATACTGGACGAAAAAGGAATGCTGCCGGTTCAAAAATCGGCCGATGAAGAAATTGTAGACAGAAATATTTTTTACAGAAGTTTTCTGAATATTTCGGACAAATGCATATTCACAGTCCCGTTTACTGAGGAGACCCGGGAAGACAGAAAAAAATCCGTATTCCTCGAAGAAATAGAAATGATGTTTTCATCGGGGAAGGATGGGAAAATGGTTTCGACGCTTGAAATAAAAAAAATCCCGCCCTCCTCTATGATAAGTGAACCGGATGATGCCGCATCCAGAACAGACCTGCTGGTCTCAATCGCAAAAAAAAGCAGGGGGAAGAAACTCCTTTTACGGCCCGGCGGGTTGCAGCGGGAGCTGGAGCAGAATGACAGCGTGTTTATGAGAAATCCTAATGTCATCGCGCCGGGTGATGCTAAAGATTACAGGGGTTTTTATTCTTCCGAGGAGATCCACCGTTTTTTATCGGATAAATTTTTTCAGGACGGGGCATTTTCGTTTAACGCAACCGCGCTGGAGGCGTTTCTAAGATGCCCGTTCAGATATTTTATGCAGTCACTCATGAAAATGAGAGATTTTCCGAGGCCGGAACTCTATATTGATGTTATGGATGAAGGTACCATTATCCATGAGGTGCTGGAAAATTTCTGCAAAGAGAGGAAAGGAAAGGGCGGAGAAAAGCTTTTATTGGATATTGCCGGCGGAATTTTTAATTCATATGAGCAGAACAATCTGACAGGCAGGAGGGAATTGTGGTCGGTAAAGAAAGAAGAGATGACCGAAATCCTCAGGAACTTTCTGAAGCTTGAAGAAAAATCCCCGATAGGACCCGGGAAAACGGACTTTATCAGGGCTGAATTCCCGTTTAAGAAATTCGTAACCGGTATACGCGGCGAAAGGATAATACTGAACGGGTATATAGACAGAATAGATATTTCGAAAACAGGCATAGTTTATGTGGTCGATTATAAAACAAGCAGGCAGGTCAGAAGCGAAGAAGATTTTCGCGAAGGGTATCTGGCCCAGGCCGCTCTTTATAAACTGGTCCTTTCAGAACAAACCGCGCAGAAAAATCTGGGTATAAAAAACCCGACGGAAATCAGGGCATGTTATTTCCTTTTAAAAGCCGACCCCTTTGATGAAAAAGCGGAATTCTTTTCGGAAATCGCCGTATCGGGCGACTGGGAGGAAATCCTTTCCGAAAAAATAATGAGATTCAAAAAAGCTGTTATCGACATGGAGTTTCCCGCACACCCTTTTGACAGGCAGGTTGATTGCAGGAACTGCGAGTTCCCTTATTTTTGCAGGATAGCCGAAGACTGGGGCCCGAAAACATGAAATATAAATGGGAAAAACAGATAGAAGATGTTCTAAACACCAAAACGAAAGCCGCGATTTCCGCCTCTGCGGGAACAGGGAAGACAACTTTTGCGATGAATAAGGTAATACGGTTGATTGAAGAAGGACGTAATGCTAAAGAGAGAAAGGAAATAGCGGCCTCCATATGCTGCATAACATTTACGAAAAAAGCTGCGGGAGATTTTAAGGAAAGAGCAAAAGAAATACTTCTGGAAACGGCAAAAGGATCGGATTTTCGCGAACGGTTTGATTATGTAAGAGTAATAGATGAAATCCAGATATCAACAATACATTCATTTGCGGTAAAAATATTAAGAGAATTCTGCTCCTATGCGGATATAGACCCGGACCCGGAAATAATAGATGAGGACAAACGGAAAATTCTGAGAAAAGCGTTAAGGCAGGCGGTGGTTTCAAGGATTGATTCCGGCGAAGATGCGGTTCTTAACAGGGTTCTTGCCGTCCTCCCTCTCGAAAAGAAAGGATTTCAGAGCGGTTTTGAGAATTATGTTTTTGATATTGTAAATAATTTCCGGGCTGCGGATATTTCCGGAAAAGTGAAAAACTTTGTTTCGAAGTCCGTTAAAAATGAGAAAGATGAAATAAAACAGATTTCTTTATGTCTTGCGGAGATTGCGGATGATGTCCTTGAAAGGTATGAAAAACTTAAACAAAACAGGATTACATATGATGAAATCCTTATCAAAGCCAGGAATTTATTGAGGGATCATAAAGACGTAAGACAGGAGATAAAAAAAAGATATAAATTGATAATACTCGACGAGGCCCAGGATACGGACAATATCCAGATGGAGTTTATTCTGTGGCTTTCCGAGAGAGAGGAGACCCTTGCCGGAAATATCGCCGAAATTCAGCTGTCCGACAAAATAATTGTCGTGGGTGATTTTAAGCAGTCTATTTACGGCTGGAGAAATGCGGATCCCGCGATATTCAGTAAAATCCGAGAACAAATAGGGCTTAAGAGGTCTTTAAGGGAGAACAGGAGAAGCCAGAAGGAAATACTGGATTATATAAATAATCTTTCAATGCTTATTATATCTGACTTCGATAAAACCGGAGACCTTATTAAAGCGAAGAGAAAAGAAACGCATGATTCCGGCAGTGTTTACAGGTTGTTTAACAGGGAAGGATTTGAAACCGCCGAAGCGCAGAGAAAAAAGGAGGCGGAATACCTGAGCGTGCTTATTAAGCAGATGGCGGAGGAAGGCACTTTAAACGGGAAGGAAGTGAAAGTGTTCAGGAACGGGAAAGAAGAGAACCCCCTTTATTCGGATATCGCAATTTTATTCCGCAAACTGACCAAAGTCGATATCTACGAAAAATGCCTGCAGGAGCGCGGCATCCCTTATTTTGTTATGAGCAATTCCGGGTTTTTGTCAAGATTTGAAGTGCGTGACTCACTGAATTTTTTGAATGTTATGTCCAATGCGCGGGATGAGCTTGCATATGCGAGCCTTTTGAGATCTTTTGCGTCAACAGCGGATGATAACCGGATAGTCTGCGGGAAACTGGAAAATAAAATACTGAAACCCGAAAAGTTTTTGAATGGCGGGAGAAAAAACGCTGTTCAAAAATTGGACGGCATTTTGCTGGATGTAAGGCAGAAAAAAAGCACCCGCACCCCGTCCGAATTATTGTCCGAGTTTCTGGAGAGGGTTTCATATTTTAGTGCCCTGGCAAAACTTGCCGACGGGGATATAAGAATTGCCAACGTTAGAAAGCTTATAGGAAAAATACGCGCCATGGAATCCTCGGGTTATGACTCTCTGGAAAACATAGCCCAGAGGTTTATCGATGATATAAGTTTTGAGTCGGATGAGGGGCTTGCTTCGGTGTCCGGAGAAGGCGATAATTCGGTGAAGCTGATGACGGTTCACAGGTCCAAAGGGCTGCAGTTCCCCATTGTAATCATTCCCGACACATCGTCGGGAAGATTTATCGGGGATAAGGTGATTATAAGACATAACGGGACGTTTGCGTTCAAAATGAATAAATACTGGGAAACTTCCAATTATGAAAAAGAAAAAAACAGAACAAAATATGAAAGAAGCGAAGAAGAAAAAAGGCTGTTGTATGTCGCCGTTACGCGGGCCAGAGATGTGTTGATTGTTTCCTGCCTGAACAAGACGCCGGAATCCAGAGAAAAGGGAAAAAACCTTAACACATGGTTTGATTGCCTTAAGAATGTTTCTCCGGCGCGGGATATTTATATCGAAAACAGATATGAAAGTCCGGCAGAAACAGCTTCGGGGAAAACCCCCGGCGTTGTAGAACTGGATGTGGGGCAAAACATGGAATTTGCCGATACCGATATGGATGTGTTGAATCCGCCTGTTGAAAAAATAAGCGTCTCGCGGTATCTTGATAAGGAAGGATATATGCTTTCCAGGGATATTATGGAACAGGAAGAGGATACATCTTCGGATATTGAAGATGAGTCCCGCGCGGATAAAAAGGAAACTATCGGAACGGCTATTCATTACACTCTGGAACACATGGATTCAAAAAAGGATATTCTAAGACTGCTTAAGCATAAATTGTCTGAGACTGAGGCCCTTAAAGTTGCCCCGGAGGTTGAAAGATTTGTCGAAACGCCCGAGTACAGGGAAATGGAATCTGCCGATGAGGTATACAGGGAATTGCCGTTTGTTCTCAGGGAAGGGCGATATGAAATCAACGGAAGGATTGATTGTGTTTACAGAAAAAACAACAGGATAATAATAGTTGATTTTAAATGGTCCGACTACAGAGGAGAAAGATACAATAGACAGCTTGAAATATATAAAAAAGCGTTCGAAAAACATTCAAGCGATATGAATATAGAAACACGCATTCTCTATATGAAGAAAGGATAATAGAATGGAGAAAAGAGCTGTCATCGTTCTGGCCGATGGTTTTGAAGAAATAGAGGCTGTTGCCCCAATCGATATTTTAAGAAGGGCGGGCATTAAAGTGGATATTGCCGGGCTCGATAAAAAGATTGTTCCCGGCTCCCGAGGTATAAAAGTAGAAACAGACCTTTTGTTTGAGGAGATTTCCGACGCAGACGCTTTGATACTGCCGGGGGGGATGCCGGGGTCCGCAAATCTGGCGGGTTCGGACAAAGTATTAAACTCAGTCAGGAATTTAAACGGCAAAGGCAGACTGATTGCCGCAATCTGCTCTTCTCCCGCCTATGTGCTTATTCCCGCCGGTATTCTCGCAGGCAGAAAAGTGACAGGTTTCCCCGGAACAGAATCCAGATTCAGGGGAATTGCTGAATTCATAGACAGGCCTGTTATAAGGGACGTCAATATTATTACAAGCAGGGGAGCCGGCGCAGCATTGGAATTTTCCTGTTCCATTGTGGAGTATCTGGCGGGAGCAAAAAAAGCGGATGATATACGCAGGGCAATACTGATAAAATAGAATAGTGGAGGGAGGGACCAATTGAAAAAGAATATTTTTTTAGCATGCATTTTTTTCTTTGTTTTATACGGACCGGGAACCATTTCATTGGCTGATAAGGTCGATAATCTTATAAATGATTTGAATAGCAGCTCGGACAGCGCCAGATGGAAAGCCGTAATGTTTCTGGGACAGGAAAAAGACATAAGGGCGGTTGACCCTCTGATAAGGGTGATAGCGACCGATCAGAATTATGGCGTCAGGATGGAAGCCATAAAAAGCCTGGGGAAAATAGGGGATAAAAGGGCTGTCGAAGTCCTGAAACCTCTTCTTAAAAGCAAAGATGACAGCGTAAGCAGAGCCGCAGCCGGGGCATTGGCCAATATCCAATCGGCCGCAGGCGATTCTGATTGAACGGCGGTAATGTTCTAACAGGGAGTTATTATGGATGTTGACTTTATCATTCAGCTTTTTTCCGGTTTTGCCGCTTTTATGACATTGGCGGCCGCTTTTTACAAGTCGGTTAAAGCAAATACGGGCGGATACAGAACACTTGTTCTGATAATCGGACTTTGCATAGTATCCATTATTATGGCTGCCGTTGCTGTTTATTTTTCTGCTGTCGGACGTAATAAAACGGTAAAAGGGCATATCCTGGAGCAAAAAAAAGAGTTGTATGAGATAAATGAGTCTATATCGAAGCTTCAACGATATATTGAAGAACAGGATATATTGTTCAGCCAGGCAAAAGAGACAATAAGTCAGCTCGAAGAAAGAAAACATGAGTTAACGCCCTTGATTGAAACTGATGACAAAACAATAGACATTGTAGCCAAAATCCATGAAAAAGATTTATCAGACAGGATGTTAAGAGAAAGATTAATCGGGTCTTTTATCGGGATTATAGGCTTGGTTTTAATAATGGTTTTTGCAAATGTTATCAGTTCATACTTAAAAAAGTAAATTTATAATATCTTGTTACATAGGTAATTATATAAAATTCTACTTGTTTTGGCCTTATAATTGAAAAAACATGCTTGACAAACCCGGAAAAGTTATTAGAATCTATATTAGTAAAACATTTTACATATAGTAAATAAATTAATTTTTTTGATCTTTTAGTAAAACAATTAAGTTATAATAAATATATTAATTAAAAGGGGGTATGTTGTGAAAAATAAGAGGTTGGCGTTAGGTGTGTTCTGTATATTCATACTATTGTTTTTTATCAGGGGAGCGTCTCCGGCAGTTGCCGAAGACCTGATAATCAACAAAGGTTTCGAAGACAGTGATTTTGAATGGTACAACTGGAATGACGGCGAAAGTTCCGGAAGCATAGAATCATCTGAATTTCACGGAGGCAGTGTTTCCGCATGCAGGGAAATATATGGAGTGGGAATGGGGTGCTACGGCCAGATTGTACCGGTTTCCCCGGGACAGACTCTGGAAATAAGCGCCTGGGCGAATAATCCCCCGTCTGATGCATTGACGGATAGCGCGGAAGCATTCATAAGGGTAGAGTTCTGGAACGACAGCGGTCCGCTGGGCTCAGGCCATACTGAAAGTAAACATATAAGGGATGCGACCGAAGGATGGATAAGACTGGATGTAAAAGCAAAAGTTCCGAGAGGCGCGACAGAGGCAAGAGTGCTTGCGTTCAATAAAGGGGCAAAGCCATTTTCAAAAGGAAAAATTTATTTTGATGATTTTGAGCTTGTTATAAGCTCAGGCCAATAAATAAATGGAGGGAGGAAAACAGATGAAACAGTTGTTGACAGTAGTTCTTTTAACAGTAGTTATCGGCTTTTTCCCGGCAATCGCACATGCAAATCTTTTATCGAATGCCGGATTTGAGAATGCTGAACAGGGCGCATGGTGGGGGCCCTGGGGAAATAGCCAGCATGCAGGAGCTTATGGGGATACGGGTACAGGTGTAGGAGGTTCAAAATCCATTAAGTTCACCGCTAATGCCAATGCAGGAACCGGCGATGATTATTTTATGTATGATAATACGCTTGTTGCCGTTACGGCAGGGCAGACATATTACGGGACGATATTTGCTAAAACCAATGCGCTTATCAATGAAGAAGTAACGATAAAGATAGACTGGTTCAACACAGGAAGCTGGGTTGGAACGTCAGGAGCATCAACTCCTCTGAGCGGGACAAATGACTGGACAGCGCTCAATATAAGCGGAGCGGCGCCCGTTAATGCTACTCATGCTTCTCTTGCATTTTTTATCAACCAGACCGTTGACGGCGGCACGGGGACAGCATATTTCGATAATGCTTATCTTGACGCCACTCCGGTGCCTGAGCCGGGAACAATAGTTTTACTCGCAGGAGGTTTACTCGGACTTATTGTTTTTTCGAGAAAAAAATAACGCGATAGACTGATATTTGTTTGGAACAGCCGTTCTTATAAAAGGGTTTTCCCTCTTTCCCCCACAAGAAAGTTCTAAGGGCGGCTGTTTTTTTTAAACGGGAAAGGATCCGGTGTAATGGGTGAATAATATGGTTGACCGGAGCTCAAAAAGACTCATGGAAGAAATTTCTCTAAAGAGCTTTACCCTCATTGAGCTTCTTGTGGTTATTGCGATAATTTCCCTTCTTGCTGGTTTTTTGGCACCTGCTTTTCAGAAGGGACGGCAGAAAGCCAAACAGGCCGTATGCTACGGTAATCTCAAACAGATAGGTATCGCGCTCCAGATGTATCTTATAGAACAGGATGAAAAATTTCCCTATCTCGTGTGCAACAATGTCCATCTCTGGAACGCGTTTTCGGATATTATAAGAAGGTTTGATTCTTATATAGAGGGGATTGAAGTTTACAGGTGTCCGGCAAATCAAAACACACTCAATGCGGGCTGGAGAGACGATGTTTTTGACGACCAGAACAGCAGTGGAAATATTATACTGGATTATGAAGTTAACGGTTATTCTTCGGGAGGGAAAACACTAAAGGACCTTAAGAATAAAGATTTCAGTATTTACGCGTATCTGTATGATTATCCCTATAACGCGTGGGATGAAAGGCCTCACGGCAACGGCATCAACTGCCTTTATGTGGATGGGCATGTCATCTGGCTGCGTGACGCCGAGATGAATCTGTCCGGCGCAGAGAAAGATAAATTCTACGGGCGCGGATGGGTTGAATGATTTTTAAGGTTTTTTACGCGTTATGATAAAATAATAATATCAGGCTTTTAGTGAGGAGAGGTTATGAGAAAGACCCTTGTATTTATTCTGTTGTTCTGCGCTGCGCTGACAGTTTGTTTTGCGGCTGTGAGAAAATCCAGATTTGCCGGCAAAGATATCAGGGGAGCCGAAGAAGAACCCCGGCGGATTACTGAACCGAAAGAAGAAAAAATACCGGATTCTTATGTTGAAGAAGCATGGGACAGCCCCGGACTGTGGGTCATAGGCACTGACGGCAAAAGTTCAATTGTGATAAATTCATGCGAATCCGGCTACGGACAGGGGCTTGAAATAAAGTATGAGCTCAAAAAAGGGGGCGGTTGGGTACAGTTCAACAAAAAAATATCCTCCGGCTTTTCCGAAAAAATACCTTTCGCCTTTTTGATTAAGGCGAAAGCGACCGGCGATATGGAGATAAAATTTATAGATAAGGACGGTTCGACATTCTGGAGAAAAATAAAACTTAACAATAATCACAAAGATTGGCAACGCATTGTGGTATACAGCGATACCCTGGAATATGCGTGGGGCGGAGATGATAATTTTGACGCCCTTTCCGAAGTCTCACTTGCTTTTTCGGGCAGCGGGAAAGGGACCGTCTGGCTTGATGAAATAGGGTTTGCAAAGGAGGGGCTTCCCGCTTCCTTTTCTCCCTCCGGCCCGGTCATAGACCCTGATAGCGGACTTTCGGGTATTGGAGACAGACAGAGAAGAGCGGAAAAACTTATACCTGAAGAGACACTTGTCATTGAATGGTTGAAAGTCATTCAGGATACATCCTCTCCCGAAAAACAGCTTTTACCTTCAATGGAGGGCAATCAGGCACATACTTTCAATAATGCGCTTGTCGCCATGGCATTTATACTTAAGGGAGAAAGGGAAAGGGCGGAGAGGATACTCGATTTTTTCTCTGATATGACCTTTGAAGCAAATCCATGTCCGTCAATACAGAACTTTTTCTATAAAAGCGAGCCGAGAGGGTTTTTCCAGTTTGTCGTGCTTGCCAAATCAGGCGGAACGCCCGCTTACCATAACCCCGGCGCCAGCGACAGGTGGATGGGAGATATGGCGTGGCTTCTTATCGCGTATAGATACCATGAGAAGACATATTCTTCCGACAGATATAAGAAGATAACGGTACTTTTGAAGGATCTGCTCAAATCGTGGTACAAGGAGGAAGACAGCGCCAGCGGTTATGTCCGGCACGGATGGCGCAACGGCGACAGCAGACTGCATGAAAACTATGGCCACCCGGAAGGTAATATTGATTGTTACGCAGCTTTTCTTTTATGCGGGGAAACTGATTACGCGAAAAAAATCAGAAAGTGGCTGGACAAATCAGTAAAGGGAAAAAGCCTTCCTCTTGATTTATATACATGGAGAGTGCTTGCGTTCGGCAGTGATTATGCCGGTCTGCTGAATATTCCCGAATATGACCTGAGATACCGGAAGACGGTGGATTTTAACGGGAAGAAAGCCATAGGCTTTTATCATTCTCCGGATATGGAAATAAATAATGCCTGGCTGGACGGGACAGGGCATATTGCCTGCGCCTTTATTACCTGCGGAGACAAACAAAGAGGATATTTTTATGCGAATGAGATGGATAAATTCATAATAAGCAGAAAAATAGATAATATTACGCTTAAAGCCCTTCCTTATACATCCAATAAATCGGGCGGATTCGAATGGGTAAGACAGGACAGAGGTTTTATATCCGTTGCCGCATGGTATATATTCGCCAAAAACGGTTTTAATCCCCTGACATTGAAACAGACAGCGGTTGAATTGCAGTAGAGACAATACCTTCCAATAATCTTTTCCGTTTTATTGGAAAAATCCTTCCGAGATGATATAATTTTAAATCAAATTTTAATTTTATATCATAAGGTTGACAATGAGCATATTGCATTTTGCCCGGCAGGCAACCCAGAGGGCGTTTTTTATTTATATCTTTTTCATTTTCTGTTTGCCGGCATCTTTTTCTGAAGACGGCGGGATACAGGATGAAATTGCTTTTCTTGAAAAAGTCGCCCTCGACAGCGGACCCCGTGTCATAGACGGGGTAGACTATAACAACCTTTCCATACAGGATGCGATAAAAAGACTTTATGAAACAGACAGGGATATTGCCGCGCAGAAATTTATAATAAAGCAGGCGGAATTAGATATTGAAAAGACAACAGTATCCTCGCTTTTCCCGACCATTACCGCCGTGGCCGGAATAAGCGCTCCGGTAGACCTTTTTTATAAAATAAGCAACGCGAAAGGCGCTTATTTGGGCCAGCGCTTGAACATAACATATAAATTTGACTCGGATTTTCTTGACCGTATAAATGTGGGGGAAAGAAACAGGGAAACAGAATTAACGGTATTAGTCTCCACGTTTAAAGACCGTTTTATAGCACTTATGGAAGCGTATCTTAACCTCTCACTGTCTCAGAAGGAACTGACCGTTTGCGTTGAAAGTTATAAAGAAGCCGAAAGCCAGCTTGAAAAAATGAGAAAAGACCCTAAATATACACGGCTGGATATTTTAAAAGCCGAATACAATAAAACCCCTTTTTTTAAAGAGTCCCTTGCAGCATATAAAAGATTTAAGGATGTGCAGAGGGATATTAAAATCCTTCTGGGCCTTGATGACTATGAGACTCTTGTAATAAAAGTTTCCGAGTTCCCCGAAACTCTTGAAGAAGCCAGGAACCTGGTTTTTGAGGAGCATTTGCGGCAACCGGAATACAGTATCGATGTCCTGAAAAAAAAATATGAAGTCGCAAGGGCCGGAACAAAATTGGATTACCGTCCTTTGCTCGAGCTTATCGCGACATCTACGGGAACGATGGAACAGGATACAATAAAAGACACGCCCGCGACTTACAGAGCCACGTCTTCGCTGGTATTGAATCTTTTCGTGACCGATTTCGGTTATTCCGACAGTTTTAAAAAGTTCGGCAGGGTTAACGCTGATATAGCCGGATTGGACGTTCATGTGGAAAATGATGCCATAGAAAGGGATAACATCGAGAGAAACGGCAAAACCAGGGAATTCTCCACCGCATTTGAGATAATTACCGAGTTTATTGCCGGGATCGAAGATACTGTGGCATTGATGAAGGAGAGAGTGGAGCTTCCCATAGAAGAATTGCTTAAAAAAAATGAGCAGCTTTTGACGGCGAGACTGCTTTTGCGGCAGTTGATGAGAGATTACACGTATAATTATATGATGATTTCCAGGGAGAACCCGGAAGAAACACTTTCTTCCCCCTCATTCCAAAACCTGACATTTGAGAATATTCTTGACCTCGGGGAAAGCAATAAGACGGCGGAAGAGCTTGCAATGGAAAAGAACGTTGAACTGCAAATGCTTAACCTTAAAATGGCCAGATGTTTTAACAATCCCATTCTGAAAGGCGGAGTAGCCGTTGAAAACGAGTCTTATGCTACCGGCGATAAGACCAATACCACAAAGGCTTTCATATCGGTCGAGAGCAAATTTTTTGATATAGGCCAGCAATATATGATAGAGGAAGCAAAAGCCAAGCTTGAAGCGGCAAAAGACAAATTACAGGTTTACAGGAATAGGAAATACATTGAGCTGATAAATAACTTTGTCAAAGTCGTGCAATATAAAAGACAGATGGGATTTATCCGGAAAATCATGGATTTGAAGGAATCCGTTATTGATGATATGAGAGAAGGTAAAAGCGGCCAATATCCCAAATATGAGGAAATAAACATCAAGCCCCTTGTGTTGGAACAGCTCGAAGCCAACATTGACCTTGCGGGAACAGAATGCAATCTGTTCATCTGTGAATATATCCTGAAGAAATTAACCGGCATACCGCTAAACGATAAGATATCGCTTGAGGGAGAGCTGATGTTTGACGGAGAGAAAGGGACGGAAAGATTTCTGGACACGATCAGGAAAAACATACTTCCTTTCTACGATTCCGAAGCCGGTGTAAGCGCGGCACTGAATACAGTGAACGCGTTTAAAGCGGCAGAGATAAAGCAAACCGCATTCCGGGGTTTTAACTGCCAGTTCCTTACTGAGGTCAAGGGAGAGGACCTTAAGGGTTTTGAAAACCCCAACCTGATGACAGCCCTTATCTGTTCTGTCCCTTTCGGAGGCAATGAGATAAGGAACATGGAAAGGTCCAAGCAGGAAAAAAACAGGTTTGATGCGGAACTTGTATATGCGGAGGCTCTTAAGGAACTTGATGAGATGAAAACAACTGTCGGAATCAAATCCAGAGAGGATAAATTATCCCTGAGAAGGATGAAACTCGACAGGCTCAATCTTGAAGCCCAGCACAGGCTAACAGAGAAGCTTGTGGAACTCGGAACAAAACAAAAGAGAGACCAGACGGAATCCGAAATGAGGATTGTCGCGCTTGACCTTCAGATGGATACGGCTCTTCAGGATTATATTTACAATGAGTCTTTAAATGAATTTCTTTCCGGTCCGGATGGGAATATTTCGAGTGACAAAGGGACTTTCATAATTTCCGGACTGCAAAATGCGCTTGACCTTGCCATGGAAACGAGCGATGAGTTGAAAAGCCTGAAAAATAGGCTCGGCTCTGAAGAAGATATAATGAATTATATAAATTCGTTTTATTTCTCAGGGAGTTTTAAAACCAATTACGTGGAAGAAAAGATAAAAGAAGATGCCGGCAAGAAAACTAAAATAGAATCGTTTGTTTTTGTGGGGTCCATAGACGCCGAAGTCAATTTTATCAGCAGCCTGATGAAAAAAGAACAGGAAATGAAAGTCGAAATGGACAAGCTCGAAATCGCAAGGGCGAAATTTGACATTGCGCAGGGTGTGATAGGGGCCTATGCCGATTATCTTAAATCAATGGCGGTCTTATCCGCGGTCAACGAAAGGTATTACAAGGAAAAAGAAACTCTCGACAGCATAGAGGAACAGATGAAATCCGGGATAAAAACCCGGATGGAGTATTTAAAACAGGAACAGGTCATAAGCCTGATTCAGGCGAAACTTCTTGATTCCAAGGAAACCGCCGATAACAATAAAAAACACCTTGAAATCGTGGTTGGTTCTCTCGATCCGCGATTTTCGGTGATGAACCTTGAGATATTCGATAAAGACAGAAATGTCATTATACCGACAGAGCCCGAAAAGATAAGATTGAAACTCGACAGGGAAATTGATGCCGTGAGGGAAGCCCTTCTCGGCCCTCTTATTATGACCGAATCGAAATACGGCGAATTTGCGGAAGAAGCATCGAAGTATGCAACCAAAGCGGTGGCCAGGATGATAAAGTCGATGTTGATAAGCACAAATTATTCTTACCTCACCAATTCGCTTTCCGATATAGGCGACTTTGAAGAAGCCATACTGGATTTACCCCTGCTTACCGAGGAAGCTGTCCAGGAGTTTAAAGAATTTGTGAATTCAAGCGCGTCACTGACGCTTTATGATCCGGGAACGGGGTTGTCCGGCAAGATTGAGTCCATTGAAGAAAAAATCACGGCTTTGACGGCGCAGGATGATATCATCGAAAGAGTACAGGATGCTCAAAGGCTGCTTGATGCTTATGAGATAGCTTTGAGGGATTTTGATTATGCGGTGAGAAACCTTTCCGGGATTGAGCACGAAATGGAGAACAGGTTTGACGACATAAGGAGAACGGGGAAAATGGACCTTACGGAAGAGCTGAAAGTGCTCGGCATACTTCTTCAGATGAAGATAGAAAGAATAGAGTCTTTCTATGGGATAGTCGCGGCATCCAACCGGATTGATCAATACCTCAGGAAATATGTCAATAAAGGCTTAGACGATATATTACAAACAGTGGAATCAAAAAAAAATGAAGATGTTGCATTTGCCGAGTGATTTTAAAAATTTATGAAAAATAAAAAAATAAATTATCTTTTTTTAGGTGTTTTATTTGTCCTGTTTACGGCGGCTTTTTGCGATTTATATGTTTTTGCCACCGAGGCCCGCAGGAAAACCACAGTCAGCAAATATGATATTATCGTTAATCCGCTTGCTGATGTGACGCATAGAGATGAGATGTTAAGGCCGGGGGAAATAACCTCGTTTCTTCTTGAATGCCGGTATCCCGCGACAGGACTTATTCCTACTGAAATATCAACTGAGGGGGTGCCCAATATACACAGAGGCCAATCTTCAACATATGCCTCTGCCATTGCCCACCAGGTATTGCTTATGAGCGGGAAAACCGAAGAAGCGGGGAATATGGCCGATACGATGAGAAGCCTCGAAGAAAAAAGGAATATCCCCAATACGGTCGACCTGGTAAGCGGCTTGAGTTCGGATTTTTACACTACCGCCGGCCCCAATGCTTTTTGGGGGATCGGTTTTTTGAAAGAATACCACCTGACAAAGGAGCAGAAATGGCTTGATGCGGCCGTCAAAATCGCGGAGTTTCTCGTATCCCTGCAGAGTGTCGACGGTGGTGTCAGAAAAGATCCCAATCCCCTGAATGCTGAATACCGCGTGAAGTCCACTGAAGAAAATATGGACTGTTATGCTTTCTTTAAGATGCTCTTCAGGGTTACGGGCGATAATAAGTATGAAAGAACCGCCGGCAAAATTCTTCAGTGGCTTGCGCAAAGCGGTGTTTACAACAGAAAACAGGGCTTTTTTTCCATAGGCACTTTCAACAATGTTGTTGACCCGACGTACGGGCTTGATGTTAACGCGCTGGCTATTATTATCCTCGGGCCCGAAGTGCTCAATGCCGCGGAAGGAAAAGTTGTATTCGAAGGTCAGGATACAGCCGGAAAAATCGTTGAAAGTTTTGATAAAGCGCTGGTTACTGTTGATTATCTGCATCCCGACGGAACGGAAATAAAAGGAGTTACAGGTTTTGATTTTACCGATAAATTGGGGAGAGGAGGCAGGCAGGAAATAATAACTCCCGAGTTCAGTTCACAAACAGCGCTTGCGTATATGGTGATGGCTGTTTATGAATTGGACAGGGATAATAATCAGAAAGCCGTATATTATTCGGATAAGGCAAAGGGCATACTTGAAAATCTTTCCATAATGGCTGCCCGGACAGAAGAAACAGCGTCTCTTCCGTATGCGACTCTTCCGAGAATGAGGAGATTCGGTTTTGATAACTGGTTTACTCCGGCGGCGGAAGCGAACATTTCCTCCTGCTGGGTTGCTTTTCCTCTTGCCGGGTACAACCCGTTTGAATTGGACGGGTTTAAAATAAGGGATTCCATCGAGAGGATTGCGCCGTGGGTGGTTGCTTTTGGAAAGATAAAAGCGCCCCTGAACATGTTCCCGCAGTTTATCGAGACCGACCTGCCTCCGGAAATTACTCTTTCGGCCTACAGGGAGGCGGTCCGCGAAGACGATGTGCCCGAAAGACCGTTTATATATTACAAAATACTTTATGAAAAATCACTTATGGATTATCTTCTCGCTAGATCAAGGCTTGAATCGGTGCTGATGACGAGTTACAGCGCGTGGGTTGACGGTTTGATAGATATATCGGAATCGGGGTATGATGCGGTGGAAATCACCCGGGATGGGAAGCTGGTAAAGAAAAAAACATATGAGATTTCTCCCGACATCAGGAAAATAATTGAGGAAGAATACCTTTATTTTGATGAATCGACCGGCAGCCAGTGGATGAAAGCCATTAAATATAACCTGGACATTGATTATTCAAAAGGCGCCAATTACGCTTTCGAAGTGGATGGGGATTATAATATTGTAAGGCAGTTCAGGACAGAACGGGATGTCCCGCAGTCAAACAGGGAAGATTTAAAAGATAATACGGTGGAATTCAAGTCGGTACGGGGGCTGCCTGAAGGACATATTATCATGAAGTATTGTACCGCCGTGGAACTTGATGAAAACAACAGGGTGGTGGATGCCTATGAAAGCGTCGACGACCTGCCCGCTATGGTAGCGAAGGTGCCGATAAACGAGCAGATGTATATAAGATTCAATAATGCGGAGGGGCAGGAAAGAAGAAGATTGCTTGAGTCCGGAATAATTCCTTTTTTTGACGGAACGCTTGCCATGCGCGAAGAAGGCAATTTTTACTATATACAGGTTCTTGCCCTTGACACATCCCGCCGCCTGTTTTCAAGGACCTATTCAAGAGACAGGGGCACCGATATTGTCGTTGGGACAAGGTTACTGCTGGCCGATTGGGAAGTTGACAAGCGGACAAAAATCAATTCGGTGAAATATGAGAAAGGCCTTATTGACGGCATGGCCATGACTATTAAGCGCCCGTTGATAGGGGAAAAGCCCCTTAAGATCGAGCCGTTGTGGATATTGCTCGGGAAAGATGCCCGTGACGAAGAACTACAGAACCTGAAAAATATCCAGGCAGATTTGATTGAGAAAATCGACAAAGAAGCGGACGCGCAGGTCAGACAGTCTCTCATCAAGGAGTTTGACCGTCTTAATACCGAGATGTTCTGGCTTGACGAGAAAGGATATCTTCACACCATAAGCCATGGGTTAAAAGGAGCCGAAAAACTTTTAAAAGAAATAGAGAAAGCGAAAATCAAAGCGGACGCGTCTCCAAAAGAATACTTTTCCGTTTTAGGGAGAGATATCGGCGGAAGAGATTACCGTGATGTGTACGGCCTTGTGTGGATAGGCGTAAGGGATAAGAAAAGCGGGAATATGCTGCAGGTAGAAACTTATGATATAGCGGGAAATCTGAAGTTCATACTTGCGGGAAATATTCATATCGACCCTCTTACCAAGAATGTTATCGCGGAGACCAGAACGGATATTTTATACGATGAAGATTCCGGTCAGATGATGGGAAGCCATACCTATGTGATAGATATGGAGGGCAGCTGGGTTACGGATATTTCGGAAAGTATTTATAAGGGCCGGACTCCGGATGAGAAAAATTATGTAATGGAGGAAAGGATATTTGTTAAAGATATATACGGAAAAACAGTTTTCCGGGATGGCTTGCCGGCATATGAGACAATAATAAACTATTACAATATGGAAGGCGAATTGGAAGCGGGAGTCTCGGGTGATGTTATAGCGGTTATGGGTTACGAAGACGGAAGCGAACTGTTAAGGGATGTATATATTGACCCTCTTGTAAAAGTGAATATGGGTAATGTTGAAGACCTCTCGGAAATGCTGAAAGGCAGGCAGTGGGTTTACCGTTTCAGGTCCACAGGTGAAAAACCTACGTTAAGGGAAGCCATTGAAAAAAATCTTATATATATGGCTCCTGAAGAAAGACAGAAAGCGGCGGACATTATTCTGGTGCTGGTTAACAGTCAGGCAACGGAAGAGATAAACGATACAATGGTGATTGAAGAAAGGGAAGTTATAAATAACCTTCAGGGGGTTTATGGCGAGGAAGCCGTATCTTTTGTAGTGTATTACATGCCGGGTGATGCCATGGGGAGGGAAAGACTTAAGATAACCGGCGGCAAAATCGAGATTCCGTTTGAATGGATAAGCGGTAAACCTGTCGCATCCAGGTCTCTTTCATTTAATTTAAGCGGGCAGTTGCTGGCTGTAAGAGAGATTCTTGACCCTGAGCGCGCAGATAGCGTTTTCAATAGCGCAGACCTGGAAAACATGGGTAGTCTGGGGATAACTTCAGATACCCTTCTTCCGGGTTCTGTCGAAATAAACTACAGGATTGTTACAGACGCATCGGGCAACCCTGTCCACACCGACACAATATCCCATATAAACGTAAGTTATCTTATGCCCGAAGATATCTTAAGCAGGGAACTTGCGGTGATCAAATACAATGTTATCGGGAAACATAAAGGGCTTGATATAAAGAAAAATATCCGGAGAGTTCGCAATTGGCTCGGGCAGGAGATACTTATCGAAAAATGGGATGATGAAAACAACCGCGAAAAAGAAAAAACTATAGGGAAGAGAAAAGAAACCATAATCAAGGAATGGTATAACGAATCAAAAAACGTCGATGAAATGAGAGCGGCTCTTATAAAAGAATTTGCCGGCGGGGCTTTACTGTCCGCGGATGTTGAAAAGGGAAAATGGCCGAAAACATTTGATGAGCTTGAAAACATTATAAAAAAAGGAACAATAAAAGAGAAAAATTTACATATAAGTATTGCCAAAATCAAGAGTTCTCTTGAAAATATGGACGTGGTGCCTCCGGGTGTATTACCCGGATTGCATATAATAGAAGATGACGGTTCCCTGAAGGAGGTAAAATATTTTGCCGGTATGTTTGAATACCCCAGGGATGTCTTCAGCCATAAAGGCATAGCCGTGCCATATGAAAAAGAGATAAGACCGTTCGGCCTGCCTGAAGGTCCGCCGATACTTGGTTTAAAATATTGTATTCTTAATTCAGACGATTTTATCTATGACGTCCACACGCTGAACGGCCAGCTGATTATCAGGGCGAGGCCCTATATCCAGATAAGGCTTGTAAATATGTTCCCGGTTGAAAGCGGGGATGAGCAGGTAGAATATTATGATCCTTTTGTTCCGTATCCTTATCTGAGGCCGATAAAGATTGAGAGGAATTTTGAATCGGGCAGAGAGCCGACCGGGGAAAAGCCGGGCATGCTTACCATAGCCGTGTTTCCTGATAACTCCACGGTATATCTTGATAACGGATGGAAAGCCCAGACATTTATGGAACGGAGGCCGCTTGATATCGATCACTGGATAAAGTCGGTGAATTATTATGATGAAGATGAAGAACTTAAATATAAGAAGGAGCACATAGAGAGCAAATCGATGTATACTTTAAAGCGGGTCGGGTGGAAAATCCCTCTGGCTTTGATATCAGCGTTTTTATTGTTAATATGGTTTCTGGGATCCCGGGAACATTTAAGGATGCTGAAGAAACGGGATGAAAGATTGTGATTTCCTAAAATACATGAAAGTCAGGAAAAACTTTAAGAGAAAAAAATATGACGGAAAAATCAAAACTTCAGATTACATTTAAGGAAAATGTGGCGAAAGAATTCAGGCCTCTTATAAACGAGGCATTAGCTGAATTGGGCGCAAGCCCGGATAGTTACAGCGCGTGCGTCAATGCCATAATAACCAGGATTTTCTCAAAGGCGGAGTTTAAAGATATCAGCCTTAAATCCTTATATGGAATAGAACTTTCTGAATATGAGAAATGGTCTTCCAGATGCGGGGACCGTTACAAATGGACGGATACAGGCTTTAAAAGCCCTTTAAAAAGCGATGATTTTAAAAGTGACATCCATGATATAAAAGGACATTTGCTGCTGGTTGTCTTGTTCAGAATAGTGTTTGAAGAATCAATGGAATTTAAGGCAACCTGCCCTTCCTTCCGTTACTTCCTCTTCGAAAAATCCCTGAAGATGTTTTCGGAACGGAAAGAAAAAGCCGTTTTGGACGAAATAAAAAATGATACATGGGCTCTTCTGGAAGCCCTGCGCCCGGGGTATTCAAAAGATTTAACCAAGGAAAAGAAAATTACTTTTGAAGATATAGAAAGCCTGTTCAGGGGTGATAAGAGAGAATTTCTGAAAGATTTTAAAAATCTCAGCGGCCGTTCGAAAGAAGAGAAATTAAAATATCTTGTTTCCGGAAATCCGGATGCCACAGTCCGCAGCACCGGAAAAGCTGAAAATTTTGTATGG
>DJVC01000020.1 GCA_002440765.1 bacterium UBP3_UBA6266 | reverse complement strand
ATCCCAAATTTGCGCATGTAACCGCGCGGCCTTCCGCAGCGGCCACAGCGAAAATGTTGCCTGACCTTGAATTTCGGTTTTCTCTTTGCGCTTTCGATTTTACACTTCTTTGCCACAGAAATTCTCCTTCGGTTACTTGCCTTTGCTGAAGGGCATTCCAAACGCCAAAAGCAATTCTTTAGCCTCTTCATCTTTTTTTGCTGTAGTTACGAAAGTTATATCCATTCCCTGCACCCTTGTAACTTTATCGGGGTTGACCTCGGGGAATATCAACTGTTCCTTAATTCCGAATGTATAATTCCCTTTGCCGTCAAACGATTCCAGGGGTACCCCCCTGAAGTCTCTCACTCTCGGCAAAGCAACGCTTATAAGTCTGTCCATAAATTCATACATCATTTTTCCTCTGAGTGTAACCTTGCACCCTATGGGGATATCTTTCCTGAGCTTAAAGCCTGCTATGCTCTTTTTGGATTTTGTGAGCAGGGGCTTCTGCCCGGCGATAAGCGCCAGTTCAGCGGCGGCATCCTGGACAATTTTCTTATCCTTTGTTCCTTCTCCGATTCCCATATTGATAACAATCTTTTCTATTTTGGGCGCCTGGAGGATATTTTTATACCCGAACTTTTCTTTCAAATGAGCTGCTATTTCTTTCTTATACTTTTCTTTTAACCTTGCCATACTTATCTCCGTTATGCTTTATCGAAAACTTCTCCGCATTTTTTACAAACCCGTGTTTTTGTGCCGTCTTTCCTTATTTCATTTTTAGTTTTGACACCCTTCTTACAGGACGGGCAATACAACAGCACATTGGAAGCGCTTATAGACCCTTCCTTCTGCACTATCCCGCCCTGCTGGTTGTCTCTCGAGGGCTTGGTGTGCTTTTTCCTGAAATTCAAGCCTTCAACAATTATCCGTCCGCTTCCGCACAAAATTCTCAACACTTTCCCTGTCTTGCCGCTGCTCGTGCCCGACATAATCTGCACAACATCATTTTTTTTAACATGTAATCCAGCCATTTGATTGCTCCCGATATCCCTTTTTATAGCACCTCAGGCGCTAATGAAACGATTTTCATATAATTTCTCTCTCTTAATTCCCTGGCGATAGGGCCAAAAATCCTTGTCCCTCTCGGATTTTTCTGATCATCAATAATCACCGCGGCATTTGAATCAAATCTGAGGACCGAACCGTCATTGCGCTTAACCCCTTTTCTCGTCCTTACAATAACAGCTTTTATAATCTCTCCTTTTTTCACGGCGGCACCGGGAATGGCTTCTTTGACAGAAGCTACTATCACATCCCCTATGTTTGCGTATCTGCGCCTGGAGCCGCCCAAAACTTTAATGCAACCGATCCTTTTTGCTCCTGTGTTATCCGCAACATCTAATATTGAATTCATCTGAATCATAGCTTTTACTCCACAAATTTATTATCAAACAATCATTAATACTTATATATGCATCGGGCTGAATTACTGCCCTTCAATAACTGCTTTTTTTAAAACTTCGGAAACGCGCCATCTTTTCAGCTTGCTGACGGGCGAAGTTTCGATTATCTTCACGGTATCCCCGATTTTCGCCACCTGTTTTTCATCATGGGCATAATATTTCTTATGTTTCCTGATAACCTTTTCATACTCAGGATGACGGAGGACCCTTGTAACCGCTACAACAACCGTTTTTGCCATTTTATCGCTGACCACCTCGCCAATCCTTGTTTTCCGACGCGGTCTTTCTACGCTTTTTTTCATTAATTAATTCCCCTTACTTTTTCCGGTAATCTCTTTTTTTATGGTAAGCATACGTGCTATATCTTTTCTCAGGAGCTTAATCCTGTCCGGTTTCTCAATCTGGCCGAGCTTCGCCTGAACCCCTAAATTAAAAAGTTCCTGCTTTGATTCGGACAGTTTTTTCTCAATCTCTTCTTCCGTTAACTCTCTTATTTCCTTTGCTTTCATTATTTACCCCGTTAAAATTATTATATTTCTCTTCTTGAAAGAAATCTTGTCTTTATGGGCAGTTTGCTGGCAGCCAATCTCATAGCTTCCTGCGCTGTCGCTTCAGGAACACCATCTATTTCAAAAAGAATTCTGCCGGGACAAACTCGGCATACCCAGCCTTCAACTGCTCCTTTTCCCTTGCCCATTCTCACTTCCGCGGGTTTCTTGGTTATCGGTTTGTCGGGAAATATGCGTATCCACACTTTTCCTTTTCTTTTGACAAACCTTGTGAGAGCAACCCTCGAAGCTTCTATATGAATATTTGAAATCCATGCTCTTTCAAGCGCCTGAACTCCGTATTCTCCGAAATTTATCTCATTCCCGCCCTTGGAGAGGCCTTTCATCCTGCCTTTTTGCATTTTTCTGTGTTTAACTCTTTTAGGCATTAACGGCATTTTTTGCCTCCTTATTCTTTGCGGAAATATCCTTCTCTCCCTTGCATATCCAGACTTTCACGCCAATAGTACCGTATGTCGTCTTGGCTTCCGCAAACCCATAATCAATGTCAGCCCTTAGCGTATGAAGCGGAATCTTCCCTTCCTTATAACCCTCGGAACGCGCGATTTCATTCCCGCCAAGTCTTCCGGAACAGAGTATCTTTATCCCTTCCGCGCTGTTGTCCATGGCAAGGCTCACAGCTTTCTTCATAGCCCTCTTATGGGATATTCTCTTTTCAATCTGTCCGGCTATGTTTTCCGCCACAAGCTGTGAATTGGTTGCGGGTGTTTTCACCTCTTTTATCTCTACTTTAATTTCCTTTTTTGTAATGGCGATAAGCTGTTCTTTCAGTTTATCAATCTCCGCGCCTTTTCTCCCGATGACAAGTCCGGGGCGGGCCGCGTGCAGTGTAACTGTAACAACATTTCCGCTTCTTTCTATATCAATCCGGGGAATCCCGGCAAAAGCAAGTTTCCCTTTAATATAGCTCCTTATTTCCAGATCTTCCTTAAGGTATTCTTTGAATTTTTTCTTATCGGCATACCATTTGGAACGCCAGTCTTTTGTAACCATTACCCTGAAACCTATAGGGTTTACTTTTTGTCCCACATTTACCTCCCGGAATTACTTCTTTCGTTTCGACGATATTTTTTTTGCCTTCTTTTTTGTCACATCCCCAGAAGAAGCTGACTCTCCTTTAGAAGCAACTGTAATATATATATGGCTGGTACGTTTGCGAATCCTGGTAGCCCGGCCGTGAGCTCTCGGGATAAACCTTCTTAATATCGGGCCTTCGGTCGCATATGCCTCTTTAACATAAATTTCCGCGCCGGCGGATTTATCTTCCTTTGATTTAAGATTGGCAATTGCCGATTTAAGTGTCTTTTCTATTTCTTTGGCGGCTTTTTTCGCCGAAAAAGAAAGGCTTGTAATAGCTTCTTCGGCTTTCTTTCCTCTGATGATATCGAGTAAAGGCTTTGCCTTCCTGACAGAAACTCTGACGTATTTTGTTATAGCTTTAGCTTCCATTTATAAAAACTCCCTTTTCTTCCCCGGCTATTTCTTTGCTTTTTGTCCGGCAGCTGCAGCAGGCGCTGCCTCTTTAGCCGCAGGCGCTGCCTGCGGAGTAGCTCCTCCCGCCGCGGGAGCCGCTCCGGCTGCCGCAACAGGTGCCATTCCTTCTTTCAGTTCAGCAGTACCTTTTTCACCACCGTGCTTTTTAAACGTTCTTGTCGGAGCAAACTCTCCGAGTTTATGCCCGACCATATTCTCCGTAACAAAAACCGGCAGAAATTTTTTGCCGTTGTGGACGGAAAATGTAATTCCTACAAAATCAGGCGCGATTACCGATCTTCTCGACCAGGTTTTTATCGGCTTCCTGTCTCCTGTTCTCTTAGTCTTTACAACCTTATCCATTAATTTCTGTTCGATATAAGGTCCTTTTTTAAGTGATCTAGCCATTTATCCAATCTCCATTTTTACTTCTTTTTCCTGGGTTTTACAATATACCAGGAATCTTTTCTTTTAGAACGGGTTTTATATCCTTTTGTCGGCATTCCCCACGGGCTTACCGGGTGAGGATTCCCCTGCGGCGCTTTACCTTCTCCTCCGCCGTGCGGATGGTCGACAGGGTTCATAGCAACACCTCTTACGGTAGGACGAATCCCAAGCCACCTGGAACGCCCGGCCTTACCAACCGTTAAATTCGAATGTTCAAGATTCGAGAGCTGGCCGATAGTCGCCCTGCAACCGAGAGGTATCAGCCTGACTTCACCCGAAGGAAGCTTTATATGCGCGAATCCGCTTTCTTTCGCCATCAGTTCGGCGCTTCCGCCGGCGCTCCTGACCAGTTTGCCACCGCAATGTTCTTTAAGTTCGATATTATGAATATTCATTCCCAGGGGAATATCTTTTAACGGCAGGCAATTGCCGATTTGAATTTCAGCATTAGAGCCGGACATCACCTCATCATTAACTTTTAAGCCGTTCGGAGCGACAATATACTTCTTTTCCCCGTCCTTATAGACAACCAACGCAATCCTTGTGGATCTGTTCGGATCATATTCGATGGAAGCAACCCTGGCGGGAACCCCGTCCTTATCTCTTTTAAAGTCAATGAAACGGTACATCCTTTTGTGTCCGCCGCCATGATGCCGCACTGAAATAGAGCCTGCATTGTTTCTGCCGCCGGTTTTCTTTATTGCCGAAAGAAGATTTCTTTCCGGTTTATTCCTCGTTATATCATCAGAAGTGGAAACCGTCATGAATCTTGTTCCGGGCGTAATCGGTTTAAATTTCTTTATAGCCATTTCTTTATCACCTCATCAATCTTTATACAAATTCGATTTTGTCGCCTTCCTTAAGAGTAACAATTGCTTTTACCCAATCGGATGTAAGACCTTGTTTATACCTGACCCTTTTTTTCTTGCCGTGCACTTTCATTTTGTTTACATCGGTAACTTTAACTTTAAACATTTTCTCAACTGCCTGTTTTATTTCAAGTTTATTTGCAGTTTTATCGACTCTAAAATAATATTTTCCCTTTTCTCCCTGGGCAGAACCTTTTTCTGTGATTACAGGACTCTTTATGATTTTATATAAATCTCTCATTTCAACCCTCTTTTAAATCAATTAAACTTTCCTTCTATTTCTTTCACAGCATCTTTATCGATAATAAGTTTCTTATAATACAGAACATCATATGTATTAAGACTGTTCGCGCCAACTGCTATCACTTTCGGCATATTTCTCACAGCCAGTTTGAACTCATTGTTCAGCTCTTTCAAAACTATCAGGGCATTCTCCCCTGCATTGATATTATCCAGAAAAATCTTTATCTCTTTGGTTTTAGGGGCAGATATGTTTATTTTTTCGACTATTATCACCCTTCCCTTTTTAAATTTTTCCGCAATAGCCGACTTGAGCGCCTTCTGCTGCTCTTTTTTATTAACCCTCAAAAAATAATTTCTCGGCTTGGGCCCAAACGCAACTCCGCCTCCCACTCTTGTAGGAGAACCTGCGGTTCCGGCTCTCGCCCTTCCCGTACCTTTCTGCTTGTATAACTTGATGCCTGAACGATTTACTTCCGCGCGGGTTTTCGTGCACGCATTGCCGCTTCTTCTCCCGGCAAGCTGTTTTACCACCGCATCATGAACGAGCTGGCCTGCATATTTGAAGCCCGCGATTTTTTCAGGAATGCTGAAATCACCCACTTTTTTACCTTTAACACTCAAAATATCTATTTTTCCCATTTAAAAAACCTCGCCTGTAAAATTAATTGCTTACTGCTTCTTCTTAATCTTCACCGATTTTCTAATCCTGACAAGACCGTTATCCCATCCCGGGACCGCACCTTTCACAATCATAATATTCTGTTCAGGCCTGATATCAACAACTTCCAGGTTTAACATGGTAACTCTGGTATTACCCATCTGCCCGGCAAGTTTTCTCCCTTTATAAACTCTTGAAGGTGTCGCATGGGCACCGATGGAACCCGGGCCTCTCTTGCTTTCATGCGTTCCGTGAGAAGCTTTGTGCCCGTGAAAATTATGCCTTTTCATTACTCCGGCAAAACCTTTTCCAATGGAAGTGCCGGTAAGATCAACGTGATCGCCCTTCTTGAATATATCCACTTTTATTTCCTGGCCGACCTTAAAACTTTTTTCTTCCCCGTCCTGAAGCCTGCATTCGCCCAAAAATTTCTTTAACTCCAGGCTGGCTTTCTTAAAATGCCCGCGCAGGGGTTTTGTCATATGTTTTTCTTTCACGTCGCCAAATCCAATCTGGATAGCCGAATACTTATCTTTATCAGACGTTTTAACCTGCACAACCACACAAGGCCCCACCTCCAGAACTGTAACGGGCAGAATATCGCCCTTGGGTGAAAAAACCTGTGTCATTCCGATTTTCTTGCCAAACAATGAAATACCCATTGTAATATCTCCAACTTTTTACTTAATTTATTCCGGCACTTTCTCAGCTTTTGATATTAATATCCACGCCGGCGGGAAGATTAAGCTTTTTAAGCTCATCCACCGTCTTGGCGCTCGGGTTAACGATATCAAGAAGCCTCTGGTGCGTCCTTGTCTCGAACTGTTCCCGCGATTTCTTGTCAATATGCGGAGAACGAAGCACTGTATATTTTTCAATCCTGGTGGGCAAAGGAATAGGGCCCGAAATGGAAGCTCCTGTTCTTTTCGCCACTTCAACTATTTCCTGAGCAGATTGATCAAGGACCTTATGATCGTATGCCTTTAACTTAATTCTGATTCTTTGTCCTTCCACGTTAAGTTTTCTCCCTTATTCGATAATCTCGGTTACTCTGCCGGCTCCTACTGTTCTTCCGCCTTCTCTTATAGCGAAACGCAGTGTTTTCTCCATCGCTATCGGGCATATTAAATCTATCTGCATCTGTACATTGTCTCCGGGCATGCACATCTCCGCTTTGTTCCCGTCTTTGCCTATCAGTTCGTTTACTATCCCCGTCACATCTGTCGTGCGGAAGTAGAACTGGGGCCTGTATCCGGCGAAGAACGGTGTGTGCCTGCCGCCTTCATCCTTTGTAAGAACGTATACTTCAGCCTTGAACTTCCTGTGCGGTGTGATTGATCCCGGTTTGGCAAGCACCTGTCCTCTTTCAAGGTGTTCCTTGTCAACTCCTCTTAACAGTAACCCTACGTTGTCTCCCGCCTGACCCTGGTCAAGTTCTTTGCGGAACATCTCAACCCCGGTCACCACTGTCTTCATCGTAGGCTTTATCCCGACTACCTCAACTTCATCGCCAACCTTTACCATCCCTCTCTCAACCCTGCCTGTTCCCACTGTCCCTCTGCCGGTTATCGAAAATACGTCTTCTATCGGCATCAGGAACGGTTTCTCGATCTCTCTCTCAGGTTCGGGTATATAGTCATCAAGCGCTTTTACAAGATCCAGTATCGGTTTCGCATCGGGACTGTCGGCATTAGGTGAGGCTATCGCTTTTGTCGCGCTGCCTCTTATTACAGGTATCTTCTCCCCGGGAAACTCGTATTTGTTCAGAAGTTCTCTTACTTCAAGTTCTACCAAGTCAAGCAGCTCAGGGTCATCTACCATGTCGCATTTGTTCATAAACACTACTATATAAGGTACTCCTACCTGTCTCGCAAGCAGGATATGTTCTCTGGTCTGCGGCATAGGTCCGTCTACCGCGCTCACTACCAGTATCGCCCCGTCCATCTGGGCTGCTCCCGTTATCATGTTCTTTACGTAATCCGCGTGCCCGGGACAGTCAACATGGGCATAGTGCCGCTTCTCGGATGAATATTCAACGTGTGATGTCGCTATCGTAAGGATCTTTGTCGCATCTCTTCTTCCCTGTGACTCCGATGCCTTCGCTATCTCATCATAGCTTATGAATTTGCTCAGCCCTTTCTGTTCCAGTACCTTTGTCAATGCCGCTGTCAACGTAGTCTTGCCATGGTCAACATGCCCTATCGTACCTACGTTTACGTGCGGTTTCGTCCTCTCAAATTTCTCTTTTGCCATATTAAATCCTCCTACTCAAGAATTTTCTCTGCTATATTTTTGGGAACCTTTTCAAAATGTGACGGTTCCATTGAATAACTTGCCCTTCCCCTCGTAATGGATCTTATCACCGTTGCATATCCGAACATTTCAGCAAGAGGCACATCGGCCAGAATAATCTTGGCATTGACTTTTGTTTCCATTTCTTTGACCTTACCTCTCCTGGAATTTAAATCTCCTATAACATCTCCCATAAATTCTTCGGGAGTTGTAACCTCAACTTTCATCACCGGCTCCAGCAGAACCGGATCTGCTTTTCTCATAGCTTCTTTAAACGCGATCGAACCTGCCATCTTAAATGCCAACTCCGAAGAATCAACTTCATGAAAAGAGCCGTCAATAAGAGATATTTTAACATCTACAACCGGATACCCGCCGAGCACGCCTGTTAAAGCCGCGTCCTTTATCCCGGAATGAACCGCAGGAATATATTCTCTGGGGATTGTTCCGCCTACAATCTTATCCTCAAACTCAATCCCTTTTCCCTGCTGGACAGGTTCAATGGTTATTACGGCATGGCCGTATTGTCCTCTTCCTCCGGACTGCCTTATGAATTTACCCTCCGCCTCCTGCGGCACCTGAATTGTTTCTCTGTATGCAACCTGAGGTTTTCCGACGCTTGCATCAACTTTGAATTCCCTGAGCATCCTGTCTTTAATAATGTCAAGATGAAGCTCTCCCATTCCCGAAATTATGGTTTGCCCGGTATCGGGGTCCGATTTAACCTTGAAAGTCGGATCTTCTTCCTGAAGCCGCTGCAAGGCTATCTGAAGCTTATCCCTGTCAGCTTTTGTTTTAGGCTCTATCGCCATGGAAATAACCGGTTCAGGAAATACCATGGATTCAAGTATTATCGGACGATCTTCATTCGAAAGAGTATCACCTGTGCCCGTTTCCCTGAGCCCGACACCCGCGGCAATATCACCCGCAACTACTTCATCTATATCTTCCCTGTCATTTGCATGCATATGGAGCAGCCTTCCGACTCTCTCTCTCTTTCCGTTCGAAGAATTGTAAATATAAGACCCTTTCTTAAACGAACCGGAATAAACTCTGAAATATGTAAGTTTGCCGACATAAGGGTCGCTCACAACCTTAAACGCCAAAGCTGAGAACGGTTCATTTTTATCGGGTTTTCTTATTTCTTCCTGCCCGGTTTCAGGATTATCACCTTTTACGGGCAGCACATCCAGCGGGGAAGGAAGATATTCAACAACCGCGTCAATAAGCCTTTGAACCCCTTTATTTTTAAAAGCGGCTCCGCAAAGGACGGGAACCACAAGGTTGTCCAGAGTAGCTTTTCTCAGGACATTTTTTACTTCCTTCTCTTCAATAGGTTTTCCTTCTACATATTTTTCAAAGATCATATCATCTTCATCGGCAAGCGCTTCAAAAAGCTTTTCGCGGTATTCTTCCGCCTGCTGTCTGTATTCCTCCGGTATTTCTTCAATTTCCACCGTGGCCCCTCTGTCATCTCCCCTATTTACAATCATCTTCATAATCACCAAATCGATTATGCCTCTGAATTGGTCCTCTGCCCCGACAGGAAGCTGAATGGGGACGGCATTAGCTCCAAGCCTTTCTCTCATTCGCGCAACAGCGGTGAAAAAATCAGCCCCTGTCCTGTCCATCTTGTTGATAAAGGCAATTCTCGGTATATTATATTTATTTGCCTGGCGCCACACTGTTTCCGACTGGGGCTCAACACCGCCCACAGCGCAAAAAACAGCTACAACACCATCTAAAACTCTCAAAGACCTTTCAACTTCAACGGTAAAATCAACATGCCCGGGAGTGTCAATAATATTAATCTGATGTTCTTTCCAATAAGTTGTAGTCGCCGCTGATGTTATCGTTATTCCTCTTTCCTGCTCCTGCTCCATCCAATCCATGGTGGCAGTTCCTTCATGCACTTCTCCGAGTTTATAGGTTTTGCCGGTATAAAACAGTATCCTTTCGGTCGTAGTGGTTTTCCCGGCATCTATGTGAGCCATGATACCAATATTCCTTAATTTTTCTAACGATACTTTCTTTGCCACTATTTAAACTCCCAAAAATTCTATATTTTGTCTTTTCATCTTTAAATTGCACAAAAATATTCAACCTGGTTTCGAATTTTTATACTCGAATTCCGAATTTTTCCACACTTACCACTTGTAATGCGCAAATGCCTTATTGGCTTCAGCCATTTTGTGCGTATCTTCTTTCTTTTTAACGGCAGAACCCGCATTATTAAACGCGTCAAGAAGTTCACCGGCCAACCTCTGCGCTATAGGTCCGCCTTTTTTCGTTCTGGCAAAGCCGACAATCCATCTGAACGCAAGCGCCGTCCTTCTGTCCGGGCTGACATCAACGGGCACCTGATAAGTCGCTCCGCCGACTCTTCTCGAACGGACTTCAAGAACAGGCTTGACATTATCTATCGCTTTTTTTAAAGCCTCAAGAGAGTCTTTCGAGCCTGATTTCTCTTTCAGGATTTCCATAGCGTTGTATACGGCCGATTCAGCTATGCTCTTTTTGCCCTGCAGCATAAGACAATTTATAAAACGGCCCACCAGCTCGCTGCCAAATTTTTCGTCTCTTGCTTTTATTCTTTTTGTGGCCCTGCGCCTTCTTGCCATTGTTTACCTCTCTATTTTTACTGTTTTCCTTTTTCCTTTTTTTCGCGTCTTTCGCGTGAACGACGCTGTCGCCGCACGACTCAAGTTATTCCGCGTAACTATTTAGGCGTCTTCGCCCCGTATTTTGACCGCGACTGCTTTCTCCCTTCAACCCCGAGAGTATCAAGCGTGCCTCTCACTATATGATATCTGACGCCGGGAAGATCTTTTACTCTTCCTCCTCTTATAAGCACAATCGAATGTTCCTGCAGGTTGTGTCCGACGCCCGGGATATAAGCGGTAACTTCCATACCGTTTGTCAGCCTTACCCTGGCGATCTTCCTCAACGCAGAGTTAGGTTTTTTAGGCGTCTGTGTTTTTACCTGAAGACAAACACCTCTTTTAAAAGGACAGCCGTTAAGAGCGGGTGTCTTCTTCTTTTTCACAACTTTGCTTCTTTTTTTTCTTATCAACTGATTAATCGTCGGCATCTATCTCTCCCTTACTTTTCTTCCGAGCTGCTTTCACTCAATTCTGCTTCGCCTTCTTCAACTATTTTTCCCACCTCTACCGACGCGAACGCTTTAAACCCTGTCCCCGCAGGTATGAGATGTCCCATAATAACGTTTTCTTTAAATCCTCTCAGTTCATCCTGTTTTCCGCTTGCCGCGGCATCTGTAAGAACCCTCGTTGTCTCCTGGAAAGAGGCTGCTGAAATAAAGCTCTCCGTTCCCAGAGAAGCTTTGGTTATTCCGAGCAGAAGAGGTGAAGCCGAAGCGGGGCGCATCTTTCTGCTTTTAACTTCGGCATTGATTTCCTCGAACTTAATCTTATCCACCTGTTCTCCTATGAGGAGCTCGGTATCGCCCGGATCCGTAATCTTAATTTTCTTCAGCATCTGCCTTACTATAACCTCAATATGTTTATTATTAATCTCAACTCCCTGGAGCCTGTAAACTTCCTGCACCTGGTTTACAAGATATTCCTGCAGTTCCTTTGTCCCGCATACCTGGAGTATTTCCTGGGGTATAACAGGCCCGTCGGTCAACTGCTCGCCTTTTTTGATTCTGTCTCCTTTATACACCATAAGATGTTTCCCGAGAGGGACAAGATGTTCTTCGGTATTTCCCGTGACCTCATCTTTTATAATAACTTTTCTTCTTCCTTTTACCGTACCGGCAAGTTCGACAATACCGTCAATCTTTGCGATATCGGCGGAATCTTTAGGCCTTCTGGCTTCAAATAATTCGGCAACCCTGGGAAGCCCTCCGGTAATATCTTTGGTCTTGGCAAATTTTCTGGGCGTTTTCGCAAGAAGCGCGCCTTCCACAACTTTCTGGTTGTTCTTTACGACTATATGCGCGCCGGCGGGAATTGAATAATAACCCTTCACTTCATCGTCGCCTGTGCCCCTGATAAGTATCTGCGGATGCAATTCTTCCCTGTGCTCAATAATAACCGTGCCGGTCAGGCCTGTCGATTCATCCAGCTCTTTTTTCATAGTCTGGCTTTCTATAATGTCGACAAACTCAACTGTCCCGGCAAACTCCGTGATAATCGGAGCGCTGTAAGGGTCCCACTGGACAAATTTTTCGCCTTTTTTGACCTTCCCGCCGTCAGGAATGCTTATGACGGATCCAAGCTCTACTATATGTTTATCAAGTTCCCTTCCTTCTTCATTGTGTATTCCCACTGTCCCGTTTTTGCTGAGCGCGATCAAATTCCCGTCGGCCAACTTGACTGTTTTCATATCAGTATACCTGACTATGCCGTTGAACTTTGACACTATTTCGGGCTTTTTGAACACCTGGCTCGCCGTACCTCCGATATGGAAGGTTCTCATAGTCAGCTGTGTTCCCGGTTCCCCGATTGACTGAGCCGCAATGATACCGACTGATTCGCCCAATTTGACGTTTTTCTGGTTTGCAAGGTTTCTGCCGTAACATTTTACGCAAATACCTTCACGCGTTTCGCAGGTGAGAACCGAACGGATATTAACCTGCTGTATCCCAACCCGTATAATTTCTTCGGCTTTTTCATTTGTCACTTCCTCGCCGGATTTAACTATAACGCGTTTTGAATTCCCCGGATCCAAAATATCTTCATTGGCAAAGCGTCCGCTTATCTGTTCCTGCAGCGAAACAATTTCATCTTCGCCTTCATAAATAGCCTTGACCGATATCCCGTTCAGCGTGCCGCAATCATCTTCGGTTACTATTACATCCTGCGCAACGTCAACAAGCCTTCTCGTCAGATAGCCGGAATCTGCCGTTTTGAGAGCTGTATCGGCAAGGCCCTTTCTCGCTCCGTGAGTAGAAATAAAGTACTCAAGAACGGAAAGCCCTTCCCTGAAATTAGAAATAATCGGTTCTTCGATAATTTCTCCGGACGGTTTGGCCATAAGTCCTCTCATTCCGGCAAGCTGTCTTATCTGCTGTCTGGAACCTCTGGCTCCGGAATCAACCATAATATAGATAGGGTTAAGTTCTTCTTTCCCCTCATTTTCTTTCATTCCCCTGTACATATCTTCGGATATCTGGTCGGTTACATGGGTCCATATGTCAACAATCTTGTTATATCTTTCTCCGTCTGTAATGCTTCCGTTTTTACGCTGTTTCTCAACGGCTTTCACTTCAGCATGAGCATCTTCTATTATTTTTTTCTTGGATTCAGGGACCTTCATATCCACCATCCCGATGGATATTCCCGCTTTCGTGGCAATCGAGAAACCGAGGTCTTTAAGCCTGTCAAGCGTCTCGACTGTTTTCTGGTGGCCGGCAATTTTATAGCACTCGTCAATAATCCTGCTTATCTTTTTCTTGTCTATAACCTGATTAACATATCCAAGCTCGTCAGGAAGAATGTCGTTGAACAAAACTCTTCCGACAGTCGTATCCCTGAGTTCGCCCCTGATAAATATCTTTATGCTTGTGTGTATATTTAGCATACCCAGGTCAAACGCCATCATAACTTCTTCAACAGAACTCATCAGATGCTGTTTCCTGTCTTCTTTTCTGAAAGGATCACAGGTAATATAATAAAGTCCGAGTGTAATATCCTGAGTTGGTGTCGCT
>DJVC01000017.1 GCA_002440765.1 bacterium UBP3_UBA6266 | reverse complement strand
TCATCCAGACAATCCCGGCGGTAAGGGTTATAAAAAACCTTATGCCCGAATCGGAAATATCATGGGTGGTTTCCGACAAATTCAGAAAAATTGTTGAAATGGTGGATGCGGTCAGTGAAGTTTATGATTTTAAAAGAGATAAGTGGGGGAATCTATTGTTCCTGCCTGTGACATTGATTGAGATGATATCGCTTATAATAAAAATCCGCATGAAAAAATTCGACATCTGTTTTGATTTTCAGGGATTATTCAGAAGCGGCCTGATAACCTGGTTGAGCGGCGCTAAAATCAAAGCCGGGTTTGCGGATGCGAGGGAATTTGCCGGCCTGTTTTACAACCGGAAATGTCCGATACGCCGGGACTCGGTCAATTCGGTTGAAAGGTACATAGGTCTTGTATCCGAAGTTTCGGGAAAGAAAGAAAAACAGGAAGTCAGATACCGCCTTAATGTGCCTCATCCCATTTTGAAACTGGGGGAAGTTATATGGTTTAAACCCGGAACGAAGGGTCCTAAAATATGTTTTATGCCCGGTTCACAGTGGCATTCAAAGAGATGGGATATGGAGAATTACAGGAAAATTGTTTTTTTCTTAAGGGATAAAGTGGATGCGCGCATGATAATAACCGGAACCAGGGAAGAGGAAGAGATAGGAAACAGGATTGCCTACGGCTGTGAAAAAGCTATGAATCTGTGCGGTAAAACGGATATATTATCTCTTGCAGGCATCCTGTCGTTGAGCGACCTTGTGATCACGAATGACAACGGAGCGATGCATCTTGCGGCAGCGCTGGGTAAAAAAATGATATGTATTTTCGGCCCCTCATCACCCGAAAGGACGGGGCCCGAGGGGAAGGGTATATTTATATTCAGGTCAAAACTTCCATGCGCTCCGTGCTTTAAAAGAAAATGTCCGAAGGGCAGATGCATGACCGATATATCTGTTTCGCTTGTTGCTTCCAGGGCCCTTGAAATGCTGAACATGGAAAACAGGGGATCTAAATGATAAAATATACTATTGTCGGAAAGAAAGGGTAAATACCGTGAAGCGGGTAAAAAAGGAAAAGATATTAAGAGTTCTGGATAAAATGAAAAAAGCGAGAATCCTTGTTGTGGGGGACGTGATGCTTGACTGCTTTATTTGGGGTAAGGTTGACAGGATTTCCCCTGAAGCCCCGGTGCCTGTTGTGGAAGTGCTGAGAGAAAGCTTTATGCCCGGCGGTGCCGCAAATGTTGCGAATAACCTTAGAAGCCTCGATGTGATGAGTTATCTTTGCAGTGTGATAGGTGATGATTCCAACGGAAAGAAGTTATGCTCTATAATGCGTTCGCAGAAGATAAATTTAAACGGTTTAAAAGTGCTTGCCGATAGGGATACCATAGTGAAAACCAGGGTCATAGCTCATCAACAGCAGGTTGTGAGATTTGACAGGGAACAGACACATGAGATAGGGCTTAAGGTAGTATCGGATATACTGAAATTTGCAGGGGAAAACACAGGTAATTATGGTGCGATTATAGTTGAAGATTACGGAAAAGGTCTGATCAGACAGGAGTTGATAAACGGTTTAATAAAGATCGCCCGTGATAACGATAAAGTAATTGCGTTTGATCCGAAGATAAACAGGTTCTTCCGGCTTTCCGGCGGGACTGTAATCACCCCCAATCACGCGGAAGGGTATACATTTGCTGGTATGGATGGTAAAAGAGACGATTTATTGTATGAGGCGGGAAAGATACTTCTGGATAAATTCGGCATTAAATATGTTTTAATGACATTGGGGGAAAAAGGAATGTGCCTGTTTGAAAAAGGGGAAAAACCTTTCCAGATATCGTCCGTAGCGCGTGAAGTGTATGATGTTTCAGGAGCCGGTGATACTGTGATATCGGCTTTAACTGCGGCTCTTGCCGTGGGCTCGGATATAAGAACAGCCGCGGTAATAGCAAATTATGCCGCCGGAATTGTAGTAGGCAAGTTGGGTACGGCTACAACAACAATCGAAGAGATGAGATCCGCTGTAATACAAAAACACTGATTGAGGCGATAAGACGGATATGGTTTCTAATAAAGCTGTTTTTATTGACCGGGACGGGACATTGAATCATGATCCCGGTTTTATAAACAGACCTGAAGATTTCAGTTTCTATGAAGGGTCTGTAAAAGCGCTTAAGGATATAAGTGAGCTGGGTTTTCAGATTTTTATAGTCACCAATCAGTCGGGACTGGGCAGGGGTTATATTAAAGAGAGCGATTTGGCGAAAGTCCACGATAAGATACGTGTGGAACTTAGGAAAAACGGCATAAACATTTCGGGTATTCTTGTTTGCCCCCATTTACCCGAAGACAACTGCCTGTGCCGCAAACCGTCGCCGTATATGGTAAAATGTGCCGCCGATAAACATGAGATTTCACTGCCGGATTCTTTTTTTATCGGAGACCGGGAGAGCGATATAAAAACCGGTAAAAATGCCGGTTGTAAAACCATTCTGGTCTTGACCGGAAACGGCAGGGAGACACTGAGGAAGAGCGATATAAGGCCCGATTTTGTTGTTGAGGATATAAGAGAAGCGGTAACTATTTTAGGAGCATAACTGTATTCTATTGTGAAAACTTTGATTGTTATACCCGAGAGATATGAATCGACAAGGTTTCCCGGCAAGCCTTTGGCGCTGCTCGGAGAAAAACCGCTTGTGCTGTGGGTCTGTGAAGCCGCTGAAAAATCAAAGAAAGCAGATGAAGTGATTGTGGCTACGGATGATACGCGTATTAAAGATGTTGTGGAAAAAGCGGGTTTTACCGCGGTTATGACGTCAAAAAAACATATATCCGGTACCGACAGGGTTTCCGAGGTTGTTTTTAAAAAGGAGTGCGATATTGTTGTTAATCTGCAGGGCGATGAACCGTTTATAAAACCCGAAATAATAGACACCCTGATAAGGAGATTGTCCGGAGACCATTCTGTCCAAATCGCCACGGCAGCCGTAGAGATTGCGGATGAGAAGGAAGCGGCAGACACAAACATTGTAAAAGTTGTTGTGGACAAAAATAGTTATGCAATGTATTTTTCCAGAAGCATGATACCTTTTTACCGCGATATGTCCGCGGACAAGAGATGGCTGAAGCATCTCGGTATTTATTGTATGAGGAAAAGTTTTCTGGATGATTTTATTAAGATGAAGCATTCGGGGCTGGAGGTTATTGAGAAGCTTGAACAATTGAGAATACTGGAGTCGGGAAATGATATCTATGTTGAAAAGGTGGATTATTCGGGTTTGGGTGTAGACACGCCTGAAGACCTTAAAAAAGCGGAAAAATTTATCGTTGACAGATAACATTATTGGAGAATAACCGGTATGAACAATCCTGTTGTTGTCGGGGGAATGAAAATAGGTGGGTCGAATCCTTTGATTCTGATAGCGGGCCCTTGTGTCATTGAAAATGAAAAGCACTGTCTCTCCATGGCCGGGAAACTCAGCCGGATTTCGGAGTCGGAAGGGATTGGGCTTATATTTAAATCATCCTATGATAAAGCGAACAGGATGAAATTGGAATCATTCAGGGGCCCCGGTATAAAAAAAGGGCTTTCCATACTGAAAAAAGTTAAAAAGGAATTCAACCTGCCCGTTATAACGGATGTCCACCGTGAATCTGAAGTTGATGATGTGGCGGAAGTTGCCGATATCATACAAATACCGGCTTTCCTCTGCCGTCAGACGGACCTCTTGGTAAAATCGGCAGGCACAAAGAAACCGCTGAACATAAAAAAGGGGCAATTTGTCGCGCCGTGGGACATGAAGTACATAGTTGAAAAAGCGGAATCAGCCGGAAATAAAAATATCATTGTAACGGAAAGGGGATATTCCTTCGGTTACAATAATCTTGTTTGCGATATAAGGAGCCTTTGCCTGCTCAATTCGATCGGGACCCCTGTAGTGCTTGATGTTACGCACAGCCTTCAGTTGCCCGGCGGACGCTCCGGTTCTTCGGGAGGGCAGAGCGTATTTATTGCTCCGCTGGCGCGTGCCGGTGTGGCATCCGGCTGTGATGCTATATTTATGGAAGTTCATGATAATCCGGGAAAAGCCCCCTGCGACGGGCCCAATATGCTTAACATAAAATATCTTCCGGATTTGATAAAAAAATTAAAAGATATAGACAGGATAGTTAAAGAATGAAAGCAAAAATGTCTTTCCTAAAAACAGCAAGAAACGTTATAAGGACTGAAATTGATGCGTTGGCGCTGGTCCACAAAAAGATTAATAAGGATTTTAACAAAGCAATAAACCTAATACTTTCGTCAAATGGCCGTGTTATTGTGACCGGTATGGGAAAACCCGGGCTTATAGGAAGGAAGATTTCGGCGACACTTGCAAGCCTGGGCACACCTTCTCTTTTTCTACATCCCGCCGAAGCCATTCATGGCGACTTGGGAATGGTTTTGAAAGGAGATACGGTTATTGCGATTTCAAACAGCGGCGAATCCGAGGAAATCATAAAACTGGTTCCGTTGATAAAAAAAATAGGGGCTAAACTTATAGCTGTTACAGGGAACAAAAAATCGACCCTTGCCAGGTATAGCGATGTAATTTTGGACGCCGGTGTAAGCAGAGAAGCCTGTCCGATGAATCTGGCGCCTACGGCCAGCACTACGGCTGCGCTGGCTTTGGGTGATGCGATAGCCATTGCCCTGCTTAAAGCCAAGGACTTCAAGATTGAAGATTACGCTTTTTACCATCCCGGCGGAACTTTGGGAAGACAGCTCCTGAAAGTTAAGGATATTATGAGGACAGGAAATAAATTGGCTGTTGCGCGTGAGAATGAATTGATAAAAAATGTTCTGCTGAAGATTACGAGAGCACGCGCAGGCTGCGCTTCGATAGTAAATGCGCGCGGTAAGATGGTCGGGCTTTTTACTGACGGTGATTTAAGGAAAAACATTGAAAAAACACCCGATATTATAAACAGGGAAGTAAAATTGTATATGACCATGAACCCCACAGTCATATATGAAGATAAACTTGCTATGGAGGCACTGCGCATTATCAAAGAAAGGAAATTCGACGAAATTCCGGTGGTTAATAAAAACGGGAAGCCCGTGGGTTTAATCGATGAAAAAGACCTTCTCGGGATAGGATGAAAATGAAATTAAGATTAAAGTTTGAGGCTGAGGTTAAGGGTTAGGATACAGATTAAGGATCGTTTTACGTAAGGACGTATATGGGACTTGAAGATAAATTAAAGAAGATTAAAGTTATTGTGCTTGATGTAGATGGTGTTATGACCGATGGCTCAATAATAATCAGCAGCGATGGAACCGAAACGAAGAAATTCTGTGTTCTGGACGGCACGGGTATAAAGATGCTCATAAGGAACGGGATAAAAGTCGTGATTATTTCCGGAAGGGATTCCAAGTGTACCGAAATAAGGGCCAAAGAGCTTGGAATTGATATGATTTTTACAGGCCTGAAAAATAAAATGGACGCTTTCCTGAAGGTAAAAGAGGGATTAAAAGCAAAGGATGAGATGATTTGTGTCATGGGCGATGACCTTATGGATATACCGCTGATGAAATCCGCCGGTGTTTCCGTGTCGGTGCCCTCGGCGCCCGAATATGTTAAAGCAAAAGCAAATTACGTTACGAAAACCCCCGGGGGAAAAGGCGCTGTCCGTGAAATTGCGGACATGATCCTTCAGGGACAGGGCAAATGGGAAAAGGAAACGGAGAGGTATTTTAAATAATGATAAGGATGTTTTTTATCTTAATATTTTGTTTTCAGTTCCTGCCTGCCGTTTTTTCCGAAGAACAGATTCCTATAGGCGAATTTACGAATTTTATTTTCAGTTCACCCGCGGAACAGATGGAAAATCAATGGCGGGTTGAAGGGAAAAAGGCTGTTGTAAATAAAGAAGGGATAGTTGAAATAGAAGAGATAAAGGCTTTGGTTGAATCTAAATCTGAATTATATGAAATAGTGGCCCGCAGAGGGCAGATAGATAAAGATAGCCAGATTATTCATGTTGAGGGAGAAGTTGTTATTACCACAAAAAGCGGCATTAAAGTGAAGACAGATTGCCTTGATTATCTTGCGGAAGATCGGGAATTTAAAACCGACAGCCATCTTGAGCTTGAAAAAGAGGATTTCTTCCTTTCGGGGGACGGGTTTTTCGGTTCTCTGGATAACGGCAAGATTGATATTAAAAAGAACATCAGGATTATCATAAATGAAAAGCAACTTAAGGAGTTTTCCCTGTGAGGCTTAATGCGGCGTTGCTCTTATTTGTTTTTATCTGCGGTTTGGCCGTTGCGCAGGAGGAAGTATCTTCCTCTTCAGATGGAATAGAACAGGAAATTAAAAGATTGCCTACGGTCATAACGTGTGATGGGCCGTTGAATGTAGATTACAACAATAACATCGTTATATTGAACAGGAATGTATTTGTAGAAGATAAATACGGGACTATTAAAGCGGATAAGGTCAAGCTTACTTTCAATAAGGATGAGAAAAGAATCGAAAGAATAGAAGCGCTCGGAAACATCGCAATTGAACAGGAAGACAAAACCGCCAATTGCGAGGAAGCTGTATTCATAATGGATAACCGCACGGTTGTATTAAAAGGCAATCCTGTTGTTAAAAGAGGGACTGATACTTTGACAGGTGAAAAAATAACATTTTATATAGACGAAAACAGGATGGTCTGTGAACCGGGCGCAAAACTTGTAATTTTTCCGGAAAGGAAGAAAGATACTAAAGAGTTAAGTATTTTTTAAGGTAATATTATGGAACTTCTGAGAACAGAAAAATTGTGCAAAAGTTATAAGAAGAGAGCTGTTGTGAATAAGGTTGAGATAAATATTCACAGGGGTGAGATAGTAGGCTTGCTGGGGCCTAACGGGGCAGGCAAAACGACAACGTTTTATATGATTGTAGGCCTTATAAGGCCGGATTCCGGCCGTGTGGTTTTCGATGATGCGGATATAACAAGATTGCCTATGTGCGCGAGGGCAAAAAAGGGCATTGGGTACCTGTCCCAGGAACCTTCCATTTTCAGGGATTTGACCGTTGAGCAGAATATTATGGCAATTCTGGAAACACTTCCCTTGAATTACAGGAAGAGAAAGGAAAGGTTGAGGCAGCTGCTTGCCGAACTCGATATGGATAAGTTGGCTAAAAATAAGGCATACACGCTTTCGGGAGGGGAAAGACGGAGGCTTGAAATTACCAGGGCGCTGGTTACCAATCCTTCTTTTATATTATTGGATGAACCGTTTTCCGGTGTTGATCCCATAGCTGTCTTTGAAGTCCAGCAAATCATTGAAAATCTTAAAAATAAAGGTCTGGGAATTTTGCTTACGGACCACAGCGTAAGGGAAACGCTTTCAATAACCGATAGGGCTTATATAATGTACGATAGTGAAATTCTATTATCCGGTACGGCACAGGAACTTATAAACGACCCTCAGGCCAGGAATATTTATCTCGGCCACGGCTTTACAATGTAGCTTTGCATAATTTTCTTGTTAAAAATCCGCGGCTAAACTATATTATAATAAGTTGAAAACAGTTTTTATTTTTATTAGTTTGTCTTTATATAGGATAAAAAGGAGGTTCAATCGGTGAATATCAGCGTTACAGGCAGGCATGTTTCGGTTACTGACCCAATGAAAGAATATGCGAGAGACAAATTTTCTAAAATCGACAAGTATGAACTGAGAATCAATGATGCCCATGTAATTATGGACGTGGAAAAATACAGGCAGAAAGTCGAAGTTAATATGAACGGCCCTCATTTTTCTCTTCACCTCGAAGAAGTCAGCGACGATATGTACAAATCAATAGATACGCTTATCGATAAAGTGGAGCAGAAACTCAGAAGGATGAAAGATAAATTTCACGACAGAAAAAATCGTCCCGTTAAAGATATAGAAATCGAATATACGGAAAACCAGTAAAACGGCGGATTTGCAGATGGTCAATGTTACGGTTAAAGAATTCTATGAAAACCTTAAAGATCACCTGGACCTTGAATTGGTTGCGGGAAAAAAAGGCCTGAGGAAGAAAATTAAGGAATCTACTTTGAACCGTCCCGGGCTTGCCCTTGTAGGATATTACGGTTTTTTCGCGGTCCGGCGTGTACAGGTAATCGGTTTTGTTGAAATGTCTTTTTTGAAGACTTTGGAAGGAAAGGACAGAAAAAACAGAATTAAAAAGTTTTTTTCGCAAAAATTTCCCTGTTGCATAATATCGAGACATTTCGTTCCTTTTGATGAGATGATCAAATATGCCGACCATTTCGGTGTGCCCCTGTTCAGGTCAGGTTCGATAACGAAGTCTCTTATTAATGAAGCCACTCTTTATCTGGAAGATAAATTTGCGCCTCAGATTACGATGAACGGAAATCTTGTTGAAGTTTACGGTGTCGGTGTCCTGATTATAGGGAAAAGCGGGGTTGGCAAAAGCGAATGCGCTCTTGCTCTTATCGATAAAGGGCATAGACTGGTTGCCGATGATGTTGTCAGGATAAAACTGCATGACAGGAAAGATCTGATAGGCAGGTGCGTGGAAGTGACAAAATATCATATGGAAATAAGAGGTTTGGGAATCATTAATATAGAGACTTTATACGGCGCCGGCTCGGTAAGAGAATTTAAAAGGATAGATATAGTTGTTTCCCTTGAAGATTGGGACGGCGAACGCGAATACGACAGATTGGGCATGGAAGAACAATCTTACACGCTGCTCGGGATAAAACTTGCTCATATTCTTTTACCCGTGAAGCCGGGGAGGGATATGGCCCTGATGATTAAGACGGCGGCGCTTAATTACCGGCTGAAGAAACTCGGCAGAAATTCCGCGAAAGATCTTAATGAATCATTAATAAACAGAATGACCGGCAAGAAAACCGGAAAAAAAACCGAAGGCGGATAAATATGATTGGTGTTATAGTCGCGGCTCATGGGAATCTTGCCAAAGATCTGGTTGCAGCTGCCGAACAAATAGTCGGCAAAATAGAAAAATTGGCTATAGTATGCCAGTTTACGAATGACAAGCAGAAAGATATAGAGAGAAATATCGTTAAAGCCGTTGAAAGTGTCGATTCAGCTGAGGGCGTATTGATTCTTGTGGATGTTTTCGGCGGGAGTTCTTCCAATATCGGCATGGGCCTCAGAAATAAAGACAATAAGTTGATGATAGTGACAGGGGTCAATCTGCCGATGCTTATGGACCTTGCGGTTCACAGAAAAGAAAGCAGTATTCAAAAATTGGCCGATAGGATAGCGAATACCGGAAGAAAAAGCGTCTTTACGGCAAAAGATTACATGGATAAACGCAGAATAGAAATAATTAATATCTGACGGCTGAGATGGAAAACCAAAATTTGAGTAAAATCGAAAAAGAAATAGAAATAATCAATGAGCTCGGTTTGCATGCCAGGCCTGCGGCTCTGTTGGTTCAGACGGCCAACAGGTTCAGTTCGGAAGTGAAAATAGCGAAAGACGGTGAAATGGTCAACGGCAAAAGTATTATGGGAGTGATGATGCTTGCCGCGGCCAAAGGTTCTAAACTGAAGATAATAGCCGAAGGTGATGACGCGCAAATGGCGGTGGAAGAGCTGGAAAGACTTTTTATAAATAAATTCGGAGAAGAATGAAAGACAGCAAGAAAGAAATAGTCTATAAGGGGATTCCTGTTTCCCCGGGTATTGCAATAGGGAGAGTTTATCTTTATGACAGCAAGGAAGACACAGTTTCGAAGTATAAGATTAAAGAAGAGCAGATTCCGAATGAGATAGCCCGGTTTGAAGAAGCTCTTATCAAAACCCGCCATGAACTTATAGGCATACAGGATAAAATTGCAAAGCAGATGGGCGCGGAGCATGCCGAGATATTCAACGCGCATCTGCTGTTTCTTGAAGACAGGTCTGTTATCGAACAGGTCATCAAAAGGCTGGAAAAAGAGAAATACAATGTTGAATATATATTTCAGCAGGTGGGAGAAAAATATGTAGAGCTTTTTTCCAAGATGGAAGATGACTATCTTAAGGAAAGAGCATCTGATATAAGGGATTTTACCAAAAGGGTATTATGCAACCTCCTCGGCCGCAAAAAACAGGATCTGTCCGCATTCAAGGAAGAAGTTGTTATTGTGGCCTACGACCTTAGCCCCTCGGATACAGCCCTGATGCACAAGGAATTGGTTAAAGGTTTTGTTACCGACATAGGAGGTAAAACATCTCACACGGCTATTATGGCGAGGTCTCTGGAGATTCCCGCGATTGTCGGTCTCAGGGACATCAGCAGAAAAGTCAAATCCGGCGATGAGATAATAATAGACGGAAGCCACGGTGTCGTTACTCTCAATCCATCGAAATGGACTCAGGGCAAATATTCAGTAGAAATTTCGAAGTTGGACAGGCTGAATGAAAAATTGGCCGAGCTCAAGGACTTGCCGGCAGAAACTCTTGACGGGTACAGGCTGACTGTTTCGGCCAATATTGAACTTCCCCACGATGTCTTGTCCGTGTTATCTCACGGGGCTGAGGGGATAGGTTTATACAGGACGGAATTTTTTTATCTGAACAGACCCGATTTTCCCTCCGAAGAGGAACAATATCAGGCTTATAAGGAGGTCGCGGAAAAGACTTACCCTAACCCGGTTATAATAAGGACGCTTGACCTCGGGGGAGATAAGCTCTCCCCGCAGCTGGGGGTATCAAAGGAAATGAACCCGTTTCTCGGCTGGAGAGCTATAAGGTTTTGCCTGGAAAGGCAGGATATTTTCCGGACACAGCTGAAAGCGATTTTAAGAGCGAGCGCTATAGGGAATATTAAGCTGATGTATCCCATGATATCCAGTGTTGATGAAGTTATTCAGGCCAATAAGATTGTTGAGGAAATCAAAGTGTCATTGGATAAAAATAAGGTTTCCTATGATAAAGAGATTGAAATAGGGGTTATGATAGAGATACCTTCTGCGGCTATAACCTCCGATATAATCGCAAAACACGTCGATTTTTTCAGCATAGGCACAAACGACTTGATACAGTATTCGATTGCCGTCGACCGAGTAAATGAAAAAGTGGCTTATCTTTATGAACCCGCAAACCCGGCGGTTTTAAGGTTAATAAACAAAGTCATTGAAAATGCTCATGCGGAGAATATCTGGGTCGGTATGTGCGGAGAGATGGCCGGTGACCTTGAAATGACATTATTGCTTGTGGGTATGGGCATAGATGAGTTAAGCGCCAGCTCTATAATAGTCCCCGAAATAAAAAAAGTTATAAGGAGCGCTTCCCTTAAAGACCTTAAGGCTCTTTCCGAAAAAGCATTAAAATGCAAAATGAGTTCACAGGTCAGGAGGCTTGCGGGAACAGTTCTCAAAAAAGTGGCTCCGGAATTAGCGTCCCAGGCAAATTGAAAAGTTCGTAAGCATCTTTCATTACAACTTGACTTATAGGAAGTATTTTTTTATAGTATGTCAAAATTGTTCTGATAATAAAAAATAATATTTATGTTTTGGAGTGTAATTATGGAAAAAATTTTATTTACTTCAGAATCGGTGACGGAAGGTCATCCGGACAAAGTATGCGATCAGATTTCAGACGGAATTCTTGATGCGATTTTAGCCGAGGACCCAGATGCCAGGGTTGCCTGTGAGACGCTTGTTACAACCGGACTGGTGGTTATTGCGGGTGAAATCACAAAAAAACACAGTGTCCACATTAATTATTCTGATATAGCCAGGGATGTGATTAAGAAGATAGGGTATACTGATTCCGAGATGGGATTTGATTATAAATCCTGCGCTGTCATTTCAGCCGTCCATACCCAGTCACCCGATATTTCAATGGGTGTTACCCCGGGTGAGGGCACATTCACTGAACAGGGAGCGGGGGATCAGGGTATGATGTTCGGTTATGCGTGTAATGAAACTCCGGAATATCTGCCTTTGCCCATTATGCTTGCCCACCAACTTACAATGAGGCTGGCAGAAGCGAGGAAGAAAAAGATACTTAACTTCCTGCGCCCGGACGGCAAAAGCCAGGTCACCATTGAATACCACGATGGCAATCCCGTAAGAGTGGACAGTGTGGTTGTTTCTACCCAGCATAAGCCTATGAAAATAAGCATATTGAGGAAGGAAATTCTGTCCAAAGTGATAAAACATGTGATTCCGTCGAAATATATGGACAGCAGAACCAGAATATTTGTCAATCCCACCGGAAGATTTGTTGTTGGAGGACCGCACGGGGATACCGGTGTAACGGGAAGAAAAATAATAGTTGATACATACGGCGGAATGGGAAGGCACGGAGGCGGAGCCTTTTCGGGAAAAGATCCTTCGAAAGTGGACAGAAGCGCCACATACATGGCGAGACATATTGCGAAAAATATTGTTGCCGCCCGCATCGCGGAAAAATGTGAAGTCCAGCTGTCATACGCGATAGGATATCCTGAGCCTATATCCGTTTTGGTCGACTGCCTGAATACAAACAGAGTTCCTCTTAATAAGCTCTCAAAAGCTGTAAGGGATGTATTTCCTTTAAAGCCCGCCGATATTATCAGGTACCTGAAGCTTAAAAGACCCATATACGGCAGGACAGCATNNGGCATTTTGGCAGAAAATTCAGGGATTTTACATGGGAAAACACGGATAAGGCCTCAGTTCTCAGGAAAAAACTGGGAATAAAATAAAACGTATCAATTAATAAATTGTAACCACAGATTTAACTGATATACACAGATAAAAGGCAAAAACATATAAAATACTTAAATTAAAATTCTTGAAGTATTTCTTAAATAATATTTATCTGCGGTTAAAAGTTGTTTATTTTTAAAATGTAATTCCCGCGACAGGTGGAAATTTTGAGTTATGAGGACAGCAGCATTATAAAATTACAGGAGAGACAGATGAAATATGACATAAAAAATATCAAACTGGCAGCAGAAGGCAGAAAAAGAATAGAGTGGGCTAACAACGATATGCCCGTTTTGGCGCATATAAGGGAGACTTTTTCGAAAAAGAAACCCCTTAAAGGCATCAGGATGTCTGCATGTCTCCATGTGACAGCGGAGACGGCTAATTTGGTCAGGACACTGAAAGCTGGAGGTTCAGATGTGGTATTATGCGCATCCAATCCGCTTTCCACGCAGGATGATGTTGCGGCTTCTCTCGTTTATGATTATAAAATTCCTGTTTTTGCTGTAAAAGGGGAAAACAATAAGACTTATTATCAGCATATTAAGTCGGCTATCGCGCACAAGCCGAATGTGACGATGGACGACGGAGCCGATCTGGTTTCGGAAATTTTAAAAAGGCATCCGGATTTGCACGCTAAAATAATAGGTTCTATGGAAGAAACCACCACAGGTGTCGTGAGACTGAAAGCGATGGAAAAATCCGGAGTGTTAAAATTTCCCATTATCGCTGTAAACGATGCTGAAACAAAATATCTTTTCGATAACAGATATGGGACGGGGCAATCCACATTGGATGGCATCATAAGAGCTACGGATATCCTTATTGCGGGTAAGACAATTGTTGTTGCAGGATACGGCTGGTGCGGAAAGGGTTTTGCTATGAGGGCGAAAGGGATGGGTGCCAATATTATCGTCACCGAAGTAGATTCCATAAAAGCGATAGAAGCCGCAATGGACGGCATGAGGGTTATGACTATGGAAGAAGCTGCGCCAATAGGTGACGTTTTCTGTACACTGACAGGAAATGTAAGTGTTTTGCGGCCTGTTCATTTCAGGAAAATGAAAAAAGGGGCCATTATCTGTAATTCGGGCCATTTCAATGTAGAGATAGATATTCCGGGTCTGATGAAACTCTCGAAAAAAGTAAAAAGGAGAGTAAGAAATTACGTTGACGAGTTTGTTTTGTCGAATAACAAATCGATATTCCTTTTAGCGGACGGCAGGCTTATCAATCTCGCCGCCGCCGAAGGGCATCCCGCGTGCGTGATGGATATGAGTTTTGCCACCCAGGCGTTGACAACGGAATATTGTGTTAAGAACAGGGATAAACTGAAAGCGAAAGTCTATCAGGTTCCGGAAAACATTGAAAAAAATGTTGCGGATATGAAACTTGAATCCATGGGCATAAAGATAGATACCCTTACTTCAGAGCAGAAAAAGTATCTTGAATCCTGGCATATGGGGACTTAAGCGTTTTCTAATTTTGAAAAATAATATTGATATATATTTTTTTTCAGGGACAGGCAACACATTACTTGTTGCCGGGAAAATAAGTGAAAAACTGTCTTCTGCCGGATATAAAGTTAAGCTTCTTCCGATTGAAAAAACCAACCCTTCCGAGGTCAATGTCGGTAATACCATAGGTCTTGCTTTCCCTGTCGCTGTGCAGTCAACGTACCCATTTGTATGGGATTTTATAGAAAATCTGCCTGAAGGCAATGGCACCGAAATATTTATGTTCGATACTCTTGCTGCTTTTTCCGGCGGGATAGTGGGCGCCCTTAAAACATTTCTTCTTAAGAAGAAATACATACCCGTCGGCGCTAAAGAGATAAAAATGCCGTCCAATTTTTTGACTGTAAGCGGTAATTCCGGGAAAAACAGAAAAAAAGTAGCGAAGGGTCTACAGGCGGCTGAAAAATATGCCGGCGAGCTTATAAATGGTACGGCAAGTTGGGGGAGAATACCCGTTTTGTGTAAGGTATTGTTCTTGTTAGGTACAAGCAAGTCGGTGTGGAAGAGCCTTTCGGAAAAAACGGGTATGAGTGTGTCTGAAGATAAATGCATAAAATGCGGGTTGTGCGCCAGGTTGTGCCCTGTAAATAATATTGAAATGAAGGAATATCCCGTTTTCTCCAAAAAATGCCAGCTTTGCATGAGATGTATATCTTTTTGCCCTTCCAAAGCGATTCTGAAATGCGGCAGAGAAGTGAAATCATATAGAGCCGTTGAAGCGCCGGCACTTATCTGAAGGATTTTTATGATGAAGCGGTCAGGTTTGTTTTTTATCGGTCTCTTGCTGG
>DJVC01000005.1 GCA_002440765.1 bacterium UBP3_UBA6266 | reverse complement strand
CGATGGTTTGCCGGATCAAGCGATGCCTTATACAAAGTATCAATTATATACTTAGGCGTAGGCTGATCAGGATCCCCTATGCCTAAATCAATAATATCCCTTCCTTCCGCCCTGGCTTTTCTTTTGGCCTTATCAATCTCAAGGAATAAATAAGGCGGTAAACTCTGCAACTTGTTTGAAAGTTCGAAATCCATTATTTTAACTCTCCTAAATTCTAGGGACAGTCCCCTACGGGGACTGTCCCTACCTCAACACATCCTGCATTGAATACAAACCCGCTGGTTTTCCATGCACCCACTTTGCGGCTTTTAAGGCGCCTAAAGCGAATAAATCGCGCGAATGCGCCTGATGTTTAATCTCAATACGCTCCGAATTGCCGCAGAATATTACCGTATGGTCTCCCACAATATCCCCTAAGCGTATTGAATGGGCAGGAATATTCTTTTTTACAGCCCCTGTTAAAACCTCAACTAACTTCTTAGCAGTCCCCGAAGGCGCATCCTGCTTTGCTTTATGGTGCGCCTCGATAACTTCAATATTGTAATCCGGACCCAATCTTTTAGCCACCTCAGGCAAAAGAGTAAAAAGGGTATTAATCCCTACGCTAAAGTTAGGGGAAAAAACAATTGGTATAACATTAGAGGCCTCTTTTATCTTGTCTATCTGGTTATCGCTTAATCCGGTTGTCCCCAAAACAAGCGGTTTTTTATATCTGGCAGCATAATCAAGGTTTTCCTCTGCCGCCTGCGCGGTTGTAAAATCTATAAACACATCGATAAGAAAAACCCCATCCTGATTAGAAGATATCTTAAGTTTTCCGATATCCCTGCCGATTGCAGGGGTACCCTTTTTTTCTAAGGCCAGCGCCAGTTCAAATTCATTATCCTGGCAGGCAAGCTCAAATATGCGCCTGCCCATCTTTCCGCAGACACCGGCAATACCTAACTTAATCATCTTTTGGTTAATATTCATCGTAACTCTCCTAAAATCTAGGAACAGTCCCCTTCGGGGACAGTCCCTGCATTATTTTAATAATCCGTAATCAACAAGCGCTTTCTTAAGCTTCTCTAAATTCTCAGGCGACATTGAAGACATCGGCAGCCGCAAATCAGGCGCGCACATTCCTAATAAACCCATTGCTGTTTTCACGGGTATGGGATTTGTTTCTATAAACAAGGCCTTAATAAGAGGCAATAGCTTATAATGAATCCTCTGGGCCTCTTTAATATCCCCTTCCATAAACGAATTAACCAAATCTGCGGTATCTGCGGGGACAATATTTGCCGCCACCGATATAACCCCTGTACCGCCTATACTTAATACAGGTAGAGTTAAACTGTCGTCTCCGGAAATCAGATGAAAACTCGGAGGGCAGAGCGCTTTAATGCGCGACATCTGGTCCAAATTACCCGATGCTTCTTTTACCGCAACAATATTCTTGCAGTTAGAAGCAAGTTTTGCGATTGTCTCCGGCTCGATATTTACGCCTGTGCGGCCGGCGATATTATAAAGGATAATCGGAATTTTTACTGAATCCGCAATAGCCTTAAAATGCTCATAAAGCCCTTTTTGTGTCGGACGGTTATAGTAAGGAGAGACCTGCAACGAAGCATCCGCACCTGCGCGGGCAGCCTGTTTTGTTAAGGTTACCGCCTCCTCGGTTGAATTTGAACCGGTACCGGCAATAACCGGGGCTCTTTTCCTGGACTGCTCGATAGTGACCTCAATAACTCTCTCATGCTCCTCGAAAGAGAGGGTCGCCGACTCTCCCGTAGTACCGCAAGGGACAATTCCGCTTGTACCGTTTTTAATCTGGAAATCAACCAAATCCTTGAGCTTTTTTTCATCAACTCTTCCGTCATGAAACGGCGTAACCATGGCTACGATTGACCCCTTAAACATAGCATTCCCCCTTGTAAACTATTTTTGCGCGGCCTTCCAGCCAAACATTCCTGAATCCGCCTTGAACCCTCTCAAAATAAACCTTTAATATCTCCTGCCCTTTGGTCTTAACATCAATGCTGCCGGAAGATAACCGCTTGCGGTTAGCAGCCAAAATTAAAGCCGATGCAGTTGAGCCCGTGCCGCAGGCAAGCGTTTCCCCTTCAACCCCTCTTTCATAAGTGCGCACGCCGATGGATTGATTGCCTAAGGGCTCTACAAAATTTACGTTTGTCCCTTTTGGCGAGAACTTGCTATGGAAACGAACCTGCCTTCCAATGCCGTCAACATCGATACTATTTAAGCCGTCCACGAAAATTACCGTATGCGGGACTCCGGTATTAATAAAATTTACCCTTAAGTTTCTTCCGTTAACGTTTAAGGGCATATTCAATTTAAGCCCCTTGGGATTAGTTAACCTGATTTTAACCTTATCCCCTTTTACCTGAGCGCTTATAATCCCTGCCTTCGTCTCAATAGAGCACTTCAAACCTGTGGATTTTAACTGCCTGCTGTAGTAAAGCGCCGCACACCTTGCCCCATTACCGCACATTTCAGCCTCTGAGCCGTCGGTATTAAAGATACGCATCCGGATATCCGCTTTTTTTGATTTACCTATTAAAAGCAAACCATCCGCCCCAATGCCAAACCTTCTATCACAAATCTGTTTAGCTAATTTTCTTAACCGGATAACCGGCAAACCCGATAACCGGCAAACTACGAAGTCATTTCCGGAAGCCACCATTTTAGTAAAACTAACTGTACGCATATTTAACGCCCCGAAAGAAAAGAAGGGATCATCTCATTGCGAATCAAATCAGCGTAAGATTCCCTCTTTCTGATTACAAACGGCTCATCCTTTACCACCATAACCTCCGCCACCCTGCGCCTTGAGTTATAATTACTGGACATACTAAAACCATAGGCGCCGGAGCCCATAATCGCAAGATAGCATCCTTCTTTCATCTTTGGCAATAACCTGTCTTTGGCGAAAAAATCCCCGCTTTCGCATATCGGGCCTACTATATCTACTTTCTCGTTTGCCTGTTTGCCTGTTTGCCTGTTTGCCTGTAAAGGCAGAATATTGTGATATGCGCCATATAGCGCGGGACGGATTAAATCATTCATCCCTGCATCTACTATGATAAATTTCTTCTTCGGAGTATTTTTGACATATAAGACTTTAGTTACCAAAGCCCCCCCATTGCCGCAGACAAATCTTCCCGGCTCCATAATTATCTTAAGCTTTGTTTTCTCAAGCAAGGGCAGCACCTTCTGAGCAAACTTTTTGGCTGTCTGCGGGGTTTCTTTATCATAAATTATGCCCAATCCCCCTCCGATATTAAGGTATTCAAGAAACAATCCCTCTCTCTTAAGCAAGCCTATAAAGGCAACTACCTTCCTGACTGCCTCCACATAAGGCGAAGATTCGGTTATCTGGGAACCGATATGAATGTGCAGCCCCGCAATCTTTATATTAGTAAATGCCCGGCGCATTAGAAGGATCTGACGGGCGCTCCTTAAATCAATGCCGAATTTATTAGTGAGCTTTCCGGTGGTAATATATTTATGGGTTTTCGGCTCTACATCCGGATTAATGCGTATAGCTACATTCGCAGTCTTATGTAATTTCTTTGAAATAATATTAATGGCCTCTAGCTCAGGTAGAGATTCTACATTAAAGAAAAGAATGCCTTTCCTGATTGCATACTCTATCTCTTTCTCCGTTTTACCTACCGAGGCATAGACTATTTTCTTAGGGCTGCATCCTGCCCTAAGCGCACGGAAGAGCTCTCCTCCGGAAACAATATCCAGGCCTGACCCTTTATCAACTAACGCCTTAAGTATCGCAAGGTTAGAGTTAGCTTTTACAGAATAACAGATAAGCGGATTAATTGATTTAAAAGCCTGCTCTAATTTTAAAAAATGGCTGATCAGGGTATGATAGCTATAGACATAAAGCGGCGTGCCAAATTTTTCAGCTAAATCCCGGACCTTTATTCCCTCACAATATAATTGGTTATTTTTGTATTTGAATTCGTGCATTTATTACTCCTATGCGCTTATCAGTACCCTAGGCCTCGTTATCCCGATACCGACGTTGCCGGTACTATCTATTGTAAACTCTACCTCATTCTTTCTAACTATCGTACTACCACTTTCCCAAGGTAAGTACAAACATTAGAGCATGATTTACTCCCATGAAGGTGCCAAGCATTTGTGCAAGATGATATGGAACTTATTTGCCCGATGCAGCCATAAGATGCCCAGTCACCATTTATGTATTGCCCATCATCACAAGAGTAATTGTTAGGGCATTTGTATATATCCACACTATCAGTGCCGCCCCAACTAGCGAGTCCATTAGCGTCCGAAATCAAAACCTTGCCATCGGCGGGCGAACCACCGGTAATTTTAACCTGGCCATTAACTTCAAGTTTAACACTGGGAGTCGTCGTCCCGATGCCAACGTTTCCTTCTACCACTAAATCCGCATCAGCATTAATGGTATTTGTACAGGTTTCACCGGGCCAACAGTAGTTAGATCCATTAATATAGCCGTCTCCTATAGCTATTCTGGTTGCCCTCATTTCCCGGTAATTACCGTATGGTGAAGGATAATAGGTAGTGATAGTGATAGATTCTTCGGAGGATTGAACAAAGGATGCCGTAAATAGTAAGCAGTGGATAACGAACAGTAAAATTAAAACTAGAATTTTCTTAAACATCTTTCATCTCCGGCTTATTTTAGCCTTTTACTCCATTTATCAATTTGTCTTACTACTCCCTTAATGCTTGTCCCGCCATATGATGTTTTAAGATTAGCCGATTTCTGAGCATTAAGTATTTCCTTTACATCCGGACCTAATTTATGTGAGTATCTCTTAAGCTCTAAAGCTGACAGGCCTGAAATCTTTTTCCCTTTATCAAGGCAGTCTTTAACCATCCTGCCCACAACATCATGCGCCTGCCTGTAGGATATCCCCTTTTTTATAAGGTATTCAACAATATCCACCGAAAATAATGATTCATCGTTTAGCTTGGCAGCAATTGCCTCTTTTTCTATAATAATATTCTCAAAAAGAGGGATAAAAACCTCAAGCATATTCTTAACCGTATCAATAGCATCAAAAAGCGCCGGCTTATCCAACTGCAGGTCCCTGTTATAAGAGGAAGGCAATCCCTTCATTAATATCAAGACGCTGGATAAGTCACCTTGTATTTTACCCACCGAACCCCTGATTAATTCCAGGATATCAGGGTTTTTCTTATGCGGCATAATGCTTGATCCGGTACAAAAGGAAAAGTCGATATCAATAAAGGAGAACTCTTTAGTTGACCAAAGGATCAAATCCTCCGCCATTCTCGACAGGTGCACTGAAAGTATGGAAAGCCCGGCTAAGGCCTCGATAATAAAATCCCTGTCGCTTACGCTGTCGATACTGTTTGCGGTTACGTTCTTAAACCCTAATTCTTTTGCTACAAAATTCCTATCGATAGGCAGCCCTGTCCCTGAGAAAGCGCAGGCGCCTAAAGGCATGCTATCAGCCCTTTCCTTAGCATCAGATAACCTTCCCTTATCCCTTTCTAATCCTTCTATATAGCTTAAAAGATGGTGCGCCAATAAAACACACTGGGCCGCCTGCAGATGCGTGTAACCGGGGATAATAACATTTATATTCGCCTTGCCCAATTTAAGTATCGCCTTTTGCAGTTCGGTAATCAGCTGCGCTAAAGCATCAATCTCATCCTTAATATACATCTTAATATCCAAGGCCACCTGGTCGTTCCTGGATCTTGCTGTATGCAATTTAAACGCAGCCTTGCCGGCCTTCTTAAAAAGAACCTCCTGTATATTCGAATGAATATCTTCGGCATTCAGGTCAAACTTAAAATTACCCTTTTTTAAATCAGTAAGGATTGAATTGAGCCCTCTGACAATTAAGGCAGCATCGGATCTTGGGATAATATTCTGCTTGGCTAACATCTTGGCATGCGCAATACTTCCCAAGCAGTCATATTTAGCCAGCCTCTTATCAAATGAGATGCTCGAGGTAAATTTATCGGTCAATGCGTTTGTTTTCCTGGCAAATCTTGATCCCCAAAGTTTCTTTGACATTTTTTCTCCCTTAGCTTGTTGCCAATTACTTATCTCCACGTGGGACACTCTGCTTCGCAGGGTGTCCCTACTGGCAATACTTGAGCATTACTTCTTGTAGGGCATGCCCCAAATCTTAATAAATCCTTCTGCCAGCCTCTGGTCAAACTTATCTTCTTTTCCGTAAGTACTTAATTCTTTTTTATAAAGCGAATACCTGGACTTCCTGGATACCGCCACGCAGCTGCCCTTAAACAACTTTAATTTTATTGTACCGGTTACACATTTCTGGGTAGCGTTGACAAAATTATCCAGCGCTTCCTTTAACGGCGAAAACCAGAGCCCATTATACACCAATTCCGAATATTTCAGCGCAACAATATCTTTAAAATGCGCAAGCTCCCTGTCTAAAACCAGGGCTTCCAATTCTTTATGCGCTATATGCAGGATGGTTGCGGCAGGCGCTTCATAAATTTCCCTGGATTTAATTCCTACCAGCCTATTCTCCACCATATCCGATCTTCCCACCCCATAAAGCCCCCCTACCTCATTAAGATGGTTAATCAGCGTTTTCAGGTTATAGGCCTTACCGTCTACCTTTTTAGGAATGCCCTTTTCGAAATATACCTCAATATATTTGGCATAGCTTGTTTGAGTAATAGGATTTTTTGTAACCATATAGGCATCTTCCGGAGGCTCCTGTTCCAAATTCTCTAAGATACCCGCCTCGATGCTAATCGCCCAAATATTCCTATCTATGCTGTATGGCTTCTTTTTTGTGGCATCAATAGGAATATTATGCATCTTGGCATATTCAATCTCCTCTTCCCGGGATTTAAATTCCCAGACCCTTACCGGGGCAATTATCTCAAGCTTAGGGTCAAGTATCCCTGCCCCCACCTCCAGCCTTACCTGGTCATTACCTTTACCCGTAGCACCATGAGATACCGCTTTTGCTTTTTCCTTCAGAGCAATTTCGACCTGCTTCCCGGCTATCAGGGGCCTGGCTATTGATGTCCCCAGCAAATACTTATCCTCATAAATGGCGTTGGCTTTAAGCATTTCAAAAACATAATCGCGGGCAAACTCCTCCCTCAGGTCTTCTACATAAACCTTTGAAGCCCCTGTGTCTTTTGCCTTTTTTTCAATCCGGTCCAGTTCTTTTCCCTGACCCAGGTCCGCGGCAAAAGCAATGACATCATACCCTTTTTCTTCCTTCAGCCACTTTAATATTACCGAAGTGTCTAATCCTCCGGAATACGCAAGAACGACTTTCTCCATAAAATACTCCCGTCCCCAAGTTAAGACACATTTTTAAAAACTTCATCAACTATATTAATCGCCAGATCAATTTCCGATTTTTTAACTGTCATTGACGGCACAAACCTTAACACATTACCCGATGTGCAATTTATTATAAGATTCTTTTTAAGGCATTCATTGAATATTCCGCCGCCTTCAATATTCAATTCCATACCCAACATTAATCCTACACCTCTCACTTCTTTGATGAAAGAATATTTGGATTTAAGACCTTCAAGTTTTTTCCTCAGATAACCGCCTTTTTTGACAGCCTTATCAAGAAAACCATTTTTTTCTATAACCTCAAAAACCGCCAGCGCCGCAGCGCAGGCAAGCGGGTTGCCGCCGAAGGTGGACGCATGGTTCCCCGGTTCAAGGACATCGCATACTTTTTCACCGGCGACAGCGGCTCCTATGGGAATCCCTCCCCCCAGCGTTTTAGCCAAAGTCATAACATCCGGCTCAATATCATAATGCTGGTAAGCAAACATCCTGCCTGTCCTGCCCATGCCGGTCTGTATCTCGTCCAGTATCAGAAGCATATCATTTTTATCGCATAAGTCTCTGATATACCTGAGATAGTCTTTATCCGAAACGTTAATTCCTCCTTCACCCTGGATAGGCTCAAGCATGACGGCAACCGTTTTATCCGTAACAGCCTTTGCCAGTTCATCCTTACTGCCGAATCCCACATATTTAAAGCCCGGAACGAGCGGTTCGAAACCCTTGTGATATTTTTCCTGCCCCGTAGCTGTCACAGCCGCAAGCGTCCTGCCGTGAAATGATTTTTTCATCGTTATTATTTCATATCTTCCCGTTTGGCTCCCATATTTCCTCGCAATTTTAAAAGCGGTCTCATTGGCTTCGGCGCCGCTATTACAGAAGAAACATTTCCCCTTAAAAGAATTCTCTATTATCTTTTTGGCAAGCAGCGGCTGAAGTTCCATCATAAAATTATTGGGCATATGGATAAGAGTGGATGCCTGCTTTCTTATGGCTCCGGCCACTTCCGTATTACAATGTCCCAGCCCGCTGACAGCCCAACCCGGGAAAAAATCCAGATATTTCCTGCCATTTATGTCCCAAACCCATGAGCCTTTGCCTTTAACGATAACTATGGGATTCCACGCATATGTTTTCATAACATATGTGTTGTAAAACTTAATAATATCCTCAGCTGAATTCTGCATTCGTCACCTCATACGATAATTTCAGTTCCTATCCCCTTGTCAGTAAAAATTTCGAGCAAAAGAGAATGCTGGATTTTAACATCTATTACGTGTGTTTTATGAACCCCCGATTTTACGGCATGAATACAGGAATCCACCTTGGGCAGCATCCCGCCTGTTATAACTTTGCTCATCTTCAATTTTTCAATCTCCCGCACATTAATGGAAGGAATCAGATATGCTTCGTCGTCCCCCCTGTTAACCATTACGCCTTTCACATTCGTCAAAAACACAAGTTTTTCCGCCTTGAGAGCGGCCGCAATCTCTGCCGCGGCATGGTCGGCATTTATGTTGAAAACTTCTCCCTTTTTCCCGTAACCGAGAGGCGCAATGACAGGAATCACGCCTTCATCACAGATTTTCCTGATCTTAGCCGGGTTTACTTTTTTAACTTCACCCACATAACCGAGGTTTATTTCCTTCCCGGGATTTTCAGGGTCGTAAAACCTTTTTTTCGCGGCGTTTATTATCCTGTCCCTGTTTCCCGAAACCGGTTTTGCCCTGCCGCCGAATTTTTTTACTAAAATAACCAATTCTTTGTTCACCGATTCAAATAATGTTTTCTCGACAATCCTGATGGTCTCAAGATCCGTAACCCTGAGCCCGCTGGAAAACACCGGCTCTTTACCTACTTTTTTCATTTCCTTCGATATAGCGCTGCCGCCTCCATGCACCAGGACAGGCTTCATCCCGACAAGCTCCATAAAAACAATATCCCTCAATACATTATTGTTTATAGCCTTATCGGACATGGCATTTCCGCCGAATTTTATGACAACAACCTTATCCCTGAAGCGTTGTATATACGGCATCGCTTCTATAAGAACGGCTGCTTTTGAAATAGCTTTTTCCAAAAAATCTCCTAAATATTAATTTCTATGTACCTTCTGCCAATATCACATGTCAGGATTTCTTCCTGATAACCACCCAGCGAAAGATCTATAAAAATATCTACCTCTCTTTGCTTCATATAGGTTTTCAGGAGGTGCTCGGAATCTTCCACGGCAACACCTTCCTTTACAGCCTGGATATCTCCGAACCTGACACTTATTTTATCGGCGGATATAGCCGCTCCTGAATAACCCAGAGCATCCATTAGCCTGCCCCAGTTCGGATTCTGCCCGTACAGCGCAACCTTGAACAACAGGGAATTTGACACAGCCCTGGCCGCAAGCGATGCGTCTTTCCTTGTTTTTGCCCCCGTTACTTTAACTTTAACAAATTTTGTAGCCCCTTCCCCGTCCCTCACTATCATTTCTGCAAGCGCAAGGCATATCCTGTTAAAAGCCGTCCTGAACGTTTTCTCATCGGCGGAATTCGGCTTGACTTCAACCTCCGAAAGGCCGTTAGCCATAGCGATTACAGAATCGTTGGTGCTCATATCACCGTCTATATTGATCCTGTTAAAGGACATCTCAACGGCATCCGCCAAAATCTTTTTCATCTGGACGGCAGTTATTTTTGCGTCGGTGGTAATAAAAGCAAGCATTGTAGCCATATTCGGATTTATCATACCGGCGCCTTTTGCCATAGCCCCGATCCTTACCTTCCCGCCGTTCAAAGTTACTTCATAAGCCAATTGTTTTTCCCTTGTATCGGTAGTCATTATAGCTTCAGCCGCATAATGCCCGCCCTCAGAGGATATTTTCTTGGAGAGGTATTTTAATCCTCTTTTTATTGTTTCAACGGGAAGAGGTACCCCTATTTTACCCGTAGAGCACATCGCAACCATATTTTTTTTCAAACCGAGGATATTGGCAACCTCTTCGGTTATTGCATCGGCGTTTTTATATCCCTGCTGACCCGTACAGGCATTGGCGACGCCGCTGTTTATTACAACAGCCCTCAGCCTGCCGTTCCTGAGGCGCAGCCTGGATAACAATACGGGAGCGGCCGGAAGAACATTTGTTGTGAATAAACCCTTCGCGATGGTATCTTCCGCATCGGAATATATTATAGCCAGATCTTTCTTCCCGCTCCTTTTAATGCCGCAATGACCGCCTGTGGCTTTAAAACCTTTGGGAGTGGTTATGCTTCCCTGAGGTATATTTCTGATAAAAGATTCATTCATCAAATTAATCCTTCTTTCTGGTCAAAGCCATATATAATATTCATATTCTGGACGGCCTGACCGGCTGCCCCTTTAAGCAGGTTGTCTACCGTGGATACGACTATCAGTTTCCCCGACTCAGAGTCGTAACCAAACCCGATATCACAGAAATTATTCGCGCTGATATCCTTTGTATGAGGAAGTTGCTTCTCCGGATACACCCTTACAAAAGGACTCTTCCCGTAAAAATCAGCATATATATCAATTATCTCTTTTAATTTTATCCCTTTTTTAACATCCGCATATATGGTGCTTAAAATTCCGCGCGATGAAGGAACGACATGAGGGGTAAAAAGGACGCTGGTTTTTCTGCCCGAGATCCTAGCCAGTTCCTGGATCATTTCGGGGGTATGCTGATGCTGTCCTATTTTATAAGCCCAAACGCTCCCGTCACATTCAGGAAAATGAAAACTGAGGCTGGCTTTCCTGCCTGCTCCCATAATACCCGTTTTGGAATCAACTATAAAATTATCTGAACTGTTGATATTGTTTTTCAGCAACGGCGCCAGGCCCAGGATCACGCTTGTCGGATAACAGCCGGGATTGGCAATAAGATTCGCGGACCTGATATCATTTTCATACAATTCCGGTAATCCATAAACCGCCTTTTGAACATTATCCTCATCCACATGCTTACAGCCATACCATTTTTCATAATCAGCGGCATTTTTAAGCCTGTAATCCGCGCTAAGATCTATAACCTTTTTGCCCTGTTTCAGGAAAAAAGACGCGAACTTCATGCTCACCGTATGGGGAAGAGCCAGGAAAACAACATCCGCATCAGCAGCAGCTATCTCCTTTTCAAAAGGATAACATTTGATATGAGTAACATGCTTTAATTCGGGAAATTCATCATCAATGAACACTTCCTGTTCTATTTTGGCCGTCAAAGACACGATTTTCGCGCTCTTATGCCTTGTAAGGATTTTTACTATCTCTTCCCCTGTATACCCCGTAGCCCCCACTATTGAAGCCTTAACCATATCTGTCTCCTTTAAAATACCTTACGCGTTTAAAATGTATCCGATTATATTTTACTGCAACAAAAGTGTCAAACGTTTCTAATGTAAAGTTTTATAAACAATGGATAAAAAAAAAGGGCAGAGGTAAGTCCTCTGCCCTGATAAGCGCATAATATTAACGTTTTGAGAACTGGAACCTCTTTCTGGCACCGGCCCGGCCATATTTTTTTCTTTCTTTTTTCCGGTCGTCTCTTGTAAGATGTCCTTCTTCTTTAAGACGCCCTCTGATATTGAGATCCGCCCTGACAAGAGCCCTGGCTATGCCGTGTCTGATAGCCCCGGCCTGACCCGCGACTCCGCCGCCCTTAACTCTGACTATTACATCATACTTGCCCATATTATTTGTATCCAATAACGGCCTTTCAACAAGCCTGATTAAATTTTCCATATTAAAGTATGTTTTTAAAGGTTTGTCATTCACTTCAATTTTTCCCTTTCCCAGCATCATACGCACCTGGGCAACGGAGGTTTTCCGCCTTCCGATAGCTCTATATTCTTCAATCATCGCCTATTTAACTCCTAAATTCAGATTTTCCGGCTGCTGAGCCGCATGAGGATGTTCACAACCGGCATACACCTTAAGCTTTTTTATAATGGCGCTGCTCAGTTTGTTCTTCGGCAGCATGCCTTTAACTGCATGAAAAATGACCATTTCCGGCTTCTTTTCCATAACTTTCTTAATCGGCACAATTTTCTGCCCGCCCTGATATTCGCTTTTCGAAATATAAACTTTCTGTTCTTTTTTCCTGCCGGTCAGCTTAACTTTTTCGGCGTTGATAACTACAACAAAATCTCCAGTATCGGCATGCGGCTCAAAAGTAGGCTTATTCTTTCCCCTCAAAACATCGGCTATCCTGGTGGACATCCTTCCCAGAACCTGCCCTTCCGCATTTATCAGATACCATTTCCGGCTTTTTTCTTTGCTTTTCTTTTTCATAATATCCTGTTCCTTAACAATCCCCTCAACGCATCCAAAAAACAGACGCATAATTTAACATACGTCCAATATCATGTCAACACTAAATTTTATCAGTTTTCAGACTGCCCGCGGGGCGGTTTTTATTCACGATTTTTTCCGCTTCGCATAACCCGGGCTGCCGGAATTCCTGCTGATAATTTCCTGTTCGGCCAGATTATCTTCCGAACCGGTAATGGCCATGCTTGTCCTGTAAGCGCCGTTAAAAATATTGAATATCACTCCCGCTATCACTGAATGTTCACCGCTTTCCACAACGGCAGGAGGCACTTCCGTAAATGTTCCGACAAACAGGCAGCCGTAAAAAACAATCCCCATCATTAATGCCCTTTTTAAACATCCGACTACCGCGCCTCCATACTTTTCAAAATTATCAACGAACCTCATCTGCAGAACCGAATGAAAGAATTTTTGGACCAAAACGCTGATAAAAATTATTAAGGCACATATAATCCCGAAAGCGATAAAGCCGGAAAACCTTTCTCCTATAGGTATCAGGTTATCTATCCTTGCGCCGACATCCTTATAAAAATGCAACGCTAAAATACCGGCCGAAATAAAACCGATAAGCGAAATAATTCCCGCGGAAAAACCTCTCTGCATGCCCTTTCTCGCGCCATGTAAAATTATTATAAGTAAAATTATATCAAGCCAATTAAAAAACATAATCTTCACCCCGTACCAATATGAATTTTTGAACTTTTTTCCGGAAAGACGCTGAAGAATAATTTTAATTTCGACGGATACTAACACCTTGCTCTTCCGGTGTCAAGAAATTACGGGTAAAATATTGTTTATCGACGTGAAAAAAGGTTATATCGTGGAATCAGGGCTTGAGCACATAATACACTTTATTCTCAAATCTTTTTTCTTCCACCTTCCTTAATTTTACAAGTTCTTCAAGTATCTTTGCCGCGGCAAATTTTGTCGCGCCGAACGAGTTCATAATCTCTTCAAGCGTCGCAGGATGGCTTTCCAGAAGGCCAAGGAGATTTTCCGCGTTCAACCTGCCTTTTTCAAATTGGGGGACCTCTGGTAAATTGCCTATGACATCCGCCCTGTCCCCTAACTGATCCGCTATCTTTATGAGCGTATACCTATCGACAGGCAGTATATTTTTTTCAGACGGCGGCCTGATAACGGTATTCAAATGAACCTTATCCGGCTTAATCCTTTTTATAGCCTCTGAAAATTTTGCGATTTCGGCACTGTTGTCGTTTATACCTTTGACAAACATTATTTCAAGCCATATCCGGCCCATAAATTCTTTCCTGAACTCAATAAGCCCGCTGATAATCTTTTCCACATCCGACCCTTTAAACGGCCTGTTTATCTTTTGAAATATCTCGGGGGAAACAGCATCCAGAGAAGGCATAACCAGGTCCGCGTCGAGCAGATCCTGTCTCACTTCGCCCGAACTTATCAGTGAGCTGTTGGTAATCACACAGATTTTTTTTGAAGCCGATTTTTTTATTTCCTGTATTATATATCCTAAAGATGCATTCAAAGTCGGTTCTCCCGAACCGGAAAAAGTTATCCAGTCATATTGGATATTTTCACTGTTGAATTTGTAAAACTCATCTATAACCTCTTCAGGAGAAACATAATCCTTTCTCTCTGTTACACAGCTTGCGGTAGATGACAACTGGCAATAAACGCAATTGAAGGAACATGTTTTTAAAGGAATAAGGTCAACACCGAGTGATAATCCCAATCTGCGTGATATGACCGGACCGTACAAATATTTCATTTTCCACCTTTATACTTGAAGATTATATCCCCAACTTTCACATTTAAATGTTTTGCAACCACCTTGCATTTGGCTTTAAGCATAAAGAACACATCCTTGCCTTTTATATCTTCCAACGCTTCATAATTACCCTGTCCTTTGCTTATGACCATATCGCTTTCCTTCATTGTCCGCAAAAATTCGGCGCTGCACAGGCTTAACACCGTGCCGGGCGCGCAGGAACCGCTTTCAACAACGCGGGCAATCCCGTCAATTCCCGCTATCAATGCGTCCTCAACGGTAGCATCATTTATTATGGGCGCCGACTTGACAACGTACGTAATCTCCTTATCCTCCAATTCCTCGATAAGTATACGGTCAAAAAATGTTTCGGGGACATTGTCCGCGAGATACAGGAGCGAACGCGATTTCGACAGAATTTTTTTGAAGGCATCGTAATCAAAATATGCGAAATCCTGGGTCATTACTTTTTCGATATCTTTTTCGGCATCAAACTCTCCCGCTACGCCGAAATCAACAACGTTTCCCGCAATAGCACATCTAACGGCAGTTAAAAGCCTATCCTTCGATTTATTGACTTTTCCCTTATATTTTTTATAGAATTCCGGCCCGAGATTATTATAATAATCTTTTATCTCCTTATAAGGGTCTTTTTTGCCCGTAATGAATTTTATTATTGAATGTATTTTCATCCCTGCTTCAGGCGGGGTCATATTCCTGTCCATATTTATTATCAGCTTAAGGCTTTTCTGTAAAATTTCTTCTCTCTGGCTTGCGGTGGACGAAAGTATATTCCCGGCTTCAACAGCCTGTTTTACGAAGCAGGGTATGCATTCAAGATAGCATTTCATTTTTTTTGCTTTCCTTTATCAGCTTTTTCAGTTTGCTTGAAGCAAGTTTCCTGCTTAAAAAAGTTGTTCTGTCAACAATCAGAATGCCGTCAAGATGGTCTATCTCATGCTGCAGCGCGCGCGCAAAAAGGCCGCAGGCCGTTATGTTCAATTCGCGGCCTTCGTCATTTAAGCCCCTTACTTCAACTTCTCCGGCCCTCTCTATCTCAAATTCAATGCCGGGAAAACTAAGGCAGCCCTCAACAGATGTTTCTTTCCCTCTTTTTTCCGTTATTTCGGGATTAACCAAAGCAACCCCGCCCTCTCCTATATCTATAACTATTACCCTTGCTGATTTCCCAACCTGGGGCGCGGCCAGGCCGACTCCCCTCTCCTCTCTCATTGTTTTAAACATATCCGAAATAAGTTTTCTGGTCTCTTCGGACCAAACCACTTTTTCCGCTTTTTTCCTCAACACTTCCGAACCGTATTTAAAAATTCTCATGATATTATTTTCAAACCTAACCTATAAAAACCTGGGTCTGACAAAATGGTTAACAGGGCCACAGCCTTTGCCGGGATTATATCCCTTTCTGATACCTTCTTCAACAAACTGTTTTGATATCCTTACGGACGACTCAATGCCGCGCCCTTTCGCAATACAGGACGTTATGGCCGAAGACAAAGAACAGCCGGTGCCGTGGGTAAATAATTCGGTCTGTCTTTTTCCCTTAATGACTGCGCACCTGTTTTTGGAACACAGGACATCAAATGGGTCCCCCTTGAGATGCCCTCCTTTAATAAGGACGTTTTTTGCCCCCATTTTCAATATTTTTTCCGCCGCCGAACGCATATCCCCGACCGATGATATTTTTATGCCCGCTATTTTCTCCGCTTCAAATATATTCGGTGTGACAACCGCGGCGCAGGGCAAAAGATCCCTGATAAGTGTCCGGACAGCGTCTTCTTCAAGAAGGGCATATCCACTTTTGGAAATCATAACAGGGTCAACAATGATATTTTTAATTTTTTTCCCCGTAAAAAATTCTGCTACTTTTTTCACGGTCCCCTCATCACAAAGCATTCCGGTCTTTACCGCGTCCACGTCAAAATCATCAAATACCGCATTTAACTGCTCGATAACAAATTCAGCAGGGACTTTAAATACGGATCTCACTTCTATTGTATTCTGAGCAGTCAGACCCGTTATAACGCTGGCTCCATAGACTCCAAACGCGTAAAAAGTCTTAAGGTCGGCCTGGATGCCCGCTCCCCCTCCCGAATCGGAACCCGCGACTGTTAAGGCTATCGGTCTTTTTTTCATACAAGCAAAAACCCGGATTTTTCCGGGCTCTCCGGTGCTACGGACAAGCTCTTTTCTTTTCCGGCAATTTTATACGCTATCTCCACCTTCTCAAGATTTCTCCCTTTGCCAAAATAAGACAAAAGGGCCGCCGCGCTTTCAATATCCCTGTCTTTTCCGGGTAGATAAACCGCCGCCGCGCCGGGGACATTATAATGCTTCATATTAATCATATTGCCTCCGCGTTCGTTCCATAACAGCAGGCTTTCGCTTTCGTTCCTCGCTATTATAATACGGCTGCCGTTCTTATTCCTGTAAAAACGCCCGTGTNNCTTTTAGGGAAAATTCTTTGTGTGCTATAAGATCCCTGAGCTTTCCGGAAAAATTCGAATCGGCAAGCAAACAGCCTCCCGCAGGCTGAGGAATCTTTTCTATACCAAAATGCCCGGCCAGGTCAATTTGTTTTTTTCTTCCTCTGCCGGATAAACCCATCAATTTGCTTCTGTCCACCATTCCCGTTTCCTCAGGAACCGTCGGATTTAAATTAAGGGCGGTCAAAGGGCGAAGGACATACCCTTTTAAAAAAGATTTTTTATCCATCATATACATTGTATCCCTGTTCTGTGTCATAGGCCGCTGCCCCAATACATCCCCCGTAACTATAAATGATGTTCCAGTTTTTTCGAACATACGCGCAGCCTCTTCATACATATAGACTTTACAGTCAATGCACGGATTTATGTTCTTTCCCCTGCCAAACCGGGGATTTGCGACCAAATCAAGATAGGCTTCCTTTACCTTTTTTTTCAGAAGCCGTATCCCGTTTTTTTTAAGTATCTCTTCAATTTCCCCGGAATCGGGTTTTTCAAAAAAAGGCGA
>DJVC01000083.1 GCA_002440765.1 bacterium UBP3_UBA6266 | reverse complement strand
GCGGAGGGGGTATAGCTCAGTTGGCTAGAGTGCTTGACTGGCAGTCAAGAGGTCGGGGGTTCGACTCCCCCTACCTCCACCACCGAACCACACAGGGTTCGGTGCAAGCATCAAAGAGAATTTTTCACCGTATATTTAATAAGAAGACATAACGATTTCATTTTGTGAGGTGCCCTGTACCCAGTGTGGTACGGGGCAGTTATTTTTCTCCCGCCAGAGGCGGGTAATGCTCAATTGCTCTCCTCATAAGGCGGACGAGTATTGTTCAAATCAAACGCAGGTATAAACGGAAAGATTAATCAGTAACTGATAAGTTCCGACACTTTTTCCATCTGGTTCTTGAGGGTATTTATATTTCTTTCCAGAATTCTTATTTGATAGGCCAGAACCTTATTCTTTTCTCTTTCTTTCTGATACAGGATATTGGACCAGACCAGAGCCATACTTATGATAACTATGGAAATCCCGAGTAAAGCGTAGGAATATTTTGTCTTATCAAATTTTGCTTTATCTTCTTCCATAACCCCCCTGAAAGAAACAAACTGACATTAATAATTTACTACTATATATAAAATAAGTCAAACATTTGGTTAAAAAGTAATTAATGGGAAATCTAACAATGCAGCAGTTTTGAAATGGCGGCCCCCGTAAAATGGGTAAGAAACACAACTATCGCCGCTATCAATAAATGCTCCCCTGCGACTTTGAATGGATTTGCGCCCTGTTTTCCACCCATAACAAAGCTGAAAATCCCAAGCATCGAAAACCCGTATATTACGCTGATAACCACCGCCATATCCAGCTTGAATAAAAGCAAGGGTACGAGAAAAGTCAACGCAAAAAAGAATTTCGAAAGAAATGTTGCGGCAGTTGATATCCAGACTTCTGCCGCGGTATGCCGGTTCTCCGATTCTTCGGAAACATGTATTCCAAGCGCATCGGAAAAAGCATCCGCAATGGCAATCGTCAGGACACCTCCGATAACGGCAAGTTTTGAATGGGTTCCGGAATGAAGCCCGACCATAAGTCCCGTGGTAGTTATTACCCCGGATGTAAACCCGAAACTGAAACCGACTTTAATAGAATGATTTTTATCCATTTGCGTCTTGCTTTCCTCCCACGTCTTACATCCTACGTCCTTCAAGATAACATATCCTGCCTACCAAAGCCTCTGAAATGGAACACCTGATTCCGGACGTAGGTTCACTGGTGCCAGAGAAGGGACTTGAACCCTTATGAGCCGGAGCTCAACGGATTTTGAGTCCGTCGCGTCTGCCGTTCCGCCACTCTGGCACAAATCAGAATTATATTTTACATTAAGTGTCAAGGAACCGGAGTTTTTACCTGCCTCAGTTTTTTTCGAACACCCCTTTTTCACAGGCAGTAACAAACGACTCGGTAACACACTTCAGATCTTCCCATTCTTTCCTTATTCTCATGGTCTCTTTCTCATCGATATTGCTGTCGTCCCTCATTGAGTCCGAAACAATCTTAAGCAGGTCCGAAAATTCTTTTATCATAATCTGAATCGTAGTGACAACGCCGGCAGGATTAATATTCTTGGTATAATTCTCGACAAAGGAACCCCCCGCGGCATTACACAGCCAGTTGATAATATTCCTGTCTTCCGTAACTTCGTATATTGCCTTGATTCTGTCAAGCGGATTCCTGGTTCCCGCCGGATTATCGCTTTCTCTTTCTGAAGACGGCTCGCACCATTTGTATACAAGCGACAATGATATATTAAGTTTTGAGGCAACTTCCTTCGGACCGGCTTTTTCAAATGCTTTCTTTAAAATTTCATGTGATTCCATATTCCCTCCCGCACTTAAAATATCTTACCCGGATTCATTATATTGTTAGGATCGAATAATTTTTTAATATCCGTCATTATTTTTATCTCTCTGTTTCCGACGGCTTTTCTTAAATATTTTTTTTGGACAAGCCCAATACCGTGCTCTCCCGAAATTGCGCCTCCCATACCCACCACGATTGCATACAATTCATCAAGAACAACAGGCAATTTTTCATTCCAGACACTGTCTTCCATATTCTCTTTCAAAATATTCACATGGACATTTCCGTCGCCGGCATGACCGTAATTTATAAATCTTATTTTATGCTTATCCTGCAGCAGATAAATGCTTTCAAGCAAATCCGGAATTTTAAACCTGGGGACGACAACATCCGATGACCGTTTAACGGGACTTATAGGTTTTATGGCTTCCCTTATTTTCCTTCTTGCCTCCCAGAGTTTTTCTTTCATCTGGCTGTTGTCCGCGACAAGCACATCTTCGGCATTATTTTCCATGCATATCCCGCCGACCTTTTCATAAATTTTCTCCGCTTCATCCCCATCCGAACTGTCAAGCTGTATCAGGAGATGCGCTCCTGCTTCCCCATAAGGCATTTTCCTGTCCAGAAGCTTCCCGACCGCATCTATACTGCTTTTATCCATAAATTCGATAGCGGACGGAACAATCTTACTGCGCAGTATCCGGGATACTGTAAGCGCCGCGTCTCTTATAGAAGCAAACGGCACTAGGAGGTCCGAAACAAAATGAGGTTTCGGAATAAGCTTAAAGGTTATCTCTTTGAATACCGCAAGAGTCCCTTCCGATCCGACCAATATGCCGGGAATATTATAACCCATCACATTTTTCACAATCTTGCCGCCGAACACAAAATCCGTGCCGTCCGGAAGGACAGCCTTAATGCCGCAGACATAATCGCCCGTTACCCCGTATTTAACGGCTCTGGGCCCTCCTGAATTTTCCGCTACATTGCCGCCGACGGTGCACGAATCAAGACTGGCCGGGTCAACAGGGTAAAATAATCCCTTTTTTTCCACTTCGGCGTGCAGGTTACCTGTTATTACGCCGGGTTCAACTACGGCCATAAGATTATTTTCATCAATATCAATAATCTTATTAAGCTTTTCAAATGAAAGGACCACTCCTCCGTGAACAGGGAGGCATCCGCCTGTTGTTCCCGTTCCTGCGCCTCTCGGAACAATCGGCACTTTTTCGTCATTACAAAAACCGACAAGTTCTTTTACACAGGATATACATGGAAGGATAATCACGGTGTCAGGCTGATACTTCATGTCAGGGGTTTCATCCTGCGCATATTTTTCTATGCTCTCGGAATCGAAAAATACGTTTTCGGTTCCGGCAATATCACACAACGCTCTGATCTGTTTTTCTGTCAGCAAACCGGATACCCCTCCGAGTTATAGGCGCATTTTTAAGGCTGGACCCAGGGCCCTTCAACATCATAAAAAATCATCATCTCTTCCGCCCGAAATTCAGAATACAATTTTACATGCCCGTCAGCAAAAAGAACATTGTTTTTTCGTAAATGGAAATTATCCTCGTAATGCGCGGTCCCCTGGCAAAAAAGGCACTGCTGGGTATAATTGTCCTTATCGCAATCCCACCGGCTGAATTTAAAGGTGCAGTCCCCCGCAAGAATAAATCTTTGCGGGTCTTTTATAATATTATATCTTAAATAATCATATCCGTTGTTGTAGGCGGGCCTGGAATTGAGAAAGTAGCCGAACTCACCCATGGATTCTTCCGGCTGAGAGGGACACTTAAACACACCTTTCGACTGGACATACGGATAAATCTGTTCCGTCCATCCGTCTTTACTGCCTCCCCACTGGCACCCTCCGCAGGCTTTGGGAAGGAACGGAGGCCAATCCTTTTCATACATCATCAGGGCATATCCTATCTGCTTCAGATTTGAAGCGCATAAGACTGTTTTTCCTTTCTCCCTTGCAATTCTCAAGGACGGGAACAATAAAGCGGACAGGATTGATATTACCATAATGACAATCATAAATTCCAAAAGCGTAACCCCTTTTGCGGCTTTCATTTCAGCAACACTTTTCTCATTTTTGTAAAAAGTTTTTTTGCGGTGTCGACATTAACATCTATATCCGGAAGGGAATCGAGAAAGACTTTTCCGTACCTTTTGGAAATTATTCTCCTGTCCAGTACCAGCACGGCGCCCCTGTCATCCCTGTGCCTTATCAGGCGGCCGAATCCCTGTCTGAATTTTATCACAGCCAGAGGAAGGCTGTATTCAGAAAAAGAATCTCCGCCGGACATCGATATGTACTCGGACCTCGACAGAAGGACAGGTTCGGTAGGAACTTTAAAAGGAAGTCTTGTAATAACCAGCAGACTCAGTGTTTCTCCCTTAACATCTATCCCTTCCCAGAAACTCTCGGTTGCAAGCAAAACAGATCCTGTATCTTTCTTAAATGCCTCTAACAGCCTGTACCTGTTTTTTTCACCCTGCTTAAGAACCTTATATCCCGAATTTTCTATATCATCCTTGACAAGAGCCCATACGGTCTCCAGCATATTATATGAAGTAAAAAGTATTAAAGCTCTTCCTTCCGAAACCCTGACGGCATTACACACCGTGTTCCTGAGCATTTCCGTATAATCCGGGGATTTCGGCTCGGGGATTCCCGAAGGCAAACCGAAAAAAACCTGTTTCTTATAATCAAAGGGTGAATCCAGAAGGAGGCACTCCGACTCCCTTTCATTCACAAGATTAATACCAAGCCTGCCTTTTATAAAATCAAAACTCCTGTTGACCGAAAGCGTTGCCGATGTCAATATGATGGTATTATATTTCTCATAAACATACTCTTTTAATATATCCGCCACTATAATGGGAGAAGAACAGAATTTCAGATAAAAATCGGATTTTCTGGAAGTCCTGAATTCCACCCATCTGCAGTTTTCATCGCTATCGCCCATAAACAACCGGAAATCATCGACTATGGCCCGGATTCTTGCCGCTATTGACTTCAGTTCTATCAAAGGCGAGGTCAGACTGCCTGATTTAGTAAGCCCTTCCGATTCAATCATATCAAATAAATTTTTCAGCATATCGCCGGCACCCAAAAGTTTTGCGCACAGCTCTCTCATCAGAGGAACAGCGGAGTCTATCCAGAAATCCGTGTTTACCACATCATAATTGATCCTGAGCTTCTCCGTTTCAGAACTTGACTTGAAAAAATTCCTGAAAATCTTATTCAACTCCTCAAACAGGAATTTTATTTCTTTCTCAGTCCTGCCGATGTCTTTTATAAGTGTTTTCTGTATATGTTCGACAATACCCGTTTTTTTCCGTCTTCCCCTGTTCGGCAGTGATGAGAGCGTTTTTTTAATAAACACCACAAGCCCCGATTTTCTGCCGCCATGCCTTAACAGCCTGCCGAATATCTTGGACACCCGGAACCTGGATATCTCAATACCCATGTTTGAAGTCGCCACGTCCTCGATATGATGAGCTTCGTCTATAATAATATTTTTGAAGTTCGGCAGGACCAGTGAGGTTTTATAATTTTCCGTTGTCTTCCGCAAAACAATATCCGTCATGAGAATATGATGGTTTACGATAATCAGATTGGAGTAAGCCGCGCGGTTCCTCGACTTGTAAAAAAAACATTTTCCGTAGTGAGGGCATTTTATCCTTAAACACTGGTCGGCTTCGCATTGAAACATTTCCCACAGGGAATCTTTCGGCACGAAATCAAGATCCGATTTACTGCCGTCCACGGTAATCTCAGCCCATTTGAATATATCGGCCAACTCTCTTTCTTCATGCTCGCTGATCAATTTCATTTCTTTTTTCGCGCTCTCGCATTTTCTCAGGCACAGGTAATTTGTTCTCCCTTTAACAAGGCACCATTTGAATTTCATCCCCGTCATCCTGGACAGGTGTGGTATATCCTTGTAAAACAACTGTTCCTGAAGATTTATCGTATTTGTCGATATAACAACCCGTTCATTATTCAACAGGCTCCATATTATGGCGGGCAGTAAATAGGCAAATGATTTTCCCGTTCCCGTTCCGGCCTCAACTAACCCTATTTTGGCTTCATTAAAGCAGCCGGAAACAAACTTGACCATTTCTATCTGTTCTTTTCTGTACTCATAATTATCAAGCTTTGAAGCTATGCTGCCGCCCGCGTTGAAAAAAGATATTAGTTCCCCGGCGCTGATAGGTTTTGCCTTATCGGGTACAAACACTTTCACAACCACATAAATTTTACCGACGCTGTTATCGGTAATATAAAAACCGTTTGCCCCATCGGCTATCCGGGACGCCACATTTATATCTTCGGCCGAAGGCGTAAGGTTGCCCGACGGGTGATTATGCAGGACAACATCCCCGGGCCGGAGCATACTTATGACGGCAGGAACGGAAATCTTATTTCCCCTGGCCACTTCTATAGCCTCCTCTATTTTCCCTTCCGTTCCCGGCCTGCATATAAAAAAAACCTCATTGCCGTCGGTATCCGTTATCACATTTCGAATATATTCAGTCACCTGAGGTAAAATAAGTTCTTCAGGCGAGGCGTATTTCATATTAAAAACCCTTTTCTGTTTTTATCCGGATTGATACAATTAAGCGTTCAATATATTTATATACTATCAGAATCGGCTTAAAAAGAGGAATATATGCTTGAAACGGCAATCGAAGCGGCAAAAAAAGCCGGAAAGCTGCAGATACAGAGCTTCGGCAAAAAGATAATAGTGGACGAAGAATTAAGATTCGACACAAAACTCGCCCTGGACAAAGAAAGCGAGCGGATAATCGTAGATACTATCCTTTCCGAATTTCCGAAACACTCTATCCTGGCGGAAGAAAGCGGAACAACGGATAATGCATCCGATTACACATGGATTATCGATCCGCTGGACGGGACAGCAAACTTTTCCAGAAACATACCACAGTTCTGCACTTCCATAGCTTTACTCCATAAAAGCGAAAAAATTCTCGGCGTTGTGTTCGACCCGGTGAGAAACGAACTGTTCCACGCCGAAAAGGGGAAAGGCGCTTTTTTAAACGGCGGAAAGATAAAAACACGGCATACAGGTAAAACCAACGAGCTTTTTGTGGTTTGCGGTTTTATGAAATCCGAAGAAACAATAAAAAAGGGGCTTGTTATTTTCAATTCACTGATAGGCAGAGTAAAAAAAATAAGGATAATGGGAGCGGCAGCCCTTGACCTCTGCTGGCTGGCCGCGGGGCGTTTTGACGTTTATTTTGAATACGGAATAATGGACTGGGATATTGCCGCGGGCGAATTGATACTCAAAGAGGCCGGAGGCGATATCAAGGCAGACGCATTAGGCAATAACTCTTATAATGTTACGGCCACAAACGGAAAAATAAAACCCGACGAATTCCTAAGCCTTATCTAAATCAATATAGCCAGTATTTCGTGGGTCTTTTTATCTTTAAACGGCTTAATAATATTACCCGCTACTTCTTTGCCGTCGACTATAAGGCTTTTGACTCCCTGATAACTGCCCTTGGGATTTCTTATCCTTATATGGTATGTCGCTCCCCTGAATTTTCTTTTTATCTCAAAGTTTTTCCATGTCGAAGGAATACACGGATCTATAACAAGGCCTTCATATGTGGGTCTCACCCCGAGGATCCATTCGCACGCTATCCTGTAATACCATGCAGCCGATCCCGTATACCAAGTCCAGCCGCCTTTTCCGAAATTTTCCGAATCAGGGCCGTCAACGTTACCGGGAGTAACATACGGCTCGCACTTATACAGGTCGGGGTTTTCTCCCCTTCTTATAGGATTAAAACTGTTATATAGTCTGTAAGCCATATCAGGCCTTCTTGCCACACATTCAGCCTGAATTGCCCAGACACCGGCATGCGTATACAGCCCGCCGTTTTCCCTGACCCCGGGGGCATATCTTGTAAGATAACCGATTTTCGGGTTAGGAACATCATAGGCCGGATGGAAAAGAATCGGGCCGAATTCACGGTAAAGGTATTTTTCCATGGATGACAACATGGATTTACGCCTTTTTTTATCTTCTTCTATCCCGTTTATTATCGCCCATGTCTGGGCATTGAGAAATATCTTTCCGCATTTTTCCTTGCTGCTGCCCAACATATGCCGGCTGTCCGTCGTTGCGCGCCAGTACCACTTTCCATCCCACCCGTATTTGTTCACCGCTTTTTTCAGCTTTGCGGCATTTCTCAGCAGCATGTCTGCTGTTTTTTTATCTTTCATCATTTTTGCAACCGCGGCAAATTCATTCAGAACTCCGAACAGAAAATGCCCCATCCATACGGATTCGCCCTTCCACTTGTCGCCGCATGAACTTAAACCGTCATTCCAATCGCCTTCTCCTATCAGAGGCAACCCCCTCTTGCTCATCCTGGACAGGCTCTTTCTGATAGCTCTTAAACAATGTTCATAAAGGCTCGCTCTTCCGGAGTCTACAAAAGGCTCACTTTTCTTAAGTATGCTGAAATCGGCTGTTTCTTTCAAATAATTGACTGTAACAAAAGGAAGCCATAAAAGATCGTCTGAAAATTCGGATTTCGGCCCCTTATTTTCAAGTGTATTCCACCAATGATAAACTGTTCCTTCGCTGAACTGGTGTCTTGCGTGATCAAGTATCCTTTCCTTTGTTTCTTCGGGCTCAATAGGCAGAAATATCTGGCTGTCCTGAAGCTGATCCCTGAAACCATAGGCACCGCTTGATTGATAATAAGCCGCCCGCCCCCATATCCTGGCCGAAATAGCCTGATACTTCAACCAGATATTTGTCATAATATTCATATTCTCATCGGGAGTCTTGATTTCAACCGGGCTCATAAGTTTTTTCCAGAAATCACAAACAGCTCCCAGCGCCTTGTGAGCTTTTTTGGGGTTAATATATTTTTTGACGGTTTTAGATATTTCACCTTCCGATTTTTCCAAACCGAGAACAAATACGATTTCCTTCGTCTCATTCGGCTTCATTTCTATTTTTGACCTGATAGACGCTATAGAATCATTCCACTTTCCGGTGGTTTTGGAAAGCCGTCCTTCTTTCACGGCTTTCGGCGCCATTACATTCCCGTACATCCCGATAAACTCTTCTTTATCGCCTTCATAACCTGAAACTACCGATGCCGTATGATAGCCCACATAATTCCATGTTGTATTCCACGGGGCTTCATCCGCTGAAATACCTCCCAGCCTTTTTTTAACGGTAAGGACCTTTGATGAGTTATCGAATTTTGTTTCCTGGAACAATTTATGGAATTCCCTGTGGCAATCCGGCCATGCGCCGGTCAGCCATTCTACATAAGAAATCAGGCTGATTTTACGGGCAGAATTAGTTTTATTGTGAAGTTTTACAATCCATATCTCACAATTGTCGCCTTTCGGAACGAACACTCTCATTTCAGAATAGATGGAACACTTTTCCATCTTGAAAATGGAATAACCTACACCATGAACGCACTGGTAATAATCAAAAGTCGTACAGGTGGGTTTCCATGTCGCCGACCAAAAATCCCCCGTATCATCATCCCTGATGTACATGTATTTTCCGCTTTCATCCTTTATTAAATCCTGTTCCCATCTTGTTAATCTGTTCAAATTCGAATTATAAGCCCAACTGTATCCCCCTCCCGTCTGAGAAATTGTAAGGCCGTATGTCTTATTGCAGATAACATTTGCCCATGGTTTCGGAGTATCGGGCCTTTCTATAATATATTCCGACCCGTCATCGCTAAAATAACCGTACTTGTTTTTGCTCTTCATTCATAATCTCCTGTTTTGCAATAAGTTACATATTATACATAAATCATCAATTGAGCATAATCCGTTGAAAAAAATACCGAAATTTTCGCAAATCATAACTTAAAGAAGATAAGAAGTCAAGAAAACTAAACCCCCGATGAAAACTTTTTAAAGGGAGCAAACCCTGTTAGAGGCAGGGCGTTAAAGCCCTGCCTCTAACAGGGTAAAACTCATTGACAGAAAAAATATGTTATTATATTATTCAACGTCATCTCGGTGGTGGGCGTAGCTCAGCTTGGTTAGAGCATCTGACTGTGGCTCAGAGGGTCGGGGGTTCGAATCCCCTCGCTCACCCCATAAATTCGGCCGGAAGATGCCGATGGCTCCGGCTTTACTTTCCAAGGCACCTCGTTTACTTGTATTAGGGTTTTACTTATTTCACTCCCTGATGTCCATACGAATGATCAGAAGATTTTTGTCTCCGTGCCTAAAGTGGGATATTGATCTGGCTAAATTCCTAATAAGATGAATCCCCGGCCCTCCTATTTTCGATTTTTCAAGTGGTTCAGGGACTTTGAGGGGATCAAAATCTTTTCCGTCATCTTCAACTGAGAGGATAAGTGCCTCGTTCTCTATATTAAACTTAAACACTATACTGTGTTTGTCTTCCTCGTTTTCATAGGCATAGGAAATAACATTGACCATCGTCTCTTCCAGAACAAGATTTGCGTCATGGACCGTTTCTTTTGAAAGGTTGTATCTTTTTCCGAAAGCATCTATAGCACGCTGCAGTTTTATCAGTTCCGATAAACGGTTCTCCAGAATAACGGTTTCTTCCTGCATTTTCCTTCTTTTCAGTCAATCACGGCAAACTTTAATCGACTTTAATATGTTTATCAACTCCGGCTATCTTCAGCACTTTTTTGACCTCAGGGCTCACGTTGACCAGCGACAGTTTCCCCTCGCCGTTCGTTTTAGATACCCGGAAACATATCCTCAGAAAAGAGGACGCGATATAATCCACTTTCCCCAGATCGAATACGATCGAATTTTCTGCTTCCTGGACCTTTTCCAGAAGTTCTTGCTCAAAATTCATACAATTAACGGTATCCAGCCTTTCATTAAAAACGCACCTAATCATTTTTCCGTCAGAAATATAATCTACCATAACAGCCTCCTTTCCGTGATTATTTTACATGTTCCGATCATATTTTTTCTCTATCAGGTCCGCGTCGGCGGATTCGTCGAAATACAGACTTTTATCGAACCTGACAAAACGCTCATTCATCCTGCGACGGCATATTCTCTGAATATTTAACAGATGCCTCGCCGTTACATTATCAGTTGTAATATTCTTCCCGCCTGTCCCGCAGCCAAGAGTAAAAGACGTATGCAGGGTATTAAAAATCCCGCCAACCGCCCCCTGGGAGGCCGGCATATTGACCACGATACGGCCAGCGTTCATAACCAGTGAGAACTTCTTTATCTTTTCTTCGTCGTTGGAAAATAAGCTCACGGTATGTCCCATGCCGCCGTAAAAATTAAGGTCAATACAGAGATTTACCGCATGCTGGAAACTATCGGCGGAATAAAACGCTATGACCGGAGCAAGTATTTCCGCGGACAATGGATATTCTTTTCCTATCCCCTTTAACGGAGCGATCAGAAGCCTTGTATCCTGCGGAACACTTATCCCGGACAATTCCGCTAACCTAATCGCAGGTTTGCCGATAATATGCGTGTTCATTATTCCCTTTTCGATGTCGAACGCGATCTTCTCTACCTTTTTTGTTTCATCGCATGAAAGAATATACGCTTTCTGTTTTTTAAGCTCATCTAGGAGCTCTTGTTCTTTGCATTTTTCTACAACAATAGACTGTTCGCTGGCACATATCGTACCGTGATCAAAAACTTTGGACATCATGATCTGTTCCACGGCAAAGGGAATATCCGCGCTTTGTTCGATGAATACCGGAACATTGCCGGCGCCAACCCCCATTGCTGGCGTACCGGAACTGTACGCCGCGTTCACAAGCGCCCCTCCGCCGGTCGCAAGTATAAGCGCCAGTTTTTTGTGCGACATCAGCTGCTGCGTCTGTTCGCGGGAAGTGCTTTCAAGCCACTGGATACAGTCCTCCGGAGCATCCTCTTTCATAGCGGCATCGTAGCATATACGAGCCGCTTCGGAGGAGCATTTCACAGCGCTCGAATGCGGCTTGATTATTATCGGGTTCCTTGTTTTGAGAGCGCTTAGTATCTTGAACATTACCGTAGATGTCGGATTGGTTACCGGCGTAATGGCGAATATCGGGCCGAGCGGCTGCGCGATCTCTATTATCCCGCTTTCCTCATCCTCCGAAATTATACCCACTGTCCTAAGATGCCTAATATCTTCATACACAAGCTGTGTTGCGACGACATTTTTAATAACCTTGTCTTGCCAGTTCCCAATGCCCGTTTCTTCCGCGGCGAGTTTTGCCAGTTTTATGCGGTTATTGAAACCCGCCTTGTAAACCGCCCTGACTATACGGTCCGTCTGTTCCTGTGTATACGCGCTGAATATCGCCCCGGCGCAGACTGCCCTATCCATCACATTCTCAATGTCAACAACGGGTTTTTCTTCCACAGCTTTCCCCCTTTTTTTAATATTACATGTCCGGCCTTCAGCCGAAAGATTCAAGCACAACCATCGTAATATCGTCCGACTGCGGCGCTCCTTTTACAAATGTATGCCTTCAAACCGAGTAAGATTATTTAATCCGGTTTTTTAGTTACGACTCCAGCTCCGTTTTAATCATTTTACCGTTAAATCGGCGGCTTTCAAGCAAAGTTTTCTTTTTCAGCTCCTCACGGTCCTTAAGTGTTGACCCCCTACGCCCGTAGTAAACATCGTCCGGGGTTATATTGTCTATTCCCTCGTGATACCTTTTGGATTTGATTTGCGATTGAATTGAAATAAGCAGATCAACGGAAGCTTGTCCCTCCACAGGCCCTCAGGAATCTAAAAGATTCCAGGGACTTCAGTCCCGGGAATCTTACGAATTCCTTGGGGCGGGACAGGGCAAAAGACCGATTTAAATCACATCTGAACACTGCTTCATTATCCGCAACTTATTTATTGGATTTAATCCGCAAAAAAAGATAGAATGATCTGATTATGAATAAACAAAAACGCAAAAAAGAAGTGCAGGTCTCTAAAATGGCCGGGCTTACACCCGGCTCTTTAATACATATAGGCGAACAGAAAACAGAACATATAAAAATAACCGTCATCGACTATAATGAATCCCAATTCCAGGAATTCGAGACCAAGTATGTCGACGAGTGTCTCAAACTCAGAAACAAGCCCACGGTGACATGGATAAACGTGGACGGACTTCATAAAATCGAAGTCATTGAAAAACTGGGAAACTGTTTTGAATTCCATCCACTCCTGATGGAAGATATTTTAAACACTTCCCAGCGCCCGAAATTCGAGGATTTCAGCAACTACCTCTACCTCACCCTGAAAATGCTTGATATAAACAGGAAAGACTCTTCCATTGAGTCCGAGCAGATAAGCATAATCATCGGCAAAAATTTCGTTCTCACTTTTCAGGAAAAAGAAGGGGATGTTTTTAACCTTATAAGAGACCGTCTGCGCCACGCAAAGGGCCGCATAAGAAAACAGGGCCCGGATTACCTGGCTTATTCATTGCTTGATGCCATAGTGGATAATTATTTTGCAATATTGGAGAATATCGGGGACAGAATTTCCGGTATTGAAGACGAAATAATCGACAACCCTCCCCAGCACACGCTAAAAACCATAAACATCTTAAAACAGGATCTTATAACCATCAGGAAATCCATCTGGCCTCTGAGAGATACCATCAACGGAATCCAGCGCTCGGAAAACGTTTTAATACACAAGAGCTCCGCGCTCTTTTTCAGGGATGTTTATGACCACACCGTACAGGTAATAGACACTATAGAAACCTACAGGGATATCGTATCCGGCATGATCAGCATCTACCTTACATCCCTGAGCAACAGGATGAACGATGTAATGAAGGTTTTGACCATAATAGCCACTATATTTATACCGCTGACATTCATTGCGGGCGTCTACGGCATGAATTTCAAATATATGCCTGAGCTGGACTCTCCTCTGGGTTATCCGGTAATCGTCATATCTATGGGGATTATCGCTGTCGTAATGCTTATTTTTTTCAAGAAATAGAAATGGCTGTAAAATTTTTCACTGTTCTATCTGGTCCATAAGTTCCTGATTACGCTTGTCGTAGATTTCCTGTATGCGTTTTTTCTGTTTTTTAACATAAGGAAGTTTCTGTATTGCCGGTTCTTCAGAATTGCCGGTATCCGCGGTTTCCGCTATCTTCTGCTCTTCAAAAAATGTATTCACTTCGCCTCCGGCCTGTTGTTCTTTCTCCCGCCCGGACGGAGAACAACCCCCGGTTCCAACCGTAATTATTACCGCCGCAAAAACGGAAAAATTAGCGCATTTTTTTAATGGCTTCATTTGCCGCATCCCTTTCCGCTTCCTTCTTTGAAAAACCGTTCCCTTTCCCCATGCTCTCTCCCTCAACCAAAACTTCAACGGTATATTTTCTTTTATGCTCGGGCCCGAGTTCCTCAACCACATTATAAACCGGCAGGGCATTATATCTTGACTGGGTTATTTCCTGAAGTTTATTCTTCGCGCTATACTTATTTGATACCCCTGTTTTTTTTATGCGGCCTTTGAACATTTCTTCTATCCATTTTTCGGCGG
>DJVC01000062.1 GCA_002440765.1 bacterium UBP3_UBA6266 | reverse complement strand
TTAGGATCTAGTGGGGAAACCCTTGGGGGTTCAACTCCCTCCGCCCGCACCAGTGAACCACCTAGGGTTCACTGCCCTGAACCCCATGTGGTTCGGGGCATCCAAATATTCTTTTAAAGGAGTTGAAACCCCGAAAATCGGGATCTGTTCGGCTAAATAACTTATATTTACTCTATTGAGTTCTATAAGCTATAGTCTCACATGACAGGTAAAATCGCATCTGTGTTATCTGTGGTTTAAATAGATTTTAGGCTTATATCTTATTTCCCCGCAATAAGCAGCGCGAAATACGGCACAACATTGAAGATAAATATGCTTATTTTGTAAAAAGCCATGCCGGAATAGTGGATTGCGTCAAACTTTTCCGGAGTCAGCTTAAACCACCTGCTGTGCATCTTATATATCCAGTCGCGGGCAAATATAAAAAATAAAGACCACCATAACAGCATACCGATATTTATTAGCGAGCACCATCCCAGCGCCGCGCGCAATGTGTCAACTGTCATCTTCGTCCTCCTTAGTTTAAAGGTTCAGCATCCAGTTCAACAACTATTTTGCTTCCCTGACACGCCTCATCGCCGATATCTTCGGCCACAAGTTCGATAACTTCCTCGCCGTGTATATTTATGCTGGTCCTCAGGATATATGCTTCTCTCTCTTTACCGTTAATGCTTTCTATCGGTATAAACTGCCAATATTCTTTGTTATTGCGGGAAATATCGTCAAGCTCACTGTACGGGATTATTATCCCGTAATACGGCGTTTTATATTTTTTATCGATTTTTACATTCACCGTTCCGAAGCGGAGCGGAGGGAATTTCAACCCGTATTTTTCAAGGACAGTCCGGCACTCTTTAAATCTTTCAGAGGCCGCGCCCCTTCCTTTAATCACTGTTCCTATAATTTCATTCATTATCGACTTTTTGCCGGAGTCTTTTTGTTTCTGAGCGCTTGCGTTTCCGCTCAAGCATTTTTTCTTTAGCCCGTTTTGACCTTTTTCGCTTCTGCCTGCGTATCTTTTCTATTTTTCTTCTTTCCTCTGATAATTCCCCGAGAATGGCTGTTTCTATCTTCTGAAGAAGAAGTTTCCGCGCAACATAGCGGTTCAACGCCTGGGAACGCTCTTTCTGGCACTTCACTTCTATACCCGTGGGAAGATGTTTTAGATAAACGCAGGTGGATACCTTATTGACATTCTGCCCCCCCGCGCCGCCTGATCTGACAAATTTCTCCGTTATGTCCGCACCGGTCACGCCAAGTTCGGACATTTTTTTCTCAAGCGCTTTCTGTTTTTCAAGACTGACACCAAAATCGGGCATAAACCAATCCTTCATTATCCTATATACTTTATAACAATTAATTACACAAATTACCATGTGATTATTTCAGTATTTTGCCGGTATGCTATAATTAACGCCATGCAAATCAAAATAGAAAAAATAGTATATCCGGGAAAAAGTCTTTCCCAAACCGGCGGAAAAATAATTTTTACCGATGAGGGCCTGCCCGGAGAACTGGTAGAAGTCGAACCTGTCAGAGAAAAAAGCAATTTCATCGAAGCAAAAACCGTCGATATACTTTCCTTTTCGGACAAGAGGATAAAACCGCGGTGCGCCCATTACAAAATATGCTCTCCCTACCAATATATAGACTATGATACGCAGATAAAAATCAAACGCACGCAATTAAAAGAAGATTTTTTTGCCCACCAGCTGAAAATAGAATTGCCGGATATCATCTTCCGTCCGTCACCCAAGATATGGAATTACAGGAATAAGATAAGCCTCAATATAATATGGGAAAATAAAACCCCGCATCTCGCGTACAATCTGCCTGATTCCCGCACAAAGTTCGAAAAAATAGAGCAGTGTTTTCTGGTATCCGGTAACATAAACCTGCTGTTAAAACGGCTATTACAGGCAATAAAAGACAGCGGCCCGGATTTTATAAATAAAGTAACGGTAAAGGAGAGCTCCCACAACAAAAGCCTGCTCTTAACTCTTTACGGCGCTGAGCCGAAAGAACTGAAAGATTTTTCCGACAGCTTTACTGAATTAACAGCCCAATCCCCTCTTGCCGGCGCCATATATATCTGCAAAAAGAAAAATCAAAGGCTTGTTCTATCGGGAAATTATTTTATCGAAGAATATGTCGGCAAAACCCGCTTTCTTATAGGAGCCGAATCCTTTTTTCAGACAAATATCGGAATGTTAGATATACTGATGGAAGACCTGATAAAATCCATTGCACTGAATAAAACTACAACTGTTGCCGATCTTTACTGCGGCGTCGGAACATTCGGCATCCTGCTGGCAAAAAGAGTATCAGAGGTTATTGCTGTGGAGTCCTCGAAAGAAAATATACATTTTCTGAAGAAAAACCTTGAACTCAACAACATCACAAATTTTCATATCGGTAAAGGCGACTGCGGAAAATTAATAAATTCTGTGTTGAAATCATCGCCCGGCATTTTAATTATTGACCCGCCGCGAAAGGGGTTGGATAAAAATATTTGCAGGCACATTCTGATGAAACCGCCCCGGGCCATAGCTTATATATCGTGCAATCCGGCAACACTCACGAGAGACCTTAAAACATTACTGTCCGAGTATAAACTGAAAAATATCTTCGCGTACGACTTCTTCCCCCAAACCCCGCATATGGAAACACTGGTTATTTTGGAGAAGAAGTAGGACATCTGGATTTCCCAACGGCAGACAGGCACGGTTTTAAATTTCCGTATATTTTTTATTGTCTTTTCAACTTCAGTTATGTAAAATTCTGTCCCTTGGCTAATCTAATGCCCCAATAGCTCAGTCGGCAGAGCAACTGACTCTTAATCAGTGGGTCCTAGGTTCGAGTCCTAGTTGGGGCACCATTAATCAACCGCTTTATTTCCTTACATCAGAAAAAGTGCCATTTTCTATCTGGATATCACAAACATCCCGAACCTGCAAAGAATGTTGGGGAGAAAAGACGATTTCTCCTGATCCAGGGATTTAAAACAATATTCTCTCTCTATAAAAATCCCTTCTTTTTTACAGAAGTTTTTGAAATCCTTAATCGTCAAATGATGGATATTGGGAGAATCGTACCAATCATACGGCAATTCATTCGACTTCGGCATCATCCCGCCGAAAAACAGTATTTTGCGTATTCTCCAATAGCCGAAATTAGGGAAAATGACTATACCCTTTTTCCCTACTCTCAATATTTCATCGAGAACTTTTTTGGGTTTATGGACAGCCTGGAGAGTCTGCGAACAGATAATAAAATCATACGACTTGTCGGGATAATCGGAAAGTCCTTCGTCAATGTCAGCGTGGATTACGGGAACACCGGCTTTAGAACATTCCTTTATCTTTTCGGGATCTATTTCCACTCCCTGAATACTCGCTTTTTTCAATTCGGAAAGCTTTTTAAGCAAAGTCCCGTCCCCGCAGCCAAGGTCAAGAACCTTACTCCCCTTGTTAATCAACAAAGCGATTATCTGATGGTCTTTTCTTAAAGTTTCCATTATCTGCCCCTGATATTATCCAGAAACGGAGAAACAACTTCTTCCAACTCACCTATCTCTTTTTCAACAAGAAAGGAGTCGTGTCCGCTTTCTGATTTTATATTGTAATAAGTAACAGAAATATTATTGGCTTTTAAAGCTTTGACTATCTCTTTTGACTGCCATGTAGGAAAAAGCCAATCCGACGTATAAGAAACTATTAAAAAGCCGGATTTAACATTTTTAAACGCATTTTCAAGGCTGCCGTAGTCCCGATACAGGTCAAATGCGTCCATTGCTTTAGATATATAAAGATATGAATTGGCGTCAAACCGCTTAACGAAAGAATCTCCCTGGTATGAGAGGTAACTTTCAATTTCATATTCATCCTGGGTAAAATCAACCCTGGTGGAGCAATCCCCGTTAACGGTGTCTTTATCAGCTTTTGTTTTCCTGCCGAATTTTTGTTCTATCACATCCTCGCTCAAATAAGTAATGTGACCTATCATTCTTGCTATGGCCAATCCCTTCTCGGGGTTTTTGCCCTTATCATAATAATCACCTTTAAACCAGTTGGGATCCGAAGTAATGGCTTCTCTTCCCACGGCGTTAAAAGCAATGCCCTGAGCGCTGAGCTTGGCGGTTGCTGCTATAACAACAGCGGATTTCACTGCTTCCGGATAATCAACGGCCCACCGAAGGACCTGCATCCCTCCCAACGACCCTCCGATAACAGATAAAAGATTTTTTATACCCAGATGATCAATTAATTTTTTTTGGGCATTGACCATATCCCTTACGGTAATGGGCGGAAATGTTGTGCCGTACGGTTTATTATTTTTTTTATTTACCGAACCCGGGCCTGTGGATCCTTTGCATCCGCCTATAATATTCGAGCAAATAACAAAATATCTGTCTGTATCTATCGCTTTTCCCGGCCCGATAAATATATCCCACCAGCCGGGTTTTTTATCATCCGCGGAATACAATCCGGCGGCGTGAGCGTCTCCCGAAAGGGCATGCTCAACCAGCACGGCATTATCTTTGCGGGAATTAAGCTTGCCGTATGTTTCATAACAAATCTCAACCGGAGACAGTTTCCTGCCGCATTCCAATTCAATCGAATCGAATGTGATTGTCTCAGGTTCTACCAAGCCAACTGACTGTTTTTTAGTATTTTCTTCCATTCCGTTTATATCTTTCAATCCTTTACATAAAAAAACCTGATGCGGCAAAAGCATCAGGTCCGGGCAAACATCAAACCTACGCTTTAGCGCTTATTTTATGTGGTCGCAAGTTGTAGCTTAAATCACCACTCCTTACAGAATATAATGCTGTATATAGTTTTTGTCAATAAAAACCTTATTCTTCCATCAGCGCCCTGATATCTTTTTTCAATATTTTGCCCGTGGGAGTCCTTGGAAGCTCTTTTTCTATCCTGACCGTATGAGGAATCTTGTAGGGAGCTAATTTCCCTTTGCAGAAGTTTATCAGGTCTCCGGGGATGGCCCGGTGGCCGTCTTTTAAAGTGACAAAGGCCACTGCTTTTTCACCCCTGTGCCTGTCTTTCACTCCCACAACAGCCGCATCCCTCACGGCATTGTGCCGATATAACACCTGCTCTACTTCTCTCGGATAAACATTCAGGCCGTGGGAGAGAATCATGTCTTTTTTCCTGTCTATTATATAAATATACCCGTCTTTATCCACCTTGCCTATATCACCCGTGAACAGCCAGCCGCCTCTTATGGCTTTTGCAGTCTCCTCTTCAAGGTTCAGATAACCTTTCATCACGTTAGGCCCCTTAACGATAATTTCCCCTGTCTCTCCGCGAGGTAATTCCTTTTCATCATCGTCAACAATCTTTATGCTGACATTTTTTAACGGTAGG
>DJVC01000008.1 GCA_002440765.1 bacterium UBP3_UBA6266 | reverse complement strand
TTCACTGCCCGGGGGTCCGAATGCTCCGTCTCTATAAAGATCTTTTATCTCTTGTCGCTTGGCAGCTTTCGAATAAGGCATTGACGAACCCATCTTGCAATATATGTCTATCCCGTCAAGATTCGATTTATCAAATTCAATAACTTCCAAAACTCTGTTTTCTCCGACAATCTTTATTTGCCGTGTTTCTTTATATTTTGTCTGCCCGATTTTTAACAGTAACCGGCAATATTCTTCTTCTTTTAATTCAAATTCCTCTACTATCGGCCCGAGGACTGTATCGTCCTGTTCCTGTAGAAATGCTATAGCGTTCCCGCTTCTTAAACTGCCGGGGATCATTCCCCTGCTGACCTCATGCTGGCTGGAAACATCGTTTATTTCCTGTGCCAACGTGTCTGTATGGCGTAGTACATACATAGGCATGGGCGGCGGTGTCCAACTCTCAGGTTTAGACTGCGGGTCTTTACAATCCACAACTTCTGCCGGTTGGCTTGTAAGTGCGTCATCGCTGACCCCACTTTTCTTAAACCGGAACCATTTCGGCCGGCTCATAAGATTTTTGTTTTCTACTATCTGGGATCTTGACTTATTGTATTCTGTCTGCATGGGAATCAGGTCTTCAACAAGGCCTTGGCTCCAGAACAGGCCGGGGATGCGGTAATAATCATAATCCACAATCAACCTGTCTTTATATTCGGCTTCATGCAATACAATACCGTTGGCATATGTTAAAACTCTCCATTTGTCTCCTGCTAATTCCCATGACTCTTTAACATTAGCCCCGGGCTTATCACCGGTTCCGACTCTCATCCCCAGGCGGCGCAAAAAAGGAGCTATATTTTTCAGTAGAGATCCGCCGATAGTTTGCGATTTAGCATCATCTACCGCTTCGGCTTTTACAGTCTTTTTGAATTTCTTTTGTATCGAATCAATGGACATATACTTCACATGCTGGAATCTGCCCATATCTTCCAAAAACTCTACGCCGCTCTCCGCTATAAACTCAAATGGCCCGAAAACAACACTGTCAATATCACCTAACCCAATCTGATCAACGACTTTCGCGTCTGCCCCGGCTGCGCCTAACCTTTCTTTTTGTTCCTCCGTTAATTCCTCTTCAACAGCAAAATATCCGCCTTTATCCGGATTCCAGAACGGTTTTTTGAACGCCTTTCCGCAAGTCGTCAGCCAGAGATATAATGCGAGATTTTTTCGGGAATTTTTTGTATTTCTCAAAATATAATCTAATATCTGTTCTCCTACCCGGGCAGATGTTATATCGCCGTTTTCCCCGGCGTAACATTCCATTTTGGCTTTGTTTCTGCTTAATTTTGCGACATTCCGCATAACCGCCGGACGCGTCTTATTTACAACCAGTTGTACGCGCCAACTCGGGACTTTTTTGTTGTTTTCGAGCATGTTACTGCTTTTATTGATAAAACAATATTGTTCTCCGGCAAGAAATGCCAGGCATTGCTGCCACTTCGGGACTAACAGGTTTTTATCTTTTGTCCCCTCTGTAAAAAAGTCATCCCACTCTTTTGTTCTGCCGTCGATTGTCATTTACTGTCCTCTAACGAAGCTTCTTCTTCATCCGACATGACTCTATGGGTGCCTTTATATTCCGGCTCTTTCTCTTCCCTGAATTCTCCGTAATTTTTAGCCATTATCCGATCAAGCAGTTTCTGCCTTTCACGGTATGTAAATATTTCCCTGATAATAAACGCCGCCAATAAAATCCCTATTAAAACCGCCTCAGCGGTCATCATTATTTCATTGAAATTCATGCCACTGCCTTCTTTGCCATACTTAAAAGAATTTTCTCCATAGCATCCAACTCTCCTTTGGGGAGTTTTTGTATCTGTTTCTGAAACTCTTCTGGATCGAGATTATTCGGCAGCTGTTTATTTTTCTCCATAAACCCGAACATAGATTGCGTCTCCGACTCTTCAATATCGTTTAAAACATTTCTGGCGTAATTCAGGCATCCCCCTATTGTCCGCATTGCCGGGTGTACTTTTATTTCCCCTGTGCTCGGATCTGATAGATACATCCCCTCTTTCTGTATCGCGTCAAGCGATCTCTGCAGAATAACTTTGCTCACTGCAAATAACTGAGCGCGTTCAGAATTCATTTCTTTGTTTATCAGTAGAGTATTGATAACTGCCTGAAGGGCTTGTTTGTAGATTAATATTTCGCGTATACAAATATTTTTTACTGCGCAATCATCCGAATGTTCACATTCATCCGAAAATTTACAGTCCAACGGCCGGCGGAATCCGGACAGGTAAAGTCCGTTTTTTACTTGCGGCACAAGATGGGTTTTATTTACTTCTATTTCTTCATTGCTTAAACTTCCTGGTTCTCTTCCAGGTCCTGGCATCACACTTCCCCCTTGATTTTCTGACTTATACCACAGGTTTTAAAAAATCAGGGTGTGCAAAAGTGTGCAAAAGTGTGCAAAAGCGACGACAAAAAAAGAGAGGTGTTTTGGGCTTAATATGGCGGGTAATTAAAATAATTTGCCTTGTTCCTGTTCAATATCATCTTTGCAGTCTTCGCATATTTTTTCATCATCATAATAAAAAAACGTATCCCCTTCAAAAACTCTGTTCCCGCATTTTTCACAGTCAAAATCCCAATTAGCGGTTACTGGCCGGCTAAATCTTCCCATGCTTTTTCTCGACTTCCTCTTTCCACCGATCAAGTTCTTTTTTATCGGCTGTTTTAATGCCGAAATGATTATGTAACGGCAGCGGAAATTCAGTATTCCAATAATATGCCGTTCTCCGGCAAACTCCCAAATACCCCGCGATCTGCTTCATCCCATAAAGTTTTTCGTCAGATTTTACAGCCAACTGTCATCTCTCCCTCTAACCTGCCCGAGCTTCTTTTTCAAATGTTTATCAATCTTTTTTTGTTCTTCTGACCTTTGGTCTGCCATAGGCAATGCGTCTACATTGCCGGCATCAAAATGCCCTTGGTACGCTATAGCGCCGGCAAAAACCGTATCATCGTGATACCCGGGTCCGGCTTCGGCCTTCCCATGCTTGTTAATAACAAAGTTAAGCATGTCGTCTACCTCTTCAATAAATCCAAATTTAATAAAAGCCGGACCGGCTTTCTGTTTATCGGTGCACGCGCTCCGGAAATTAGTAAGCAGCCAGTCCCTGGTGCCGGGTGTGGTTTTCCAACCCATCACATCTTTCATTTCTTCGTACTCTTTGTCATATACTTGCCTGTGATAAATCTTCGGATATTCCTCAAATTTGAGGACGTTCAGCACCGCTATACCGCTGTTATTTGCCTCTACAATAAGCTCAGCTACGTTATAATAATATCCGGCCGCAATCAGCTCAATTCCGTAATCTTCTTCTTTAATATGCCCTTTAAACATAGCAACTATCTCGCCGGTATGCCGGTCCAACACCTTGGCGGCACTGTAATCTCCTTCCCTCTTGCCTTCGGCAACATCGGCTCCTATTTCATATTCGTGATAAGCCGCCGGTTTTTTCCGGATTTTCCACAGCCCTTTGGGGTTATTAATAAACTCCCATCTCGGGCTTTCTCCCAAAAACTCCCCTTGAAAAACCGCATTATCCATCTTCGCTTTTTTAGCTTCCAACTGCGTATTATGGAAATACGGCCGGCCAGAATGCAAAAAGGCTTCTTGCCATGTTCTCGGATGCTCCTGTTTAACATCATCCGGATTATCGGCATTCGCGAGTTTTTCCTTATACCAGGTTTCATCCCTGTCGGGATGTTCAAAGGTTCCGTAAAACGAAGCTACCCACTTCCAGCCGATAACTTTGTTTATAGCTTTAATGAAAAACCGGTGGAATAAATTACCGACGCCGTTTCCGGTCGATATCCAAACTACGCGCCCTAAAGAGGTCGCAATGGTTTCACCCGCAGCCCGCCAAATTTCCTTTATATACTCAATAAATGCCGCTTCATCCAAAATAAGTAAACTGACCGCCTCTGATCTCCCCGCCTGTTTTCCTGATGGGATACTCCTTATCCAACTGTTCAGCCCGGTTATTTTTATATTTCCCTGTTTATCTCTTTCTTCTTTTCCAAAATGTAGTATTGTTTCTGTCCTCTTCAAAACCGGCGGTTTCATCCAATCGGGCAGATTATCAAAAATATACTTCACCTTGTCGAGGAACGCCATCGCCTCTCTTTCTCCGATTGAAATAATAAGTATTTTTGTATGTGCTTTAAAAATAGCCATCCACACGGCAACTCCTGCGGCTGTCCAGGATATTCCCAATTGCCTGGCTTTCAAAATAATATTAAAAATATTACCTAACAGTTTGCGGATAAAATCTTTCTGGCAATCCCAAAGATTAAACCTTATATGTCCTGCGCTTTCTTTTTCAGGGTTAACATCCTCAATAAACCCGTATTCGCTCAAAAAATATTCGCAACCATTTGCGCATTTTTCTTTTTCCGCCTGCTCGGAAACATCCTGATTTTCTCTCCGGCTTTTCTCATTGCGGATCTTGGCAAGCATATCTTCTACCGGATTACCCATTGTCTTCTATTCTCTCCACCAAATCCCTGACTGTGGCAATATCTTCTCTGCCAATTTGCCGCTCCAAATATTCTTCCAGACAATCAACAAGGTCATCTATATCCTCTTCTCTGAAAAATAAATCATTGGAGAAATCAGACTCAGGGAAAATTTCATCTTCTCTTAATCCGAATTTTTCAACCAGTATCTTTTTTACCTCATCTTCAGCCGTCATTTTGCCGCCACGTCTCCTTCCCTTATATCTTTTCCTATAAGTTTTCGTATTTTTTTAAACCCGTCTTCCATGGTTTTAATGCAGTTTATCCTGAAAGCCACTTTTCCTTCCCTCACTACCGCCAACTCGGGAAGATAAAAATCCCGGGTCCGGACTCTTTTCATATCGGTGTCATAATATTCAACTTCTACCTGCTTCCACTTCTCTAAAACAATTATTCCGCGCAGTAATCTCTCGGGCAGAGCGGATAAAACCGCTAAATCCCGCTTTCTCTTTTCTTCCCTCTTTTTCCGCCAAGCTGTTAACATTTTTTTTCCCCTTTGCCCATCAAGTAGCCCGGATGTAGCTTTGCAAGCGCTTTAAAAACTCTTTCCGGATTTTCCTTTATAATCTCAAGGAAATTGCGGCACTCATTATGAAAATCTTCGCCCTTCTCTTTCTCGTGGAAAACAGCATCCGAGTTTCTGTTAATCTCTTCCCCGCAAAACCCGCAAATCAATTTTCCCTCATCCATCCTATGACTCCTTTCTTATTTCAGCGTTATATGTTTTTCGGGGATCCTCGCGGACAAAATTTCATCCGCATCCCCAACGTACCCGCACGCCGGGCATTTAATCTTCTTGTAATCCGGAGAAATCAGCATCCCCCCTGTGGGCCCCACAATAACTTCTCCACAAATACAATAAACGGTTCCTTTATCGTTTTCTGAATGGCAGCTCATTGCATATAAACCCCGCGGCGCCCTTATGCCCGCCCCCCCCGTATTTTCTCGCTATCACAGAAACATCGACTTTTTTTGAATACAATCCCACCAACCATTCATCACCCACAAACTCAAATGAAAGACAGATATCATATTCATCTATAAGGCTGCCGAATACCAAGCTGCCGAACATATACAACCCCAAGGCAACACACTTATAGCCCTCAAATTCCGTCTCAAAACCGTATTTCCTAACATATTCTCGGCAAATAGATTGCCGGTACCATACACACACTTGTCCGCGCTCTATTGTATCCTTAAGCACCTTTTTATCGTCACCTAATAAGGCCTCCCATATGACAGAAACGGGCCGCATATCGTGCAGCCAGGAGCCCTCGATAAAATGGGATGTTTCCTTGTTAAATTTCCACGCCCACCGGTCCATATCGCCTATAAGCTCTACCGCCCTGGGCATGGGCTTGCCCTCATATAAAACCATCCACGCCAGCTCGCATCCGGAATAATCGTTGCTCCGGATACCGGGTATTCCCGCGCCGTATTTTTTCTCGTATTCCATGGCGGTTTTATGATGGTCCAACCAGAGTATATCCTTGGTCCTTTCCAACAGTTTTTTCATAACTGCCGGTTTAATTGAAAAATCAACGATTACAACCTTTTCCCCGAGCGCCACAACTTCCAGGGGAAACCTGTCCTTGTAATCCATCTCTATCATGTCGCATTTTTTTCCCGATGCGTGAAACACTATCGCTCCGGCGCACCAACCATCCAAATCATTGTGATGAAAACACTTCATTTCAACTCCTTTCTCTTATCCTCAAATCCAGACAAGCACACTTTTTCCCCTTGGGAAGAACCTCATAGTATTTCCCTGTCACTTGAGTTAAATATTCCCTGTCTTTGTTCGCGTCCGCTTTATAGCGGTAAGTGTCCACAAGCACCGGTGTCTTATAAATAAAAACCTTATATAAACACCAATTAGCTGATTTATGCGTCTTCGGTCCCTTCATCTTTTAAATCCTCTAAATCGAAAAGCTCTTTTCCTTTTTCTTCTTGAAAATTACTTATTATCAGCTCCTCGCCCTGCGTAACTTTCTCTTTTGATACGGAATAGTTCAGCTTTACCGGCCGGATCTTAAAATCTTTAAAAACACTTCTTATTTCCGGGTGATCGTTCAGGCTCAAAATGAATTTTCCCTTAATCCCCAACAGAACATCTTTGAGCTCGACAAAACTGTTAATCCCGTCAAAATTATACTTATAACAGGGCTTCAGGTAATACGGCGGATCCAGGTAAAAAAATGTTTCCGGACGGTCATATCGCGAGATAAACTCTTTCCAGTTGAGATTTTCTATTGTTACCCCCACAAGCCGCAGATGTACGTGAGATAGCTCCTCTTCGATCCTTAAAAGGTTTATCCTGGGCGTGTCCTCAATCACAACTCCAAAAGACCTGTTTTTTACCCGGCCGCCGAAACATAGTCTCTGAAGATAAAAATACCTTGCCGCTTTCTGGATATCTGTTAAGCCGCGGCCCTCAATCTGGTTTTTCCAGTCATCAAACACCTCTCTCGAAGTCAAAAGCCACTTAAACTGCTTTAAAAACTCTTCCAGGTGGTTCTGAAGCACCCTGTAAAAAGAAATTAGATCACTGTCCAAGTCATTTAAAACCTCTGTGCTGGACGGCTCCTTCCGGAAAAATACCCAGCCGGCGCCGGCAAATGCTTCGCAATAGGTTTTATGCTCGGGTATCATCTTCACTATTTCCCTCGATAAAATGCTTTTGCCGCCTACATATGCCAACGGACTCTTCATGTAAAACCTCCTTTACAATCAGCTGCCGCTTTGCTCTAATGTTTTTATCCACACATGCAGCAGCTTAGCTGTGGTCCACAGGCTTATTCTGCGGATCGGCGGGGGACATCTATTCCCCCGCCTGCATTATCTCTTCACTGTATTCTTCATAGACACTTCTCTTCTTCTTCCCCTTTGGATAATGTCACCTCTAAAATTGAGTGTCTTTCCCTTGGATGGTAAATCACTTTTCTTGATCCACCAATTACCCCATCGTTTTGCTTTTAACGTGCCATTTCTAATCGCGTTATTAATATATCTGGTCCCGGCGGCTTCAACCTGAAGTATATGAGCAACTTGTCTCGGCGTAAGCCATGCGTTCTTCCATCTGAGATAAGCCTTCAATACAACTACCCGAGCATTTTCCCAGAATGCATAATCATAATCACCATAGCCCCTCTTTCTTTTTCTGTAAAAGCTACCAACCCGAATTGGTTTAAAGTAAAGCCAGTTATCCGGGTCAAGCATCCATTTCAGCAACACAAAACGAGCAATAACACGCATCACACGAATGCTGGGTAATCTGCGCATAGGCATGCGGCCACTATCCATGAGCAAGTGGATAGATTTGGCGTCCTTACCCAATCCGTTTCCCACCTGCTCTGCCGGAAAAAATCTCCTCATGTTACGGGTGTGATGTAAAAGCTGCTTATGATTAAGTTTTAATAATTTCATCTCTACCGCTCCCTCCTCATCAACTTAACAACTCGTCCAAATCAATGAACCGATAGTCAAAAACTATTGCGATAAAAATCCAGATATATATTCCATACTTCCAGTAGAAATACCGATTTTTTTCAATTTTATTCACAATCACCCCTCCCTATTTTTCTAAAAATTTTTTTAAAATTTTTTTTCAAGATTTCACACGCATATAGGGTAATATAGAGGGTACCCCCGGGGGCAACTTGGGCTNNGGGGGGGGGGTAAAAATTAGCCTCATCCATTACGTTCTGGAATGCATCCCTTGCCCTATTGATTAACTCGCGTGAAAATAGCCTGTGGGCCCTTTTTACCCAGGAATAAATGGTCCTTTTGACCCAAAATACCCCCATTATGTCATAAACCATAACAGCGCCGGGGCAACTTGTAACGTCCGATAATAACAGTGTATGTAAACTTGGGAAAGTCTTTGTAACTCTCGCTATACTAAAGAGTTCTGTCATATTTTCATTTTTCGCATTTGTTATGATTTTCAAAAACACCCCCAAAACACAAGATATAGTGGTATTATTTTCATAAAAAGAAAATATGGCCGGCAGGAGTCAGCTTTAAATTACTTGACAGTTCCTCCAACAGTGCCACGTCCACCTTCAAAAACATTCCGACTATCATTCCCCTGTTTACAGCGTACTCTCTGTAAGCGCCGGGGCTTACTTCAATAACGACGCAATTCCCCTGATTATCAGACACAAACACCCGATCAGTTTTACTATTTTTCTTCCCGAGAAATACTGCTTTTGTCGTCGATAAATATTTCTGCGACCTGCAATTCCCTATATTCACCGGAAACTGTTCCCCTCCGTCTGCTAACCTGGTCTTTTTCAAATCTTCCCCCTTTTCATTAATTCTCTTTTATACTGAGAACACAGACTATCACTTCTATCCCGAACAATTTCTCCAAAGACTTTCTTTAAGTAGGACCCTTTATATTTTATCTTTCCTGCCTTAAGTTCAGCTTTATTTACTGCTTCGCCCAAGTATTTAATACAAAAATCAGGGTTGTCACATTCTTGTAGACACCACCCATGGTTTTTCATTATTGCGCAAAAGGCTTGCACTCCTTCTTTAATCAGGGTTTTGTCTTTTTTGGTCATTACCGATCCGTGGGGTTTGAAATGCAAAATATTTATCACATTAAGAAAATCCTTAAAGTAAAGGTTATCCACAAGGCTACAGCTGTTACAGCTGTTATTTCTTCTAAAGCTGTTACTGCTTCTGTATCGTCGGTCAGTTATGACAGATTTGTCATAGGTCG
>DJVC01000055.1 GCA_002440765.1 bacterium UBP3_UBA6266 | reverse complement strand
GGGTGTTACGGCAGGCTGATCCGGATACTCGAAAGAAAGGGCGTAAAGGGAGAGTCCGCCAACCAGGATGCGAGGTTTATCCTGCCCCAGGGAGCGGAGACCAAAATAGTTATTACTATGAACTGCAGGGAACTCATTCATTTTTTTAAGCAGCGTTGCTGCGCGAGGGCCCAGTGGGAAATAAGGCAGCTTGCATGGAATATGTTGAAGATATGCGCTAAAAAGATGCCGGAAATTTTTTCCGGGGCGGGGCCGAAATGTAAAACACTGGGATATTGTCCTGAAGGCAAGGATTTTTCATGCGGGATGTATCCGGTAAAGCGGAATTTTGACAGATAATTATTTCCCTGTGCCCTGTTGTCTGAAGATAAGCCACAAGAGGTAAACGAAGGCTGAACTGTAACAGAATGTGACGAGAGGCATGATAACCGTTATAAGCCACGAATCTTTTATTTTATTCAGTATGCTTATCAGCAGTTTGAACAGTCCGCAATATAAAGCAAACGCAATTGAATAAATGGTGACTAAAACGCTGAGCAGAGTAGCGGTAAGAAATCCTGAAACGGAATATTCGTTCAGATGAAGGAAGATGAAATAAATAGCATAAATATTTATTGCGGTTCCGGCGTAAGAGCTGACCAGCGAAAAAGTCAAAGCCTTTTCGAGTTTCAGATTATGTTTTAATGGGGTTGTATTTTCCATATCAAGAATAATGAGCCTGCCGCTATTCTATAATAATCCTATAAGAACATTCAAATGATTTAGCCGGCTCGAGGGAGAGGATTCCCTCTTTATCCTGCAGCCGTCCTGAGCAGTTATATTTGTCGGCAAGCCCGAACCATGGTTCAATGCATATGAACAGAGGGAATTCGGGCTTCATCCATAATCCCATGTACGGGAAATTTCCCAGGTCCATTGTTATTTTATGACGGGAAGTCATGGATTTTAATGATAAGGATTTTGATTTTAAAGTTTTCAGGATAATTGCGTCATCCCGGAAAATAGCAGGGTCTAATTGTAATATTTTTGTATTATCAAGAATAAGTTCTTTTTTGTCCGACAGCAGGCCGTTTTCAAGAAAATATCTGGCGGCATATTCTTTTTTTTCGAATTCGATATAATAATCCGTGAATTTTTCATGCCGGGAAAACGGGCACCTTAAACCGGGATGAGCGCCTATGGAAAACCACATGGTTTTTGAATCAATATTCTGTATTTTATAACTGATGATCAGGCTGTTTTCTTCGAGAATGTACGTTATGGCAAGTTTGAACATGAAAGGAAATACATTTAAGGTATCGGTGTCATATTGCAGCTCGTATGCAATGAATTTTTTTCCTTTTTCGGAGATTTTGAACCTTGAATCCCTCGCGAAACCGTGTTGATTTAAATTGTAAGAATTCCCGTTGAATTTATAAATGCCGTCTTTTAGTTTGCCTACGATGGGGAAAAGTACGGGAGAATGCCTTCCCCATATTTTTTCATCTACATCCCACATAAATTCGATATTGCAGGATAATAATTTGAAACTGATCAGTTCCGCGCCGAAGTCGTTGGCTGTGATTTCGGCATATTTATTGGAAATAGTTGAAAGCATTTATTTAATGTCTCTGTGATATTCCTGGAGAGATTTAACTTTGAATTTTCCCTTTCCTGATTCTGCTATGCCTTTTACGGCCGCCAGAGCGGCAGGTACAGTTGTTATATACGGAATTTTATATTTTATTGCCGCTTTCCTGATATAAGAGTCGTCGTGTTTACTGATATGGCCTATGGGGGTGTTGATTATCAGATGAATTTCCTTGTTTTTTATAGCGTCGACTATATTGGGCCTTCCCTCATGCAGCTTTTTTATTTGCTCTGTTTCTATTCCGTTATCTTTCAGATACGCGTGTGTTCCTGATGTCGCAAATATTTTAAATTCAAGTTTCTTAAACTGTCTGGCTATCTCCAGTGCGCCTTTACGCTCTTTGTCGGATAGAGTTATGAGAACAGTTCCTTCTACAGGAAGCTCTGGTTTTGCGGCTTCCTGTGCTTTAAAATAAGCTAAACCGAAAGAGTCTGCCATTCCGAGCACTTCACCGGTTGAACGCATTTCCGGGCCGAGTACAGGATCCACTTCCTGAAACATAGAGAAGGGAAGCACGGCTTCTTTTACGCCGAAATGAGGTATTTTCATGTTTTTCAGGTTAAGCCCCGAAAGTTTTTTGCCAAGCATTAACTGAGTCGCGATTCTTGCCATTGAAATATTACAAACCTTTGAAACGAGCGGGACAGTTCTTGAAGCTCTCGGATTAGCTTCCAGGACATATACTATATCATTTGCGATTGCATATTGCATGTTCATCAAGCCGACTACATTCAATTCTTTGGCTATTTTTTTCGTATATTCACATATGGTTTTCAGGCTTTTTTCCGAAATGCTGACCGGAGGGATGACACACGCCGAGTCTCCGGAATGTATTCCGGCTTGCTCGATATGTTCCATAATGGCGGGAATAAATGTATCGGCGCCGTCCGAGATCGCGTCTGCCTCGGCCTCTACGGCATTTTCCAGGAATTTATCAATAAGTATCGGCCTTTCGGGCGTTACATCTACGGCCGCGGTGACATATTCTTTCAGCATCTGTTCATCATGGACTATTTCCATTCCGCGCCCGCCCAACACATATGATGGCCTGACCATAAGAGGGTATCCGATTCGTTTAGCGACGACAAATGCTTCTTCCAGTGTGCTTGCCATTCCGGATTCGGGCATTGGAATATTAAGTTTGGTCATCATTTTTCCAAAGCGGTCGCGGTCTTCGGCGAGGTCTATGGTTTCAGGAGTTGTTCCCAGTATCTTAACCCCTGCTTTTTCCAGTTCATTTGCTAAATTCAGGGGAGTTTGTCCTCCGAATTGGACAATTGCCCCGATCGGGTTTTCCTTCCTGTAAATACTCAGGACATCTTCAACCGTAAGGGGTTCGAAATAGAGCTTGTCTGATGTATCGTAATCGGTGGAAACTGTTTCCGGATTACAGTTAACCATGATAGTTTCATATCCTTCTTCCTTCAATGTGAAAGCGGCATGAACACAGCAATAATCGAATTCTATTCCCTGTCCGATACGGTTAGGCCCTCCGCCGAGAACCATAACTTTTTTATTGGATGTTGTTTTGACTTTATCGGTTTTATTGTTATATGTCGAGAAGTAGTAGGCGGCGTTTTCCACACCGCTTACAGGAACAGGTTCCCACGTTTCGGTAATATTCAATGACAGGCGCTGATTTCTGATTTTTTCCTCCGTAACAGATAATATTTTTGAAAGGTACCTGTCGGCAAACCCGTCTTTTTTTGCCTTTATTAACAATTCATCGGGCAGTTTTTTGTCCCTGTATTTAAGGATTTCATTCTCAAGCTCCACAAGTTCTTTCATCTGTCTTAAAAACCATGGTTTAATATGGGTTTTATTGAATAATTCATTGATATCAGCCCCTTTCCTCAGCGCTTCGTACATGATAAACTGACGTTCACTGGAAGGTTCTTTGAGAAGAGCCATTAAATCATCGAGACTTTTTTTATTGAAATCTTTTGCGAAACCCAGACCGTACCGGTTAATTTCAAGGGATCGTATCGATTTCTGGAAGGCCTCCTTGTAATTTTTGCCTATGCTCATAACCTCTCCGACTGCTTTCATCTGAGTTCCGAGCTTGTCCTGGGAATTTTTAAATTTTTCAAAAGCCCAGCGCGCAAACTTGACTACAACATATTCACCGTAAGGCTTATATTTATCGAGGGTTCCTTCTTTCCAGTAGGGTATTTCATCAAGAGTCATGCCTGCCGCAAGCATTGAAGATATTAATGCGATAGGGAATCCGGTCGCCTTGGATGCGAGAGCCGATGACCTGGAAGTTCTCGGATTTATCTCTATTACAACAACCCGCCCTGTTTGCGGGTCGTGCGCGAACTGTATATTTGTTCCTCCTATAACCTGGATTGCTTCGACAATGTCATAAGAGTATTTTTGAAGTTTCTGCTGAAGTTCCTGTGATATTGTAAGCATCGGGGCTGTGCAGTAAGAATCTCCGGTATGGACGCCCATGGCGTCGACGTTTTCGATAAAGCAAACGGTTATCATCTGGTTTTTTGAATCTCTTACGACTTCAAGTTCCAATTCTTCCCAGCCTAAAACGGATTCTTCGATAAGAACCTGTCCTACCAAACTGGCGGAAATCCCTCTGCTGGCTACGGCCTGAAGTTCTTCGAGGTTATATACGAGACCTCCTCCGGTGCCTCCAAGAGTGTAAGCGGGCCTTACCACAACGGGGTATCCGAGTTTGCCTGCCGCCTTTTCCGCCTCTTCGACGCTGTAAACGGCCTGGCTTTTCGGCATATCTATGCCTAATTTGTTCATCGTTTCTTTGAAAGCCGTCCTGTCTTCGCCTTTCTTTATTGCGTCTACGTTGACTCCTATTACTTTTACGCCGTATTTCTCAAGTATTCCCATAGACGCGAGTTCAGAGCTTAAATTCAATCCTGACTGGCCTCCGAGGTTGGGAAGCAGGGCATCAGGACGTTCCTTCTCTATGATCTTCTCCATAGTTTTTGCGTCAAGTGGTTCTATATATGTGGCGTCAGCAAGACCGGGATCTGTCATTATCGTAGCGGGGTTGGAGTTAACCAGCACAATATTATAACCGAGTTTTTTTAATGCTTTGCAGGCCTGAGTCCCTGAATAATCGAATTCGCAGGCTTGTCCGATAATAATGGGGCCTGAACCGATTATCATAATTTTTTTTATGTCTTTTCGCGCTGGCATAGGAACTCCCTTCAATTTGAAAATATTTTTAGTTTGAAATGATAAATTGTTTTGGAATTTAAATCAATGAATTAATGTTGAAGAATGAAAAAAGCCGCTATTTCATTTAGAAATAGCGGCTTTTGGGGGAAAGAGCGTGGTCATCTCTTTCTGCGTGTTATTGAAATTAGTCCAACAAGGCCAAGTCCTAAAAGGACTATGCTTGTCGGTTCGGGCACGACATCAAAAGAGGCGTCGTCAACCCATATATCGTTCGGATCCCCTGCCCCTGTTTTGCTGAATACGATTTCATATTTTGCGCCCACGGTATCTGTCGGAGCTGTGAATATGTCCGAAAGAGAATGCCATAAGCCGGCTGTGTAAGTGTTATTGAAAAGTGAAGCCCCTTCATCTGTTTTTATTACCCCGCCGCCGGCATTAAGCCATTCAATTTTAAACAATGCTCCACCCGGGGTAATATCCGACTGCCTGTTGAAAAATGCCGAAGCCGCGTATTGTGTCCCGGGATTAATCCCGCTTTCTATCGTTTGCGCAATCATTGAATATGCCCAGTTGCTGCCATACAGGAAAAGCGTTGCAGAATGGGGAGCGCTTTTAGAATTGCTGTCTGTAACCCATGAGCCGCCGCCTGATGCAGTGCCGCCACCGCCACCGCCCCACCAGGGTGTTGTATCCCATTTAATTTCCTGTACGGCCATTGAATCAAAGCCCGAATCGGCTAATAAATTAGCTGAAACGGGGGTGTTTGCGGTCAATACCAGAAGTAGTACCGCAGTCAGGCTTAAATACGTGTGTTTCATCGAAACACCTCCTTTATTTTGCCTAGGGAAAACGTTTTCCCAAAGATTAAAAAAAATAATACGCCGATTCAACATATTTAAGGCAATCGTTTTCCTTGAGGCTGTGCTGTAATATACATTACATGTTCAAATTTGTCAAGGGATGGGTATATTATAGCAAAAGGGGGCATAAAAAGTTTTTTTACAAAAAAACTGTTTTCTGTGCTATAATAACCGACTATAATCAAATGTGGTATGTATTTCGTTATTAGGAAAATAGATTAGAGAAAATGTATGTAAAAAATACATACAGGAAGTGTTTTTATGAAAAATGAAAGGCTTCTGATGAAAAAAAATATATTGGTTTTAATCTTGATAACGTTAACTATCGGGTGTCTGCCATTCACAAATGTTTTTTCGGAAGAGAACCTGATAAACCTGGATGTAGTCAATCAGGATATCCAGACAGTGCTTAAGATGCTGGCGCAGCAGCAGAATTATAACATCGTTATCAGCAGGAATGTTACAGGGGTGATCACTGTTAAACTTGAAAGCGTCACGATTGAACAGGCGCTTGATTCTATCCTTAAACTCAACAACTATAATTATAGTATTGAAGACGGAATAATCAATGTCATGTCATATCAGGACCTGCAGCACGAAGAAAGATTCGCGAAAAAACAGACAAAAGTATTCACTCTTCAAAATGCGGATGTGATGGATTTAAAAAGAGTTATCCTCTCAATGAAAAGCGCGAGAGGTAAAATAGAATTAAATCCTAAAAATAACCAGATAATTATTAATGACACTCCCGATAAAGTCGCTGAAATAGGAGAAGCGATAATTGCGTTAGACCAGCCTGTTGAGGTAAGAAGATATAACATCCTTTATGCCGATGTTGACGATATCCAGACAAAGCTGCTGCAGGTGATTCCAAAAGAAAAAGGCGAAATCTTTGTAGATGAGAAAAATAACGCGATTGTTATCAAAGCCACGCTTGTTGTCTTAAAACACGTGGATGAATTAATCAAAGGCTGGGATTTTCAGCCCAAGCAGGTCCTTATTGAGTCGCAGATGGTTAAAATCCAGCTGGATGACAATATGGCTTTGGGTATGGATTGGGAGATAAAGACCGGCGGTAAAGAGGGTAATAAGTTTGTTGACCTTGCCACTAAATTAACGGTTGCGGCTACTACCGGCGGAGCCGGGGGAATATTTACATTGGGGTCACTAACTGCCGGGGAATATGCCGCCACGATTGAAGCCTTAAAAACAACTAAATTCGCCGATGTCCTTTCGGCTCCGAGAGTGGTTGTGCTGGATGGAGAAGAAGCCAGAATTCTTGTAGGAAGCAGCGAGCCTTACAAAGTTGCCGTAACCGATCCGGTGACAAAACTGCTTGTTGAAGAGATAAAATATGTTGATGTGGGTATAAAGCTGGAGGTTACGCCCAGAATAGGGGAAGATAATTATATAACAATGAAAATCCATCCGGAAGTCAGCAAAGGGCAGAGAGTATTAAACGATTCTGCGGTACAGGTGATTCTTACGGAAGCTGATACGACTATGATGGTTAAAGATGGTGAAACCGCCATACTTGGAGGACTAATCGACTCTGAATCCTCGACAGAAATCGACAAAGTCCCGTTGTTAGGGGATATACCCCTGTTAGGGCTCCTGTTCAGGAAAAATGTCGAAACTGAAAAGAAAAGCGAACTGATTATCTTTATCACCCCCCATATCCTGACTGATAATAAGAGGACTAAGATCTCTAAGCAGAGCTGGGATAATTTCAATGAAAGAGGTGAGGAATTCGATAAAAAGGTTGAATTCGAGCGCCTGATGAAAATCAAAATGGGAAAATCTCCTTATGAGGAAGAAGACCTGATTCCCGATGCAAAGAGCAGAATTTTACTCGAGCAGTATAACGAGACTGATTTTTCCGAGCCGGGCATAGAAAGCGGCAAAGTGGAGAATAATTCAATAAAAGCAGATGCTAATCTGTCCCTAGAACCTGAGCCGTCTGGAGAGTAAATGATGTCCGGTCTGACCGAAACGCTAAATAAAGAGAAAAACATTGTTTCTTTGAGGGACTATCTGCAGATAATATTCCGGAGAAAGAATTTTTTTCTGATACCTTTTCTTATAGTGTTTCTCACTTCGATGATAGGTAGTTTTTTTCTTCCACGGTATTATGAATCAATCGTTATCATGCTTGCCGAAGAGGAGAATATAGTCAATCCTTTGGCGGAAGAACAACGTTTTCCCCAACAGCAAAAAGAAGAAACTCTTCCTCAGCAGATAAAAACACTAACATTTAAAATTTTAAGCTATCAAAATCTTTTTAAACTTATTGGAGAATTAGGATTAGACAAAGAAATAAAAAGCCAGAAACAACTTGAAAAAACAATCAAGCGGATACAGAAACATACCGAAGTGAAACTTCTTGCTCCGGAGGTGTTCCAAATATCTTATGAAGATAAAGATCCCGGTATGTCCCAAAAACTGATAAATACTTTACTGAAAATTTTTGTTGAAGAAACAGCAAGGAGAAAAAGGGAGAGGGCTGAAGAAGGGGTAGGATTTGCCCAGACAGAGGCGGAAGAGTATAGAAAGAAATTAGCGCAGGTAGAGCAGGAATTATATGAATATAAGGAAAAATATCCCCTCCAGCTTCCCGGCGAACAGGAAGATTATAACATTAAAATGCTTATCAATTACCAGACCCAGCTTACACAGCTTGAAATGTCTGTGCGTGAAGCGGAAATGGATAGACAACTCCTTGATGACCAGATAATGGGCAGGGAACCTGTTATTATAACAACCGAAATGCTGGTGCTGAATCCCATAGTTAAAAGCCTGAATGAGAGGTTACAGGAATTGCAGTTAAAGTTGGATTATTTGAATACGGAAGAACCTGATTCGGAAGATATACTTAATATACAGATCGAAATAGAAAGTGTAAGCGAGAGGCTCAGAATTGAAACGGAGAAAATGGTTGATGGGGAAACAGCTGTAACTGCGCCGCTCTTCTACCAGGGACTGGAACAGAAACTTAAAGATGCGAAAAAAGACCTTTCTAAACTGGAAAAAAGAGAAAAAGACGTCAGGATGCTTGTCGGTGAATACGAAGGTAAAATCAGAAACCTTAATGAACAGCAGTTGCAATATGTAAAACTCATAAGGGATTTCGAAGTTAATAAGAAAATCTATGAAATGCTGCGTGTTAAAGCGGAAGAAAATAAACTTACCGCCCAGGAAGTTCAGAAAAAAGGAACAAGATATGAAATAATCGAAAAGGCGAGGCTTCCTCTTGAGCCGTCCAAACCGCAAAAACTTTTGATTTCCATTGTCGCATTTATCATAGGTTCTGTGGCAGGTTTCGGGTGTGTTTTTCTTGTAGAATTTACAGACCATACTTTTCTCGGTGTTGAAGATTTGAAGAAGTGCACCGATCTTTCTGTGCTGGGGTCTATTTCAAATATAAAAAGCAGGAAGGAAACGGATTTAAAGATACAGAAAAAAAAGAAATTCGTAGTTTTATTTATTGTGCTGATATTCTTATTGTTGATATCGGGTATTATAAATTCCTGTGTTCAGGATGAAAAAACGAATGAGATGATAAGAAAAGCAACTCTTGAGAAAGAAACCGAGCCGGAATTATAAAAGTGAGTATAGAATAATGGATAATATCGGGGACGCCTTAAAAAGAGCCGCAGAAAAAAAGAAGGACACCTTTGGGAAAGGAATAATCCCTTTGAAATCCGATTCTCCTGTTCCTGTTGAATATAAGAAATCGATAGAAACTTCCGGCATAGATAAAACCAACCTAAAAAGAGGAAAGCAGGTTGATCCCAGAATTGTCGCTTATTATGAGGATAACGGCAAGATACTTGAGGACTACAGGGCTCTGTTGATGCAGATATTGTCAATTCAGGAAGAGCCCGGTAAGCAGCTCAAAACGATTGCTTTAACAAGTTCAAGGGAAGGGGAGGGAAAGTCGATAACAGCCCTTAATATGAGCATAATTCTCGCAAAGAATTACAAGAAAAAAACATTGATAATGGACTGCAATATCAGAAACCCGGGCATTAATACTTTATTGGGAATAAATATTAAAAAGGGTTTAAGCGATATATTAAGAGAGGATATTCCGTTCAATGTGGAGATTCTTGAGACCGGAGTGGATAATTTAAGCATGATACCTGCCGGAGAAATTTACTCCAATCCGGCCCAGGTATTTGCGTCGGAAAGAATGAAAAACCTTCTTGAAGAGGTTAAAAAACAGTTTGATATTATAATTTTGGATACCCCCGCGGTCATACCTTACGCGGACCCGAGAATACTGGCGCCCCTTGTTGATGGAATCATACTATTAGTTCAAAGCGGCAGGGTAAGACGCGAAGTACTTCAGAGGACCGAATCTATTCTTATGGAAGTCGGTGCAAATATCTTAGGATGTCTTCTGACCGGAGTGGAGTATTATATTCCCGAATATATACATCGTCATTTATAATGAGAGAAGATACATTATTTTTTCTTTATGAAACCAAAATCTGAAAAAAGATATTTGGTTTTTTATTGTTTGCATTAAAAAATATAACCATGATGAATAATATAAAGAAAATAGCTAAAAATTCAGCGGTAATGATAATTGTAGAATCCATAAATAAAGTTTTGTCTTTATTTCTAACAATTGTACTGGCCAGGTATTTAGGGGATTATGTTTTTGGAGAATACTCTTTTGTGTTGACAGTGGTCATGTTGTTTAATGTTCTGGCTGTTTTTGGTTTGGATATTCTTGCCGTGCGCGAAATATCTAAGAATATGGAAAAAACCGGGCTGTATCTTTTTAACTTGTTGCTTTTAAAAATTCTAATGGGTATTTTCAGTTTTATAGTGCTTGTTGGCGTAATAAAGATAATCGGGAAGTCAGAGTCAGTTAATCATTGTTTATACTTTGCGGGGTTTATTGTATTTATTATGGCAATTGCCGATTCTTTCGGCAGTATTTTCAATGCTCATGAGAAGCTTGAATTAAAAGCATTTAGCCTTCTTGCGTCAAAGATACTTTTGGTAATTCTTGTCCTTCTTGCAGTGTTCCTTAAAAAGGGAATTGTATCAATAGTTTTCTTTATTCTGCTCACTGAAATATTCAGGCTTGTATTAAGTGTGCTTATTTATAGACTTCGACTAAACACTTTTTCTTTTAAGTTTGATATGGGTTTGTGTAAGAGTTTGCTAAGAAACGCATTTTCTTTCGCTCTTATATCCGCGATATCAATAATTTATTTTAAGATTGATATAGTAATGCTGTCTTTATTAAAAAATGACCAAGTTGTCGGATGGTATAGCGCAGCCTATAATCTGGTAGCCGCTTTAATTTTTATTGCGGGGGCATATAACTTAGCTATATATCCTTCCTTATCCAGAGATGCTGAAAAGTCCCAGGATCTATTGTCATTTAGGTGGAGGAAATCAGTTAAGTATTTATTTATTATAAGCATACCTATTACTATCGGGACATTATTCCTTGCAGACAGGTTTATTGAACTTTTTTATTCTACAGAATATTACAATTCAGGATCGGCGCTCAAAATACTGATTATTACTTTACCTTGGATATTTGTTAATTCGATAAACATGCAGGTGCTTTATGCCTTTAATATGCAGCTAAAAGCAAGTGTGATTATGGCAATATGTACCCTTATAAACATCTTATTAAATTTGTATCTCATTCCGCGCTATAGTTATATTGGCGCTTCAATAGCTACCTTATTTGCAGAAATAGTCAATGTTATGGTATGTTTTTTTGTTGTATCCAGGCATATGCAGGTATGTGTGAATTACAGAAACACTTTTATTATGCCCTTCATAGCAGCTGGCATAATGGGCGTTGTAATTCATTTCTTGAATTTTATTAATTTATTCTTTCTGGCCTTCATCGGTATGTTAAGTTATGTGGTTTTCCTTTATTTCCTTAAGGTCTTGGATAAAGAAGACAAAAGGATAATAGCCAGTATAATTCACTGATTCATAATATTAATTTTAATGAATTTATCTATGAAAAATCTGTCCGTGATAATTATCAACTTGAATGCTGGAGAATATTTAATTACCTGCATAGATTCTATTTGTAGACATATTTATGACGAGGCAACAACAGAGGTTATTGTTGTGGATAATAATTCAGAAGACGGAAGTATTTCCTGCTTGAAGGAAAAATATCCATTCGTCCAAATAATAGAAAATAAAAAGAACTTAGGTTTTGGATCTGCGAATAATCAAGGCTTTAAGTTGAGCTCCGGTAAATATATATTATGCCTGAACCCAGATACTGTCTTACAGGATGACTCATTGTTAAAGATGTTGAAATTTATGCAAATAAAGCCTGAAATTGGAATAGCGGCTCCTAAAATATTGGATGGGAATGAATCTATATGTACATCTGTGATTAAACCGCCTACATTTTATTCCGAAGCATTAAAAGTGTTATATCCAAAGAAGAAGAATGTTAGGGAACTCCTGTCGACGGATTTTGATTACAGTAAGCCAAGTAAAGTAGAATGTGTATCCGGCTGTTGTATGATGTTGTATCGAGAAGCTATTAATAAAGCTGGATTTTTTGATGAAGATTTTTTTATGTACGCAGAAGATATTGAACTATGTGTAAGGATGAGGGACAATGGATATGATGTGTTTTACTATCCGGAAGCTCATATTGTCCATCTTGGAGAAAAAAGCACCGGGAAAAATTATAGGATTGCAATCCATTCCTATATAAGCGCATATGTCATTCTAAAAAAGATGTATGGTTTTGCGATTGCGTATGTCTATAAAATTTTTGTTATCATTGTTTCCTTGGTGAAAATGGTTATCTTATCAGTTTGTTTATTGGGTAAGGACAGGAGAAAGTGTCTTCCCGGAATAAAAAATCACTGGTTTTTGGTCAGAGCATTAGTATTTGAAAAGGGATAATAAAGAATTGATAAATATAAAAAAAATACTGTGGCTTATAGGTTATGTTCCCGGCAAGATCGGTTCATTTGAGCGTTTAATGGTTAATTTCACCAAGGAATGCAGAAAGAGGAGAATAACATTTAAACTCATATTTCCCGAAGAACCCTGTGAACAGTTTAAAACAATGGTGTCTGAAAACGGCGGGAAGATTGATGTTTTAAAATTCACAAGCCGCATCGACCCCGTTTATATAATAAAACTTTCAAGGATTGTCAAAAAGTTCGGCCCGGATATCATCCATTCACATTTTGACTTTGCAAATTTCACATCAATTTGGGCCCAATTAATTAACCCGGTTCCGTGTTATATATGGCATCAGCATAATTTTGCCGGCAACAGGATGCCTTTTTTGAGAAAGATAGTTTTCAAAATTGCATCAAAAAAAGCGAAATGCATTATTGCGATTTCTAAGTCGGTTGGAAAAGATATTTCAGATAAAGGAATGGATGAGAAAATAGTTCATGTTATATATAACGGAATCGATTTAAACCTGTATAAGATTCAGGATGCTAATCAACTGCGGCAGGATATCAGCGATAAATACGGGTTTCTTAAAAGTGATTTTGTTGTTGGAAGCGTATCTGAAGCGAGGGAAGAAAAAGGGCTGCAATATTTAATAGAAGCAGTTTCCTTAATTAAGCGAGATGGTTTGAAATTATTGCTTGTCGGAGCTAAACAAGGTCCCTTTGCTGAGTATATTCATAAAAAAATAGGCGAGTTAGGAGTTGCCGACAAGGTAATTTGTACCGAATTTATAGATAACGTGCATCAAGTATTATCAGCAATGGATGTTGTTGTTGTGCCTTCTTTAATGGAAGGTTTATCTTATGGGGCGCTTGAGGCATTAGCATGTGGAAAACCTGTTATAGCCAGTGAAATAGGAGGACTGCGGGAAATCATTGAAAAAAACAAGAATGGATTATTTGTAAAGCCCAAAGACCCTGAAGCGATTGCATCCGCAATAAGAAATCTTATGGACAATAGACTGATATTTGCCTCTTTGAAATCTAATGCAAGGCCGTCTGTCGAACATAAATTCAGTCTGGACGGGAATATCGTCGAAATATTCAAAGTATACAGGATTAGTTGATATGGAAGATCACAACGATCTATATTCCAATGTGTTACATGAAGAAAGGCCTTTGATAGAGTTTCCCATAATTCTGAAAATATTTGCCATTATTTTCTTTTTAATCATCAGCGCTGGTTTATTGGTGTTCCCATGGTACATAACAGCTTTCCTGTTTTTCGGGTTTTGCTTTTCAATTGCCGTTTTCTTTAACTTATATATAGGCACACTTATATTTATAGCGGGAGCATATCTGCATCCTACTGTTTTATTCCCGGCCCTTCAGGATTTCCATATAGCAAGGAATCTTGCTTTCGGTGTCATATTTATATGGGGATTTCACACTATAGTTTATCGTGATTTTAAATTGGTTAAAGCGCCTCAAAATTTAATAATTGTGCTATTCAGTCTTTTGTTTTTCGCTTCAACTTTTATGGAATTTGATTATAGTTTTCCGTTATTTATTGAGATTGTAAGTAAAGCAGTGATTTTATACTTTGCGGTTGCTAATATAGTGAAAACGCGGTTTCAATTAATATTCCTTTTGTGGTTTTTATTTATCCTGGGTTTTGTATCAGCATCAGTGGGTATCGTCCAGTATATCATGGGTATTGGCTTAAGAGAGGGAACTTCAGTTAGAATAATGGGATTAACTGAAAATCCTAATACTCTGGCCGCTGAACTTGTTTTTTTAGTTCCTGTATTGATAGGTCTCTTCAGGTGCAGTAAAAAAATGCTAGCCAAGGGTGTTATTTTTCTGTTTTTTTCACTCATAGCTGCAGGTATTATTCTTACATATTCAAGGGCGGGAATGCTTGCGCTGGTATTTGTCAGTTTTCTGGCTGTTAAAAGGTTTATGTTCAGAAGATTAAATGCATTTATTGCTCTGATAATTGCTGTTATTATTCTTGCAATCCTCATATTTGTTCTCATGCCTTTTTTGCCTGACGAATATAAGGACAGGATGCAAACAATTACAGAGACAAGAGAAGCTTCTATTAGGTCGCGATTTGACGCATGGGTTGTCGCGTGGGATACTATAGTTCATCATCCTTTAGTAGGAGTTGGGCCGGGTGTTTTCCAAAGAGAATTTGTGTATAACGCCATCACTTCGCCGGGTATAAAAACAAAATTTTTACTTTTGCATGCGCATAATCTCTATCTGAATGTTGCAGCTGAAAGCGGGCTTCCTGCTGTAGCGATGCTGATACTTTTAATTTACTTCAGTTGGAGATATTTTCGAAATAGTAGTTTTATACTTGAAAAAAAGGGGGATATAGTCCTTTCGAATATTTCAGCAGGTTTTGAAATCAGCATTGTAGGTTTTTCATTGATGAATATGGTTTCATCTCATATTGAAGCATTGATATTCTGGATATTGTTAGGCATATCGGTAGTATTAATGGAGTTATCAAATGATAAATAAGAAAACATTCTTAATAATAGTATTCAATTTATTTATTTCAACTATCTGTTATTCGGGTATAAAAATTGGTGTTGTTAATAGTCCGGATAAAATCAGGCCCGAGACGAGAATTGATTTTGATGCTCTTCCCGAAATACGGTTGTTCTCCGCAAAAAACGAATACGAGTCATTCCAGTTGGTGTTAGAGAACACCCGTGACGAAGACGTTGATGTTAAATTTGTAATATCTGATTTATCTTTTGATTCCGGGAACATCATCAAAAGTTCAAATATTAAAGTTTACTCGGTTGAATATATTGATGTGACGAGGTTTTCGCGCGACACCGGAAAATGGCCTGATCCTTTAATCGAAATAACTGATAACAGGATACATCTTGATAAAAAATCCCGGTTTGTGTTATGGGTTACTGTATATGTTCCTGAATATGCAAAAAAGGGGACATATATAGCATCTATTATAGTTGAGTCTGATGGAAAAATACTTAAGGATATTGAAGTTAAATTGAATGTGTGGAATTTTTCTCTTCCGGATACTCCTGCACTTAGGACGGCTTTTGCGTTATGGCCGGGGTTTATAGCCAAAAGATATAATATGGCCCTTGACACTAAAGATTTAAAAGACATGGTGGAAGTTTACTGGGAGAATATGCTTGAGCACAGGGTGAGTAATCTCAACTATGTTTACCCATCGATAGAAAAGGTTGATGGCAATGCTGAAATGGACTTTGCAGATTTTGATGAAAAAATGGAATATTATGTGCGAGGCGGGATTAATTCATTTAATATTTTTTGGAGCGGCATACCTTATACATACGGGGACCAAAAACCGTCTGAACTCCCGGCTGATTCTGGCAAATATCTGTTTATAAAACAAGTTCTTCAGGTGACAGAACGGCATCTCAAAGAAAAAGGGTGGTTATCAAAAGGGTATATTTATCTGGCAGATGAACCTGATGTTAAATATTTCAGTGTTTTAAAAAAGACTTTATCGGAAATAAACGATCTTGCTCCGGAAATTAAAAGATTGGTGACAATTGGTTATGCGACGGCAAAACCGGATAATAAGAATAAATATGGGTATATGGACTTGTCCGGTTATGTTGATGTATGGGTTGTTCATACCGATAGAATTGATCAGCAATTTTTGGAAGAACGCCGGCAAAAAGGGGATGAAGTCTGGTGGTATGTAACATGTGGCACAAGACGCCCTTATGCGAACTTTTGGGCAATTGATTATAGCATGGCTGAAAACAGGATATTATTCTGGCAAATGTTCAAAAGCGGAGCTCAGGGGACACTATATTGGTGCATTAATTATTGGGAAAAAGATATCTGGAAGGATCCTGTTTCTTATGCTGACTGTAACGGAGAAGGTTCATTGATTTACTGGGGAAAGAGTGGGCCTGTTAATTCAATTAGATGGGAAATAATAAGAGATGGGATTGAGGACTACGACTACTTGTTTATTTTGAATGGAAGAATCGCCGAATTTAAAAAGGGTGATACTAATAGAAAATACTCGGAGCTAATATCCAAAGCGGAAAAACTTTGTGATGTATCTGATCTCACCCCAAGTCTGACCGAATATACGAAGGATTACCTGTTATTGCTGAATAGGAGAAAAGAAATCGGGAATATGATTTCTCAAATTGCTGATATTTTAGAAAAAGAGGGAAACTAGTGCTTAAGAATGGCCGAATTAAAATCCTGCATCTTAGAAACAGCTATCAGTGTTCCAATGCTCTTTTCGGCGCCGAAAGAGTTATACTGGATATATGCCGGCTTGTTAATGAAAATGAGTTTACCCAGACTCTTGTAACTTTGGTTGATAGAAGGGCGCGGGGGGATTTGCCTTTAAAAAAAGAGGCTGAAAGAAATCATATTCCGGTTAAAAATGTAAGGTTAAAACACAAATACGATCTTAGTGTTGCTTCCAAGATAAAAAAGTTATTAATTGAGCAGAATGTTGATATATTGCATTGTCATGATTATAAAAGTAATTTAATAGGTCTTTTTGCGGCGAGAGGCCTTAATACAAAAGTGATTTCAACAGTTCACGGGTATCTCTCCATTGGCATTAAAATGAGATTATACGAAATGTTAGACCGGTATATCCTGCGGTATTTTGATAAAATAGTCGCTGTTTCTGAAGCCCTTGCACATTTCTTAAAAGGCAAAGTCGAAGAGAATGCATTGTTGGTGATACCAAATGGCATAAATATAGAAAATTTCAGCAGAGAAACGGATATTTTAAAAGAGAAAAAGAAAATCGGCATTGATGAAAGAGACCTGGTTGTAGGGACAGTCGGCAGAATAAGCCCGGAGAAAGGTCATATTTATCTTTTGAAAGCGGCAAAAGAAATTTGTAGAAAGTGCAGGAATGTAAAATTTATCATCGTAGGGGATGGCCCTATCAAAAAGAAACTGGAAAGATGGGTTTCAAAAAACAATCTTTCAGACAGGGTTATTTTTACAGGAAGCATAGGGGAAATAAGATGTGTGTTATCTGTTTTTGATATTTTTGTGTTGCCATCTAAAAAAGAAGCTTTTGGGTTATCTCTATTGGAGGCCATGGCTTGCAGCAAACCTGTTATTGCAACAGATGTCGGAGGTATTAATTCAATTATTGAGAACAATAAGGTTGGTGTATTGGTTAAACCTCGGAATGTCAATTTAATGTCGGATGCAATATTGGGGTTGCTTAGCGATAAAAATCAGAGGTTAAATATGGGATCCGATGCTAAAAATTATGTTAGTAGGAAATATTCCATAAATAGCATGATAAAAGATTATGAAAAGCTTTATAAGGATTTAGCTTTATGAATATCCTGATGGTCACAGATTCTTTTTATCCGGATGGTTTCGGGGGGATACATACTTATGTATATAATCTTTGCAAAGGTTTGGTGGCAAAGGGGAACAATGTTACGGTAATATGCCCGAATTTTGATTTAAAATTCAAAAAAGAAGAAATTATGGACGGAATAGAGGTTTTTAGGTATAAGAGTGTGTCAAGAGGAAAATTACTTTTTTTGAAAAGGCCTTTATATAACTTATTGGCTTATTTTTGCTACAAAAAGCTATTGAAAAGGGGTTATGATATTATTAATTTCCATTCCTGCCTTCCCGCCTTGCCGTATAACATGATGTTAAGGCATCCTGCGAAGCTTAATGTATATACATTCCATGCTTCAATGTTCCGTGAAGTTTTTCTGCAAAGCAAAAAGAAGAAATATTCCAGAATAATTCCGGTAGGCTTTATGTTAAAGATTCTGCATGCGATTGAGAATATCAATTTAAAACATGCGGATAAAGTAATTGTTTTAAGTGAATTTAATAAAAATGAAATAACAAAGCATTTTAAGAATATAGAGGAGTCAAAAATAAATATTATACCTGGCGGAGTTGATATATATTCATTTAAGCCTGCTGATGAGAATAAGGAAAAAGGACATATAAGAGAAAGATTAAAATTACCTCAGAAAGCTTTTGTGCTATTTACTATAAGGAGGCTTGTAGCAAGGATGGGTTTAGAAAATTTAATAATTGCTTTCAAAAAGCTGAAAACTATTTTTGGGGACATGTATCTGGTTATAGGAGGAGATGGATTTTTAAAAGAGAAATTAAATTCCGAAATTACTGAATATAAACTGGAAGATGAAATATTATTGACCGGTAAAATCAAAAATGAGGAACTTCCGTTATATTATCAGGCATCTGATTTGTTTATTCTTCCTACGGAACATCTTGAGGGTTTTGGTTTGGTTTCCCTGGAAGCCATGGCAAGCGGTCTATGTGTGTTGGGGACTCCGGTAGGGGGAACTGTGGAAATATTGAAGGAATTAGGTAATGAGTTCCTATTTGAAGGAAATTCTCCGGATGATATTGCCAATGGGATCGAGGAATTCATTAAAAAGGATTATGATATAGTCGAATTAGGCCGCAAATGTCGTGATTATGTTGCGAAGAAATATTCGTGGGAAAACATAGTAAGCACAATTAATGCCCGTTATCAGGAGTGGCTGAAATAGGAAGTCATTTATTTTATGAGCCTGCAGTTTATTTTCTGGATATTCGTTATATTGGTTATATTGCCTTATCTGGGATATCCGCTAATGTTAGCTATGCTGACGTTTGTGAGAAACAGTAGAAAAGATTTTAGGGATGGCGAATTGGATTATAAAGCAATAACGTTTATTGTACCTGTTTACAACGAAGATAGGGTAATACGGCAAAAAATTTCAAATATTCTGGATATGGAATACCCGACAGATAAAATAGAAATTCTAGTTGTTCTCGATGGTTGTACCGATAATACCATAAACATTGTCAATGGGTTCAATTCAAAGTTAATAAAAGTTTTTGAGCAAAATCCCCGGAAAGGCAAAATTGCCGCTTTGAATAAAGCTGTCGAATTGGCGCGGAGTGAAATTCTTGTTTTTTCAGATGCAAATTCTTTGTATGACAAAAACGCGCTCAAAGAATTAGTAATTCATTTTGAAAAGGATGATATTGGTTGTGTGTGCGGCAAGCTTAAATATATATGTTCTGAAGGCACATCTGTTGAATCGGGAGAGAATATTTACTGGAAGTACGAAGAATATTTAAAAGAGAGGGAAAGTATTTTGGGGTCGCTTCTTGTTGCAAATGGTTCGATATATGCGATGAGAAGATCGTTGTATAGTGAAATTGATAGTGATATTGCCGATGATTTTGTTAATCCGATGAGAGTCTATAATGCTGGCTATAAAATAATTTATGAGCCCAAGGCTATAGCCAGAGAGAAAGTAAGTTCAAATATGAAGGATCAGTTTAAACAGAAAGTCAGGATTATTGTTCAGGGATGGAAAGCGACTTTTAGGATACCCGACCTGATTTTTTGGTCGGGATACATAAGGACATGGCAGTTTTTATGTCACAAACTTCTAAGATGGTTAACTCCATTTTTTATGATTGCAATATTTATATTAAATCTATTTTTGATTGGCGATAATATCTATGAAATTTTATTTGTTTTTCAATTATTTGTGTATGTGTTTGCTGTGATAGGCTTAGTCCTGGGACAGAAGCATAAGATTACAAAGATATTTTACGTGCCTTTTTATTTTTGTTTAATCAACGTGGCGGCATTTATGGCATTTTTAAGATTTTTAATCGGGTTTAAAACCGACGTATGGGAAAAATCAGAAACCGCAAGAGATATAGATTGATATGGGTTTTAAAGTGTTTTTTTATATGTTTGTTATATCGGCAAGCGTAGCTGTATTGCTTACCCCCTTTATAATGAAAATTTCCTGCATCTTTAAGATTTATGATAAACCCGGTCACAGAAAAGTGCACCAGAGAAATATGCCGACCATGGGCGGATTAGCTATGGTATTTGGTTTTTTTACCGCTTTGGTGATCTGCGAGATATATTTCCCGAATGCCATTGAAAATTTTTATACTAAGTTTTGGGGGATGATAATTGCGTCTTTTGTGTTAGTTTCCCTCGGCATCATTGACGATCTTAAAGGATTAAAGGCAAAGTTTAAAATCTATATCCAGATATTTGTCGCGATAATACTTATTGTTTCAGGCTTCTGTATTGAGGAAATAACAAACCCGTTCGGAGATAAGATATCCTTGGGTGTTTTTGGCTATATCCTTACGGTCTTGTGGATAATAGGAGTGATTAATGCTATTAATTTTCTTGACGGGCTTGATGGCCTGGCGTGCGGAGTTACAGGGATAATAAGTCTTTTCCTTTTCCTTTCTTCTTTAAAACAGGGCAATACGACGGCTGCCGTGATATCCCTTGCGCTTTGCGGGTGTTGTTTCGGTTTCCTGCCTTATAATTTTAATCCGGCAAAAATATTTATGGGTAATACGGGCAGTATGTTTCTCGGTCTCATTCTCGCAATAATTGCCATTACCGGATACAGTAAAACCCAAACCCTGATAACGCTTATAATTCCCGTAATTGCATTGGGGCTGCCTATAATAGACACAAGCCTCGCGATATTAAGAAGGATAGCGCGGGGCAGGCATATTTTTCATGCCGACAAAGAACATATACATCATCATATGCTTACCGAAAGGAAATCTCAGAGGAAGGTTGTCTTGTCCATGTATTTCCTCTCATGCTGTTTTGGTATGATTTCCCTCAGTTTTACCGGTTTTAAGGGTATATTTGCCGTGATTGCACTGGTATTGGTTATAACTGTTACAATTGACTGGATAAGGAAATCAGGATTTCTCAATTTTAGATAACAGTGAAAAATAGTTATTAGGTTGCTGAGTTATTAAGTTTGAAAGGAGTTGTTGTGGTTACATTTGAGGAGTTAACTGAATAACTAAATAACTTAATAACTAAAAAAAGTGTTACGATTTTTTAAAATTGACCATATGTGGTATTATATAAGATTGTGGAATTCGGTTACTAAGTAATTCAATATTAGTAACTTTACCCGCCAAAGTATTGTGGTGGGTTAATAACTAACCCACAGGGGAGACAAATTATGTCAATTAAAGAAGCTTTTAATATCTCAAAATCCGTTTGGTCCATGTCTGTGAAAATGGCCCGTAAATACCCGGTAATATTATTGCCTTTCTTTATCACGGCGATTTGTAATGCGTTGACCCTTGCGGTGTTATACTATTTTCCCAGAAAACCGTGGTCATTGTTTTTTGCTTCTCCCATAAGAAATTTTAAGGGTGAAAAGTTTCTCCATTATCCTTCGAATTTTCTTGTCTTGCCCGAACTTTTTTATTATTTCCAGATTTTTATTATGGCTACTGTAGGCATAATTATGTTCGGAATGGCTGTCAATCTTATTTACCAGGCGAATTCCGGTAATGTTCTGCCGAGGCCTGCCGGCAGTTTCAATAAATCCGTCAGGCGTTATCTGACGCTTATAGGCATATGGGCTACGCTTTTTGTGTTAAGTTTTATAATCTTGAAGGTTCCCGCTATTATACTTGTTAAGTTCCTTGGAGCCAAACCTATAACGTTGATATTGCTCAGGATATTCTTTTATTCCGGATTTATTTTGGTAATAATAATCGAAGCCCTGCTTGTTTATGCTTATCCTGCGGCAATAATAGATAAAAAGAAATATTTCGCGTCTCTGAAAAACAGTTTTGGTTTATCTAAACGGGTTTTTATCGCGTCACTTATTTTAGTCGCGGCGCCGCGCTTACTGGAGGTGGGCTATATTATTGCAAGGGGTTATATGATTCCTTTTTTTGTTAAACATGTTCCTGAGTTAAGTGTAGGGGTAATAGCATTCGGGATTGTTTTGGTGTTGTTTACCGATTTTTTTGTAATATGCGCTGTTACAAATCTTTACATACTTGCAAAAGAAACGGAGAAGTGAAACTAATGAAAAAAATAATTAATAATTTAAGCCTTGTTGCAGTAGCTGTTTCTCTGCTCTGTGTTACAGTTGGCATGATTGGCTGCGGCGGAGGAGATTACGAGGCGGAAAAACTTTATTGGAAAGCCAATAAAATGTATGTCCAACTGCTTAAAGACCCGCAAAACACAAAGCCGCAGGACTATGAAAATATTGTAGTCGCTTATCAGAAGATTGTTTTTAAATTTCCCCGCTGGGCCTTTGCCCCGAGAGCGCAGCTTACAATAGGACAGCTTTATGCGATGCAGAATGATACCGTAAAGGCAAAGACGGAATACGAAAAAGTTTTGAAACATTTCCCCAATGATCAGAATTCATGCGCCGGCGCGTTGTTCGCTATCGGGAAAATATATGAGTTTGAGAACAAGTGGGATAAGGCTCTTGAAAATTACAACAAAATAGTTTCCGATTATCCCAATACGTATGCGGCATTCCAGGTTCCTCTTTATATAGCGCAGTATTATAAAACCAAGGGATTGGAACAGAAAGCTCAAAATGCTTATAAAGATGCCATAAGCCGTTATTCAAAGGTAATAGAAGAACATCCCAACACTTTTGCGGCTCTTACGGCGCAGAATTTCACAGTTGCCGCTCTGATTGAACAACAGAAATGGGATGAGGTTCTCGAAAACCTGAGAAAGATTGCCGATTCCTATCCCGGGACTCCCGTTGCCGCCGAATCGTTGAACACAATGGCCGGTATTTATGTTAATCAGTTGAATGAATCTGAAAAAGGCGCTGAAATCCTGAGGGAACTGCTTGAAAAATTTCCCCAGATAGGCGCCAGGGAATTAATAGAAGAAAAGATCGAGACGCTTAAATCCGGTCATAACTGAGAAATTTATTGTGAGAGATAATAAATTTAAGATACTGGTTATAGGTATATTGCTGTGTGTTATTTACTGGCCTACGTTCCTGTGGATGAATGAACGGTTCCAGTGGTCCGGTTCCTATTATTCACACGGTTTTATTGTTCCTTTCATAGTCGCTTTTTTGATGTGGAGAAAAAGAGAGGTTTTCAACGATTCTGTTAAGCCGACCGCCGCAGGTTTGATTATATTAATTATCAGCCTTTTTATTCATATTATATCTTATGCATGGAAGATTTATTTTATATCCGGTTTTTCGATAATATTTGCGCTTGCCGGTTTAATTGTTTATCTGTTCGGCTTCAGGGTGCTTAAGGAATTATGGTTTCCCCTTTGTTTTTTAATTTTTATGATACCTCTACCTATACTGATTATTGATAATATAAGTTTTAAGTTGAAAATATTTGTTGCGCAGATAGCTACTTATGTAATTAATGTATTGGGAATTCAGGCTGAAAGAAAAGGCAGCGAGGTCATTCTGCAGAACACATCTTTAATGATAGGAAGCCCTTGCAGCGGTCTGAGAAGCCTGATTTCGCTTACGGCGTTGGGTTCCTTATATGCGTATTTAGTAAATCTTACGAACACAAGAAAGATGATACTTTTTGTTTCTTCGATTCCTCTTGCGCTTTTATCAAATATAATACGTGTGGTTTTATTGCTTTGGGTTGCCAGGGGATGGGGTTCCGAAACGGCGACCGGCTGGTTTCATGATTTCTCCGGATTGCTTGTTTTTGTTTTTGCGTTTTTAGGGTTAAAGATTGTGGAGAATATTCTGTCATGGAAAAAACAAACTCAAAATACATAATTCTTATAATCGCCCTGGTATTTTTCGCGGCGGGTGTTTTATTTTTAGGCTCCAGAAAACCGCTTCCGCCTACGGATGTGAAAATTATGGACTTCCCCCTTAAAATCGGTGATTGGACAGGAAAAAAAGAACCGCCGGAGCAGAATGTCATTGATATCCTGGGTACGGATAAAATACTGATGATGGAGTTTGCCAATGGCGAAAATCAGAGAGTTTTGTTTTCGGTTGTCTACGGGGAAGATAACAGGTTGAGTTTTCATCCTCCTGAAAACTGTTACCTCGGCAGCGGGCAGACTGAATTGCTGTCAAAGATAAAAGACACGGTTTATATTAACGGAAAGAGGGAATTGGAAGTTAACAGGATAATCTTTCAGGTGGAGCAGTCAAAACAGCTTGTTCTATATTGGTATATGGCGGGAGACAGAATGATGTCGAGTTATTACAGACAGCAGTTTTTCTTTATCCTTGACCAGATTAAAGAAAGAAAGAGTAAAGGAGCGTTGATAAGAGTTGCGACGATAATACGCCAGGATGACGAAGAAGAAGCATATAAAATACTTAATAATTTTATAAAAGATGCCTTTCCTTTGCTCGAAAAATATATTTAATTTACTGTAGATGCTTGACAAACGGGAAAAAATAAGGTAAGTATTGACAAATCTTTTTTTTATTCAATAAGTTGATAGTCAACCATACAAGTATAGAAAAGGAGGAATTCATGTTAAAGAAGCTATTGTTAGTAGTAGCAAGCTTGTTGATTGCTACAAGCGTCAGTGCTTTCAGCTTTGATTCCGGGACAGAGGGTTGGACGCATGACAGCGGATGGGGGACAGGGATCACAGCTGACCCCGTCTGGTCCGGCTCTATGGATCACACAGGCAACGGCGGCGGAGTTATCACAAGCGCGGTAGCATTGCAGGCAGATGGCAGCGGCGGAGCTTTGAATTTAATGTATGCGACGCCCCAGGATTTAAGCGCTTATTCATTGGTTAAGGGTTATGTCCAGGTTGACACAAACCCTATTCACAACGTGGGTGGTTCGGGTTATGGTATCGGCGCCAGGTTGCATATCAAGACAGGTTCCGGATGGACTACTTATATGGGGGATTGGATTAATCTTGAAACAGCGAATACATGGCATGAACTAACGTTGAACTTAGCCGGTGTTGCCAACCTGAGTGATGTCAGGGCAATCGGAGTTCATATCGGCGATGGAGGGGCATCAACGTGGTCGGGTAATTTATTTGTCGATGATGTAAATCTTGTTCCTGAGCCCGGCAGTCTGATTATGCTCAGTGTGGGCCTGCTCGGCTTAATCGGTTTTGCGGCAAGAAAAAGAAAATAAAACAGTATAGTTCACCTCCTGTGAAATTGGGCTAAAGCGCGTAACGTGCTTTAGCCCAATTTATTATAAGATAAAAATCATTCCGGTGTCGCAAATTTATGTATCAAAGCATACTGGATACATACAAGATACAACGACACGTGACGACATATATATTATATCATTCCAAACTATTTTGTCGTCTGAAAAATAATAATTATACTTGACACAATAGTTATAATATGGTAAAAAAGTACTTAAATAAATCGAAACGTTTCGATTTAGTAAATACAAGGGGGTGAACGAATGAGAAAAGTAGCAATTATAATTGCTGCGCTTGCTTTTTCACTGAGTTCTTACGCGAGCGCGAACCTGCTTACCAATGGTAGTTTTGAGTTAACCGGGGAAGCTGGTCATCTGACGGGATGGACAAAGGACTATAACGACAATATCGCCGCAGTTCAGGATAATCCACAGTCAGGTTCATGGAACGCAAGAAACTATAATGATGGTGGTTATTATCAGGATGTAGCAATTGCCGCAGGTGAGACTTATCAGGCTACGGGATATGCTTATATCCCTGCAGGAACAGGCGGAAGTCCATGGGGCACGTTCATCGGGCTTAAATTCTTAAGGTCTAATGGAAGCACAGCAGCTGAGTATCAGATTAATATGGAAAATATGGCGAGGGATATTTATAATCTGGCTGATACAGGCATGGTTATAGCTCCTCTTGATGCAGTAACTGCGAGAGTCAGGTTTGGAACATGGGCGCTTGATCCATGGGATCCAGTTTCTCCGACAGATTTTGATAATTTCTCTTTAGTTGCGGTTCCTGAACCGACGAGTTTAATGTTGTTAGGATTAGGCTTGTTCGGAATTATAGGTTTTGCGGCAAAAAAGAAGAAATAAGTTTGTTTTAACGGAAGGGCTGTCTGGTATCAGGCAGCCCTTTTTTTTCTGAAGTATATAAACGCTTTTCTTTACTTCCCATTCTTAAAAAATAATTTTTCCTGTTTTAAATCACCCGCAGGATTGATATGGTTTATTCCTGTTTATTTTTATTTAACATATTCGGGAATAGTGATATATTATTGCAAAACATTTTTAGCAGGGCGCTGTTATGGATATAAAAAAGAAAAACATTACGATAAAAGATATAGCCGCGGAAGCGGGAGTCGCTCATTCCACAGTGTCCCTGGTAATGAATAATAAGGGCTATGTGAGCGAGGAGCTTCGGACGCGCATTCTTAAATCCGCAAAAAAACTCGGATATGAGCCCAATCTTATCGCCCGCGGCCTGATAAGCAGGAAGTTTCCGGTTCTTGCCGCTGTTTTTCCGGAAGATCCCCATTTTTTCGCGGTAGCGTACTTTCTTGGCATTTTGGCCGGTATCCAGGATATATGCAGGAAGAATGAAAAAGCCCTGATGTTGTTCAATACTGATCAGGCGCAGAAGGATTCTTACTACCAGATAACCCGTAAATGGCTTAGCAGCCTTATGATTATTGTTAATATCGATTACACGAAGAACATTGAGAATAATCTCCGCACGCTGGCAAAAAATAACATTCCATTTGTGTTGATAAATAAGTATCTGGGGGAAGAAGATGTGAATTATGTCTGCGTGGACAATTATGACGGAGTTTACCAGGCCATCGAACATCTTGTGGAGCTGGGGCATAAGGAAATCGGTATGATAAAGGGAAATATGAATACCCCGGACGGTCTTGAGAGGTTTGAAGTTTTTAAGGAAGTTTTAGAAAGGTTTCATCTGAAATATAACCCCGAATGGGTTTTTGACGGGGATTTTACCGTAGAAAGCGGTGAAAAGGCGGGTGATGAGCTTTTAAAGCTTGAACAACGCCCTTCAGCGGTTTTTGCGTCCAACGATGATATGGCAATCGGCATAATGAAAAAATTGCAGTCCCGGGGTTTATCCGTTCCCAGAGATATTTCGCTCGTGGGGTTTGATGACAATTTGCAGGCCGGTTTCCTGATTCCGGGATTGACCACGATTAAGCAACCGTTATTTGAAATGGGACAGGAAGCGGCACAATTAGTGGTAAGCTATAATGAAGAAGAAAATCACAAGACCCACCATATTATCTTGAAACCTAAACTGGTTATACGCGAATCCACAGCTTCTTATTCTAAGTAGGCATTTTTCCCATCTCTTGTTTAAAATTGTCTGTATCGGTATGCCTTTTTAATGTTATTGTATACCTTCGCATCGTAACGTATGTATATCAACACGTATTGATTAAATATTAAAAACGATATACTAAATTTACTGACGGTAACAAAAAAATATTATTGACAACATAATGTGTATATGATAATAATACGGATAAATAACTCGACACGTGACGAGCAAATAACAACCAAACAAGGGGGTGAATGGATGAAGAAGTTAGTAGGATTAGTAATGCTGGCCTTATTTTTACCCACACTTGCGAGCGCGAATCTGCTTAGCAATGGAGGGTTTGAGACCGGTGATTTAAGCGGATGGGATACATGGAACGGGGGAAATACACAGATTTATGACTGGGGACATAACAGCAGCAATCATGCAGTAGGTGGTTGGTGGGCATTTTCCGGCTGGCAGCACATTGACGGCATTAACCCTGACGCGACATATACGGTTGGCGGTTATCTGTATGATGATGTAACGGGCGGGGAAACAATGCGTGACGGGGTTTATGCAAATCTGGAAGCTCAGTTCAAGAAGTCCGATGATTCGTTAGTGGGCACGTGGTCATCGGGAAATATCACGGGCGCCGATATGATGGATGACGCGTGGAACTCATTTATTGCGCAGATTAAGCCTTCCGATTACGGAACCGGTATTACGAGGATTACGTTTAAGTGGGAAATGAATAATACAGGCTCCGGGGCTGGAAGAGGCGTGTTCGATGACCTTACGGTTGAAGCTGTTCCTGAACCCGGCAGTATCGTTCTTTTGGGCATTGGGCTTGCGGGGATAATCAGCTTCTACGCAAAAAGAAGGTAAAAATAGGTTCAATAACGGAAAAAAGCCGCTGAAAACCAGCGGCTTTTTTCATTTTTAGGGGGAAGGTAGTATTACCTTCTTCTTTTGGAAATCAGTAAAAGCCCGGCAATTCCGGCTCCGAAAAGGGCTATTGTGCCTGGTTCGGGAACGACATTTGTGGCGCCTATGTTGTCTAATCCCCAGCTTACACTTCCGCCTGCGGGAGCGGAAATAATAAAGTTAGCTGATGCAAAATCGCCCGTCCATGTGTTGTTTCCTACTCCGGCATTGTCATCCACAAAAGCTGAAAATGGGATTATAACTTCCTGCCATCCTGTCCAGTTTATCGGCAGCCAAATGCTTTCATCTTCGGTCCATTCTCCGTACTTGAACATATCTCCGTCTTTTTCCTTTAACTCTATTTTCAGGCTTCCCCAGGATGAATCACCTTTTACCAGCAGTTGCAGGGAATCATAAGCGCTGAGATCCATCTCTTTGTAGTGTCCGGCTCCGCCGGTATAGTAGTTGTAGTTATTGTCAGTGGCTTGAATATCCAGATAATTGCTGCCCTGAGGGGCTCCGCTTGAAGATATGGCTGGTGTAAATATATCTCCGGTGTCCGAATATTTCCACCAGTAGTTGGTATCGCTGCTATTTACCCAGTCGATTCCACTTTCAAAGTCATCAAAGATGACCTCGGCATTTGCCGCTTGTGCTGCAACAGCGAATATTACAGCAAAGCATATGAGGAACAGTTTCTGCATAAAACACCTCCTTTATATATAACAGGTTTACAACCGGTATACTATAATAACACCGCATATTGATTTTGTCAATAGGGTAATATAAATTTTTTGTCGTCGGTAAAAAGAAATTCATCTTGACAGGTGGTAAAATTTCATTAGAATTTAGATATGAATGTAACCGATTACATTAAGTGTTTTGTCAGCCTTGTTTTTTTTATGTCTTAAATATGTAACCGTTTACATTTTTAAATGTGGGGAAAGGGGGAAACATGAGAAAAGTTTTATTTTTGGTTCTTGTAAGTATTATGTTTATCCTTCCTGCGTCAGCCCAGGCTAATATGCTTGACAACTCCGGATTTGAATCATGGGTCGATTATCAGGGGACAAATGTGCCCGATAATTGGTGGCATATGTTTGGTGATGCTGATGTGGCAGGGACACAGAGCGGCAATGCGAGGTCGGGTTCTTCATCCGGGCAGATAACTATTACGGGCTCAGGATGGGGGGGATGGGGCCAGTGGGTGAGCGAGAGTGTTACAGCGGGACAGACTTTTTATGCTTATCAGCCTATTAATATTCCTACCGCGCTTAATAATGCCGAAGCTGTTTTAGAGTTGAAATTCCAGGATAACGGCGGTGGAACAGTAGGAAGCTCTCTTCTTGCAAACAGGAGTACGGCAACAAGTGGATGGGAAGCAATTTCTCTGAGCGGAATAGCACCTACAGGAGCAACAAAGCTTTCTTATACGGTTTTGGTCAGGGATACTGCTTCAGGCGCGAGCGGGACGGTCTATTTTGATGATGCTTATGCGGATACACAGCCAGTTCCTGAGCCGGCAAGCCTATTGCTTCTTGGATTGGGCCTTGCGGGCATTTTTGTATTTAAGAGAAACAGGGCGTAATTCAGCATTGCTTTGCGGTAAAATGGGGAAGGGGGTATCCTTCCCCATTTTTTTATGTCTTGATACAGAATATGACATTATAGTACAATACTGACCATAAATGAGATGAAACTACTCCTGAAAACGTTAGCCGTTATTTTTTTTATATTATATGTTTCTCCCTGTATGTCTGCCTTTGAATATTTGTATACAAGCGACATCTCAGGTAATCCGAAATCCGAGTTCAGTATTGGAGAAACCCCTTACATTCATCTTAAGCTTCCCAGAGATGGGTCGGCCTTTATTGCCTCCTGGTGGTTAAGCCCCGGTATTGTGTCATACTTTGACGGAGGAAGGGTATCCGCCCAAAGAGAATTAATAATTAGTATCAGCGACTGGAGTAATATTAGGGAAACAGGCAGATGGAATGTCAATGCCCTTTATTTTTTTCCGGATAACGGCGATACAGGTTCCGGTACGGTTTTTTTTGATGCAGTCCCCGAAATCAGCACAATCATTTCATTTCTTGCTTGTCTTTTTCTTCTGGTTTTTAAAAATTTCCCCCGCAGTAATATTTTGCTGTAATATTACTTGCCTGATAAAACCATTCTGGTAAAATGAGCTGGTTATGGCCTTGTTCGATGTAAATAAGATAAGGATTTAGGTTAAAGATGAAAAGAACCGGAATAATTACGCTTTTAACTGATTTCGGCACTAAAGATTTTTATGTTGCTGCCTTGAAAGGTTCGATATTAGGAATAAACGATGAAGTGCGTATCGTGGATATCACTCACAATATGGAGCGGGGGAATATAGAAGAAGGCGCGTACACCTTGTGTAATGTATATTCGGATTTTCCCGCCGGCACTATCCATGTGGCGGTAGTAGATCCATCGGTAGGCGGGGAAAGAAGGCAGTTGATTATCCAAACGAATAATTATTTTTTTATCGGGCCGGATAACGGTTTATTATACCCTTCGGCCGCCAAGGACACTATTAAAAGAGTGGTTGAAATCAGTAATACTGAATACATGCGCTTGCCTGTTTCAGATACTTTTCACGGGAGAGATATCTTTGCGCCTGCGGCTGCGTGGCTCGGCAACGGGATTGATATATCCGAGTTCGGTCCGGAAATTATGGATATACGTATATTAGAATTCAAAAAACCGGAATATAGGGATGCTAAACTGTATTTAAAAGCAGTAAATATAGATGTTTTTGGCAATATAACTACCAATGTCAGTAAAGATTTCATTATGTCTTTGAACAAAAATTTACCCGCAAAAATTAAAATACAATCGATGGACATTTTTTGCGGAAAAAGATACTCCGATGTCAAAAAAGGGGAATTGGTCTGCTATTGGAACAGTAACGGGATGTTTGAAATAGCCGCTAATTGCGGAAATGCCGCGGAAATATTGTCTTTGAAAAAAAGTGATAACATAATAGTTCAATTATAGTTGATATATACGGGAGGAAACATGGCAAAAGAGATATTGTTTGATTTTAACAATTCGCTTGCGGATATTGTCGGTCGGGATAATGGATTCAGCAGAACAGATATTGAATCAATGGACGGGAAAATATCAGGTGCGGTTTCAAGGATAGAGACTATCCGGAAAGAGGGGAATCCCGGTTTCGTAAAACTTCCTTTCAGTCGTGATGTTGCTTCTGAAATAAACGCGTTTGCCGAATCCATAAGGGATAACTATGAAAACTTTGTTGTTTTGGGTATCGGGGGGTCGGCGCTTGGAAATATAGCTTTAAACACAGCGTTAACAGACCCTTATAAACGCAAAAAGGGTTTTCCGAAACTTTTTGTGATGGATAATATTGATCCTGAGATATTCAGTTCTTTGCTTGAAGGGATCGATTTAAAGAAAACGGTATTTAATGTAATAACAAAATCCGGCGGCACATCCGAAACAATGTCCCAGTTTCTTATTATTAAGTCGATGCTGGAAAAAATGTACGGAGAAAAATACAAAGAACACATTATAGCGACGACAGATCCTGAAAAAGGGGATTTAAAGGCTATTGCGGAAGAAGAAGGATATAAAACTTTTTATATTCCGCAAAACGTCGGAGGAAGATTTTCAGTGCTTTCTCCCGTGGGGCTTTTGTCCGCCGCGATAACCGGTATTGATATTCATGAGCTTCTTGCCGGAGCGGAGAAAATGGAAACCCGCTGCAGGGAACGGAACTATTTTCTGAACCCGGCTTATATGTACGCCATATTGCATTATATCCTCGATGTTAAAAAGAATAAAAAGATTTCGGTTATGATGCCTTATTCAACGAAATTGAGAGATATTGCCGATTGGTACAGGCAGCTTTGGGCCGAGAGCCTGGGCAAAACAAGGATTGTGGAAGGGAATTCGCTTTTTGTCGGGCAAACTCCCGTCAAAGCGCTTGGGGCGACCGACCAGCATTCGCAGGTTCAGCTGTATGTGGAAGGCCCTAACGATAAATATTTTGTATTTGTCGGAGTAAAAAAATTTGCCAAAGACATTAAAATCCCGACCGGTTTCGAGAGCAAAAAAAGTATAAATTACTTATCGGGGCATACTATGGGCGAACTTTTCCATGCTGAACAGAAAGCGACAACGCTTGCTTTAACAAAAGCAAAACGCCCTAATTCGACAATATGGCTTCCTGAAATATCTGAAAATTCCATTGGGCAGTTGTTATATATGCTTGAGCTTGCTACCGCCTTTGCGGGTTATCTTCTTGAAATAGATCCTTTTAATCAGCCTGGTGTTGAGGAAGGGAAGAAATTGACATATGCGTTGATGGGTCGCCCCGGTTTTGAGGAAAAGAAAGCGGAAATAGAGAAAATAGACAGGCCGAATCCGGAATATGTTATATAAAATAAAACAGAAGGTTATTGAGTTGCTGAGTTAATAAGTAGATAACTTGCTAACAAATAACTAATGTGAGCGGTGCCTAATCTTTAACGGAGGTGAATAAGGTGACAAAAGGCCAAAAAATAGAATTTAAATGTGTCAGCAAAGATTGCGAGGGCACGATTGTTTTTCTTGTTTCTCAGATAAAGAAAAACAGCGTCCTGAAATGTGATAAGTGCGGGAATGAATATAAATTCGACCGGGACCTTATTTCCAAACTGGAGATGTTTGACCATCTGGTTAGGGCTGTAAGCGATGCGAAATCGATTCTCGGGGATACTAATGTTGCGATAGATTTTGAAGGCCATAATCTTAAAGTTCCCTACAGGCTTCTGCTGACCAGATTAAGCACTTCTTTGAAATTAGATATCGGCGGGCAGACGGTGGATTTTTCTTTCAGAGTGGAACCGTTGAAAGATGAAGACCTGGAAAAATGGAGCAGATAGACTCTTAAAAAAAATAAATCCGGAATTCGAGGAAAAATAAAGAAGCGATATTTGCTTGGGAAGTATTTTTATGAAAAACGGGATTAAAATCACGTTAACTCTTTCAGTTGTATGCCTTATTGCGGGTTTATGCCTTGGCGCTGTTTATAAACAGTCAAGGCCATCCATTGAAGCCCGGCAGAAAGCAGATGAAGAGAAAAGGCTAAAGGAAATATTTCCTGAAGCGGATAATTTTGAGGAAAAAACCGGCAATTTGCCCAAAATGGTTAAAAAATATTTTCTTGTTAAAGAAAAAGGGAAACTTCTGGGATATGTTTTTATCTGCTCTGATTACGGTTACTCCGGGGATATTGAACTTATGATAGGTGTGGATGGCAAAGGCAATGTTGCCGGAGTGAAAGTTTTATCTCAATCTGAAACCCCGGGGTTGGGAACGAGGATAGGGAATCCGGATTTTATCAACCAGTTTAAAGGCTGGAATCATGACTCGTATCAATCAGGGAAAGCGAAGTTTGATTCCATTACCGGCTGCACTATTTCTTCAACAGCCGTTCTGAACGAGATTATTGCAGCTATGGAATCATGGGAAAAACTTGGGGAAAAGCAGAAATAAATGCCATTTTCAGATTTTTATTTAGTCGAAAAAGAAATCCTCCCTTTTGTAGAGAAACCCGCCAGATATATCGGCGGTGAGATTAATTCCTCTGAAAAACCGTTTGATACCGAAAACATAAACCTGTGCCTCGCGTTCCCGGATATTTACGAAATAGGCATGAGTAATTTAGGCAACAGGATTTTATACAGTATTGTCAATAACAGGGAAGGGCTTTCCGCCGAACGAGTTTATTGCCCGTGGAAGGATATGCAGTCTGAAATGAAAAAAAGAGGGGTTGGACTTTTTTCCCTGGAGAACAAGGTTCCGGTCAAGGATTTTGATATTGTCGGATTTTCATTGCAGTATGAGCTTTGTGTAACGAATGTGCTTTGTATGCTGGATCACGCAGGAATCCCCCTGTTTTCTAAAGACAGGGTTGAGGGCATGCCCGTAATAATTGCCGGGGGCGCCTGTGTGTCTCAACCGGAGCCTTATGCGGATATATTTGACGTTATGATTCCCGGAGATGGAGAAACGGCTATATTGGGGTTTCTGGAATGGTTTAAGAAAAACAGGGCGCTGATATTATCCGACAGAAAAAGAGCTTTGAAAAAATTGTCGGAAGATAATAACTATACTTATGTTCCTCAGTTTAAGATTGAAGGCAAAAAGATCAGGAAGAATGTGGAGAATAAAGTTTTTACGGATAATTTGTCTGAGATTATCATACCGAATATACGGACTGTCCACGACAGGGTGGTTGTTGAAATAAGGAGAGGATGCACCAGAGGGTGCAGGTTTTGTCAGCCCGGAATGATTAACAGGCCCTTAAGGGAAAAGAATATTGCCGAAATAGTGGGAGAGGCAGAGAAAAAAATTAATGGCAGCGGCTATGAAGAAATAACCCTTCTTTCTTTGTCTTCGGGGGATTATAGCAACATTAAAGAGCTTTGTGAAAACCTTAACCGGATATTTTCCCGGAAGAATGTGTCTGTAGGACTTCCTTCGCTGAGATGTGATTCATTTTGCGTAGATCTTGCCGATCAGGTCAGCAGGACAAGAAAAAGCGGTCTGACTTTTGCCCCCGAAGCGGGAACGGAGCGCCTGAGAAAAATAATAAATAAAGATTTATCGGATGAAAAAATAGTCAATTCCTGCCTATATGCTTTTGAAAAAGGATGGAAACTGGTTAAGCTTTATTTTATGGTAGGGCTTCCTTTTGAAACAGATGACGATATTGATGCGATAGGCTTACTTGCGGAGAGAATACTTTCCGGCGCCGGGAAAGCCGGGTATAGGGGAATAAAGCTTAATATCGCTGTCTCAAACTTTATTCCCAAAGCCCACACTCCGTTCCAGTGGGAGGAAATGAACAGCGTTGAAGTTCTCAGGACTAAGCACCGCAGAGTCAGGAATGCGGTGAAAAGCAAAAAAATAAAGATTAGTTTTCATAGCCCCGAAATGAGTTTCCTGGAATCTTTATTTGCGCGTGGTGACAGAAAGCTGCTACGGGTTGCGGTCAGAGCGGTGGAAATGGGCGCGGGTTTCGACCAGTGGACCGAACGTTTTGATTATGGTATATGGAAAAAGGCTTTTTCTGAATGTAAAATTGAAATGAAAACGGTGGTGATGCCCGGGGATGTTCTTCCATGGAGTCACATGGATTACGGGGTAAATGAACAGTATTTATTGTCCGAGAGGGCAAATGCCGGTAAGGAGGGCAGTTAACGCTTGACTGCGTGAAAACCGGTATTTGTAGCAGTTGCGGTTTGATTTGCCCGTAATTATTGACAACAGGTCGATTTTATAGTTTAATGAATTGTCATTTTAAATAGAAAGGTATCTGTTGGGTGCCTTAAAGGATAAAGGTTTACGTATTATGATAGAGCACAATAAATTAATATTAAATGAAAATTGTGCCGGAAAATTTTTTCTAAATGACTTTATTTATGTTGATTTTAATTCTGTTTTGCCTGAAAAACACCGTTGCCGGTTGGAAAAACGGGTTGCGTCTGATTCAAAATTTGCTTGAACAGTAATAATACGTCATTTCTGAAAATTAACCTTCATAAAGCCTTTATCCCCGCACAAACAGACCATATGTCGGAAGATGAATAATACTTGCTATGCCTACAGGGCGTTATATGAAAAAAAGGGTTTAATCCGTTTTGTTTCTCATCTTGATGTAGCGAGGATGGTTATGAGAGCTCTCAGACTGGGAGTGGATGAATTGAACTTCAGCAGAGGGTTTAATCCGCATCCGAAGGTATCATTCTGCCAGGCTTTGTCCCTTGGGTTTGAAAGCGATTCTGAATATTTTGATTTTGAATCTCTCGACCGGCTGGATATGGGATTATTACCCGGTAAAATCAATAAGAACCTGCCCGGAGGATTAAAGATAGTCCGGGTTAATGGATTGGAGCGTGAAAACAGCGTTGGCGAACCTGTTTCGTGCAGTTATGTGGTGGAACTTGAAAAATCTCCTGAATATATTGCCGAATGCCTGAATAAATTCAATTCCAGTGAGACATGGGTTTTCCGGAAGGAAAACGGACGGGAGATAAACCTCAGGGAAACGATGGAAGAAATTAAGTTGTTTTGTAAAAAGGATAATAGGGCCGAATTGTTTTTAAAGATAAGCCTTGAAAACAAGAGGTATGTTAATCCCAGGATTATTATTTGTGAGTTGTTCAATTATACTGAAAAAGATGTATTAAAACTTGTGTTTTGCAGAAAACATTTTGATTGGAGACGGAGAGATGCAGAAAATACTAATAAATGTTGAGGGTGGAGAGAAAAGGATTGCTGTTTTGAAAAACAACACGCTTGAGGATTTTTCCCTGGAGCGTTTGGATAACAGGAAAATTGTGGGGAACGTATATAAGGGAAAAGTTGATAATGTTATGCCCGGTATGCAGGCGGCATTTGTGAATATCGGATTGGAAAAAAACGCATTTCTGCATAGTTCGGATGTGCTGGATTCCGAGGTATCATGTCAGGAACTTTTGGATGAGGAAATAGAACATTTTCCCCAGGACGGGAATAAGATGCCCGGGAAAATAGAGAATCTTATTAAGAAAGACAGGGATATATTGGTTCAGGTTGTAAAGGACCAAATCGGATCAAAAGGTGCCAGAATTACCACAAATATAAGCCTTCCCGGACGCTATCTTGTTCTTATGCCGAATTCGGCAAAATCCGGCATATCCAGAAAAATCAGCAACAGGGAGGAAAGAACAAGGCTGAGGAAAGTCCTTTCCGAACTTAAAATTCCAAAGGGAATGGGAATTATTATAAGGACAGTGGGCGGCGGTGAGGAAACAAAAAAGTTCAAAAGAGACCTTAACTACCTGCTGGGGGAATGGAAAAGGATAAGGAGAAGAAATATAATCAGCAAGACGCCTTCCTGCCTGCATAAGGAACTGGATATAGTTCTTAAGACATTAAGAGATGTAATGGCGGATGATATAGATGAAATTCTTGTTGATGACAAGAGAGAGTTCAGGGTTGTTAAAAGATTTGTAAGTATTATTTATCCGGAAGCCAGGTCCAAGGTTAAGTTCTATGATGGACGGGAGCCGATGTTTGACAGATTCGGAATTGAATCTGAAATTAATAAAGCGTTAAGCAGAAAGGTATGGCTGAAGTGCGGAGGTTCGATTGTAGTAGACCGCACGGAGGCATTGACAACAATAGATGTTAATACTTCAAAACATATCGGAAGCAAAAGCCTTGAAGATACTGTTCACAGGACTAATATGGAAGCCGCCGAGGAAGTTGCTTTACAGCTTAAACTGAGAAATATCGGCGGAATAATTATAATTGATTTCATTGATATGAAGAGCAGGAGGAACCAGAAAGCGGTTTTAAGGAAGCTTGAAGAGTTCCTGAAGAAGGACAGAGCCAAAACATCTATATCGGCGATTTCACCTCTTGGCCTGGTGGAGATGACAAGGCAGAGAGTGAAAGAAAGCTGGATAGAAGATATGTATGAAACATGTAAATGCTGTTCCGGCAAGGGTGTTATAAAAAATTCTATAACCATAAGCCTTGAAATAATAAGGAATACGCGCAGGATATTGGGGAAATCCAAAAATCAGCAGTTAAAGATTTTATGCAACCCTGAAATTGCAAAAAAACTTGAGCATTATCGCGATTTGAAGGTGCTCGAGAGAAAGTTCAGGGTTAAAATCGAGATAACAGGGGATTATAATAAAAATTTTGAGGAAGTAATTTACTATGATCCCAATGGCAAAGAAATAGATTTAAAGCGCCTGTAAATTTTTTTTTAAAATAGCCCCTTGACAAATTTTGATTAAGGGGCTATATTTCAGACAATAAAGAGTATACACAGATATATTCAATATCGTTCTTAAATAATCTATTATTTTAAACTTGTATAGTAAATTTACAATAACAGAGTATACTCGGGTATATTTATATACAAATTAAGGGAGGTAAAAATGAAGAGAATTGTTTTACTTTCAGTAAGCATCCTTTGTTTATTGCTTTCTTCACAAACTGTAGTTGAAGCGGCAACAGCTGTATATTACGGTTTTGAAAGCGATACAGAGGGTTGGGCAGCAGAACCATGGGGTTACGGAGTACCTGCTTTGGTATGGAATGCAGATCAGAATCTTCGGTTGGACACCGGCACTGTGGAGGTGGATGCAAGTGACTGGGCTAAAATTCATATCAGGAGAGACCAGGATGAAGCACTGGATCTGGCCGGCAATTCGGCATATTCGATGAATATATTCATTCCTTCCGACGCGTATTATGTAAAAGCGAAGTTAACTGTAAGGTCCGGCAATAATTGGGATTTCTGGGCAGGACAGGAATTTGAACTTGAAAATAATAATACATGGCAGACAATAAACTGGGACCTGAGCGGAGCGTCAAACCTGAGCGATATCAGGCAGATAGGTCTTGAAGTTCAGGGATTTTTGGGCGAAGACCCTTCTTTCTATATAGATGATGTAACGGCGGGAACAGTTCCCGAACCGTCTAGTATAGCGTTGCTTGCGGGAGGAATCCTGGGGTTGTTTTTTGTTGCGAGAAAAAAATAAAGTTTAATGTAAACCCGGCTGGCTTTTTTAATTATCACCCCCCCATTTAAAGGCAGCCGGGTTTTTTATGTGAAGATGCCGCGAATTGTATATAGCTGTATAATTAAACATGATCCTCTGCGGGAGAGCGGTTAATGCGCTCTTTGTTTTTACGGTGTAGAATTCGCCGGAACAGGTAAATTTTTGGCTTGACACAAGTATGTTAAGAATATATACTTTCCAACCTGTATTCTATTATATAAAGAGTTATTCGGAGGTTCATAAAATGTACGCGGTAATTGAGACTGGAAGCAAGCAGTATAAAGTTGAAGAAGGCGACATTATTGATATCGAGCTTATCGGGAAGAAAGCAGGGGAAAAAGTTGATTTTGAAAAGATCCTTCTTGTTGCTGATAAAAATGATGTAAAAGTCGGGACACCCTTGGTAAAGGATGCTAAAGTTACCGGTGAAATTTTAGCTGAGAAAAAAGGCCGAAAACTGATTGCTTTTTTCTACCGGAGAAGAAAAGATTCAAAAAGAAAAGTGGGACACAGGCAAAAGTGCCTTAGTGTTAAAATTTCTGAGATTTCCGCGAAATAGTAACGGAGGATTTTTCATATGGCGCATAAAAAGGGAATGGGAAGCACCAGAAACGGGCGCGACAGCATATCGAAGCGTCTGGGTGTGAAAATGTATGGCGGGCAACAGATAAAGTGCGGGAATATTATCCTGCGCCAAAGAGGGACAAAATTCAAGCCCGGAGTCAATGTTGGACGCGGAAGCGATGATACATTATTTGCCAGAGTTGACGGTGTAGTGCATTTTAACAAAAAAATTGTGAGTGTATTACCTTCGAGCAGTAAATAATTTTTAAAATGAAAAATTTTGAATAACACGGGTGACCGGTAATATAGTTCATCCGTGTTATTTTTGTTTTTAGGGATGTCTTTATGGTAAAACCAAAATCATTTATTGACAGGATTGAAATAGTTGCCTGCGGGGGTGACGGCGGGAACGGGTGTATGAGTTTTCGCCGGGAAAAATATGTCCCCAGGGGCGGTCCTAACGGCGGTGACGGCGGAAACGGCGGCAATGTTGTTTTAATTGCGGATAAGAATCTTTACACGCTTCTGGATTTTTATTATAACCCTCAATTGAAAGCTAAGGGAGGAGAAAACGGCAAAGGCAAAATGATGACGGGTGAGGACGGAAAAAATATTATAAGCAGGGTTCCTATAGGGACAGTTGTCAAAGATACTGAAACAGGGATTATACTTTGCGATTTGGTTAATGACGGTCAGGCTTATATTGCCGCTAAGGGAGGCCGGGGAGGCCGGGGAAATACCAGTTTTAAGACAGCTACGGAGCAGGCGCCGAGATATGCCGAAAAGGGCAAACCCGGTGAGAATATCAAATTATTGCTTGAGCTTAAGATAGTTGCTGATATAGGACTTGTCGGTTTTCCCAATGCGGGGAAATCAACGCTGATAGCGGCAATTTCGTCGGCAAGGCCTAAAATTGCGGATTATCCTTTTACTACACTTGTGCCAAATTTAGGTGTTGTTTATGTGAACAATGATAAAAGTTTTACGGTAGCGGATATTCCGGGTCTTATTCATGGAGCTCACAAAAATGCCGGACTTGGACATGATTTTTTAAGGCATATTGAAAGAACCAGAGCAATACTGTATGTTATTAATCTGAAGCCGTTTGAAGACAGAAAACCGTCGGATGAATATACAATTTTATTTGAAGAGTTGAAATACCATAAAAAAGAATTGATTCAAAAGCCGTTTTTGATTGTTTTAAACAAAGTGGATCTGATCGAAAATGAAAAGGAAATCGATGAATTTATAAAAGCGGCGGGAGTTAAGAAAGAATCGGTTATCTCCATTTCCGCGAAACAAAGGATTAACCTGGAAAAACTTGTTGAACAAGTCGGTGATTTAATAGAAAATAAAAATATATGAGAAAGTATCTGGAACACGTTAAAAATGTGACACTTAAAATCGGAACGAACGTCCTGACGGATTCCTGCGGGAGGATACAGAAGGACATTATATCTTCGATTGCGCGCCAGGTTTGCGGAATAAGAGAAAAAGGCGTCAATGTTATGATTATAAGTTCGGGCGCCATAGCGGCGGGAAGATGGAAATTAGAGTTTGGCAGTAAGGATTTAACACTCAGGCAGAAACAGGCGGCAGCCGCGGTGGGCCAGACACAGTTGATGAGGTATTATGAAGATGCTTTTGCCGAAAAAGGGATTGTGACGGCGCAGGTATTATTGACTGATGACGGCTTATCCGACAGAAAACGACAGTTAAACGCAAAAAACACTTTGTTAACGCTTATTGAAAAAAAAGCGGTGCCTATCATCAACGAGAATGACACAGTTTCCGTCGAGGAAATCAGGTTTGGCGATAATGACAGGCTTTCTGCGCTGGTTGCCCAGATGACGGGAAGTGAATTACTTATATTATTAACAGATACCGATGGCTTGATGGATAAAGACCCCAAAGTGGAAAAGAACGCAAAGCGTATCAGTATTGTAAACAGCATAGACGCAGGGATAGAGAAGATTTGCGGCAAAAAAGGGTCATCTCTTTCAACCGGGGGGATGTATTCAAAGATTCAGGCTGCCAGGATGGTTGTGACTGCGGGAGAGTTCGCGGTTATAGCTAATGGAAAAAAGGAAAATATTATTTCAGATATCCTTTCCGGTAAAGATGCAGGAACTCTATTTCTGCCGTTGCGGCATAAAATGAAGGGGAAGAAACGCTGGATAGCTCATTTTAAACGTTCGTCCGGGTTCCTGGTTATAGATGCCGGCGCGGTCCTCGCATTAAGGGATAAAGGAAAAAGCCTTCTTGCCTCCGGTATTGTGTCAGCGAAGGGTGATTTTTCGGCCGGGGATATTATAATTTTAAGGGATGAGAAGGGGAATGATATAGGAAAAGGGCAGATAAATTATTCTTCCGGCAATATAAAAAAGATAATAGGGTTAAAAACATCCCAAATCAAAGCTGTTTTAGGCGGGAAAGTATTTGATGAGGTAGTCCACCGGAATAATATGGTTATATACGGCGAAACACGGGAAAAATAAAATGCGGAGTTCCGGAAAAATAAAGAAATATGTGAAACAACTGGCTGAACAGGCAAAAGATTCTTCAAGAAAACTTGCTTTAATGAGCGCGGATCATAAAAATAACCTGTTGAACAACATTGCTGTTTCCATAAGAAAAAGCAAAGAAATTATATTGGAGGCTAATAAAAAAGATATTAAGGAAGCGGAAAAAGAAGGTTTATCGAGAGCATTGATTGATAGACTTCTGCTGGATGGGAAAAGAATAGAGCAGATGGCGGGCGGACTAGAGGAAGTTGCGGCGCTGGATGATCCGGTAGGAAGAGTATTAAATAAAAAAACGAGGCCAAACGGGATGCAGATTTTTAAAATCAGTGTTCCAATCGGTGTTATCGCTGTTATATATGAATCCCGTCCCAATGTTACTTCTGATTCGGCCGGCCTGTGCATTAAAGCCGGGAACGCGGTAATACTAAGAGGCGGCAGGGAAGCTTTTCAGTCCAATAAATCCATCGCCGCCTGCATGAGAAAGGCTATAAAGGAGTGTCGGGGTCCTGAGAATATTATTCAATTTGTTGAAACAACGGAAAGAAGCGCCGTCGCTGAAATGCTGAAATTAAATTCACTGATTGATCTGGTTATTCCGAGAGGCGGAGAAAGCCTGATAAAAGCGGTAACCGAAATGTCAACAATACCGATTATTAAACATTATAAAGGCGTTTGCCATGTGTTTGTCGATAAAGATGCGGATTTAGATAAAGCCCTGAAGATTATCAGGAATGCTAAATGCCAGAGACCCGGTGTCTGCAATGCCATGGAAACACTGCTTGTTGACAATGCCGTATCGGAGAAATTCCTTCCTTTGGCGGCGGATATGCTGAAGAAAGAAAAAGTCGAACTCAGGGGTTGTCCCCGGACACTGAAAATATTGAAAGGGATTAAACAGGCCGCTGACGATGACTGGTATGAGGAATACCTGGATTTGATTTTGTCAGTTAAAGTCGTAGACGGAGTTGATGAAGCCGTAGAACATATCAATAAATACGGCTCCATGCATTCAGATGCCATTATTACCGAGAATCAGGCGGCCGCTTTGAAATTCTTGAATATGGTGGATTCTGCCGCGGTGTATTTGAATGTATCTACAAGGTTTACGGACGGAGGACAGTTTGGGATGGGCGCTGAAATAGGTATCAGCACCGACAAGATTCACGCCAGGGGCCCCATGGGTCTTGAAGAACTCAATACTTACAAATATGTGATTAAAGGTGATGGCCAGATTCGAGATTAGTGTTTATGAAAACAGGTATTTTCGGCGGTTCTTTCGACCCCGTTCATAACGGACATATTGAAATTGCAAGGAAAGCAAAGAACCTGTTTTCGCTTGACAGGGTTTATTTTGTTCCGTGTTATATCCAGCCCATAAAAGACAGATCCCTTTCTGATGTGGAAGATAGGGTTGCCATGCTTAATATCGCCGTCAAAAATATAAAAGGTTTCAGTGTGTGTATGTACGAAATAGAAAAAAAAGATGTGTCTTATACGATTGATACATTAAGATATATTAAATCCGAAAAAGCAAACGAAAAGCTGTTTTTTATTTTAGGCGCTGATTCATTGAGCGGTATTATGTCGTGGAAAGAACCCGGGAGCTTTTCGGACCTGTGTGAATTTATCGTATATCCCAGGAAGGGATCGGATTCCGGAAAGATTGGGGATGTGCTGGTTAAAATTCCGGAACTCAGGGTTAATTTTGTAGATGGCGGTGAAATAAATATATCGTCATCTGTGATTCGCAGGCGGGTTTCGGAAGGGAAAATCGATGAAATATCAAGCCTGGATGAAGATGTAAAAAAGTATATTAAGGAAAGGAGACTTTACAGCATTGAAAAAAACGGCTTTGAGGGGAACTGTTAGAAAAAGAAAGACCAGTTCACGTGAACTGGCTAATCTATGCGTAAAAATGGCGGAGGAAAGGAAAGCTTTTGATATAACGGTAATGAAAGTAAAGGATATCTCATCAATTGCGGATTATTTTGTTATCTGCTCCGGCCGGGCCGAGAAACATGTTGACGCAATAGGAGATTTCATGGAAAAAGAGCTTAAAGACAGAGATATCATCTGCATAAGAAGCGAAGGCATAGGCAGTTCAAGATGGGTTGTAAAAGATTATGGTGATGTTATAGTCCATATTTTCTACCATGAAATAAGACAGCGCTACAGCCTGGAGCGTTTGTGGGGAGATGCTGAGTTTTTATGAAAATTGAATTAAAAGAAATAATAGCCGGGGCTATACTATCCTGCTACAGGAATCTTATCGGGAATGAGGAATGCCGGATACCGGAGCATATATCGGTTGATTTCGATGTCCCCAAAAACCGGGACCATGGCGATTTGACCACCAACTTTGCGATGAAATACGCGTCTTCCGCGAAAAAAAGTCCGATTGAACTGTCCAGGATGATTTGTGATTGTGTTGCTTCATCGGGCATTGAAGGATTGAAAAAAATTGAACCGGCCGGGCCAGGTTTTATTAATGTCTTTTTGGAACATGAAGTTTTTTACAATGTCGTTCTTGAAGTGCTGGATAAGCGCGAGAAATATGCCGTTTCTGACACGTGCAGGGGAAAGAAAGTAATAATCGAGTTTGTCAGTGCTAATCCTACGGGTCCCCTTACGGTTGCCCACGGCAGACAGGCTGCGGTAGGCGACGCTCTGGCAAGATTGCTTGCTAATTCGGGCTGCGAGGTTTTCAGAGAATACTACCTCAATGACAGAGGCAGACAGATAGATATTCTCGGAAAATCATTGTATTCGAAATATATGAAACTTTGCGGACGGGAATATCCTTTCCCCGATGACGGGTATAAAGGCTCCTATATAGATGATCTGGCAAAAAAACTCTATTCCGAAAAAGGAGCGGAGTTTTCCGGGATATCCGAAAAAACGGTTGAATTTATGTGCGATTACGCCAAAAACAATATCCTGGAATGGATTAAAAAAGACCTTGCGGATTTCAGTGTTGAGTTTAATTCTTATTTCAGCGAAAAGAAGTTTTCAGAAACGGGAAAAGTCGAAGAAGCGATAAAATTACTTGAAAAGAAGGGACTCGTTTACGAAAAAGACGGGGCTATCTGGTTTAATTCGCGAAAATACGGTGATGACAAAGACAGGGTTATGGTTAAGAGCAGCGGCGAATGGACCTATATAACACCCGATATCGCGTATCATAAGGATAAGCTGGATAGAGGCTTCGACCTTTTGATAGATTTATGGGGTCCTGATCACCACGGTTATATTCCGCGTATGAAAGCGGCAGTTCAGGCAATGGGATTTAATGCCGGCTGCCTTAAAGTGGTAATAATCCAGCTGGCCACCCTTTACCAGGGAAAAAATAAACTTTCAATGTCTACGAGGCAGGGTGAGTTTATTTCTCTTAGAGAAGTAATGAATGAGGTCGGTGTTGATGCCGCAAGGTATTTCTTCCTGATGCTGAACACGGACAGCCATCTTGATTTTGATCTTGAATTGGCGAAAAAGAGATCGGCGGAAAATCCCGTGTATTATATCCAGTACACGCATGCCAGGATTTGCAGTATGCTGGAAAAATATAATGAGAAATTCGGCCACGATTATATTCCTGTTGTGCAGCCCGGAATTCTTGAAGAGCTTACCAACCGGGAAGAAAAAGACCTGATTAAAAAGATTTCTGTATTCCCCTCTGCCGCCGAGTTGGCGGCTTCCTTGCTTGAACCCCATAGGATTCATGTGTATCTGACAGAGCTGGCATCCCTGTTCCACAGCTATTATCATAAAGATTCAAAAAAATTCAGAGTTATCGGAGAAAAGGAAGATAATATTACTCTGGCCAGGATGGCATTGGTCTCGGCCGTAAAAATTATTATAGCTTCGGGACTTGGTCTTCTCGGTATCACTGCTCCGGAGAAAATGTAGGATATTGTTATGAAGGTTAAGGATTTTTGTGATATTGATTATGCGGAGATGTGCGATATACAGAGAAAGGAAGTCTCTGAAGTTATAAGCGGAGGTGAAAACAGAGTCCTTTTCCCTGATTTTCACCATATAATGACAACAGGAAGGGATTTTAAAAAATCCGACCTTCTTGTGACGGAGAATATTTTAAATTCATTGGGGATTAAGGTTTTTGCGGCTGACAGAGGCGGGAATATAACCTATCACGGCCCGGGTCAGCTTGTTGCATATCCGATTNNTTGTCTGTTATCCTGTCATTAATCTGAAATACTGGAAAAAAGATGTAAACTTATTTATCCGCGTTATAGAAAATGTCATTATAGCGGTGTTGGCTAAGACGGGGATTACCGCAGTTAAAAAAAAACAGTTGACAGGGGTCTGGGTTAAAGATAAAAAAATAGCATCGATTGGAATAGGTTTTTCGAAGTGGGTGTCGTATCACGGTTTTTCATTGAACGTTGAACCGGAGCTGTATTATTTCTCAATTATAAATCCGTGCGGAATCAGGGACGCGGAATATACGTCAATAAATAAGGAAACAGGGAAGAACTTCAGCATTGAATTGTTAAAGGGTTATATTATCGATGAGCTCGAATGCTGTTTCAACAAGGCTGCCGTCCTGGCTTATTAAGAAAATATATCGGAATGAAATATCTCTTGAGACCAAGGAGATATTAAAGTCGCTTAAATTAAACACTGTCTGTGAAAGCGCACGCTGTCCGAATATGTGGGAGTGTTTTTCGAAGCACCGCGCTACCTTTATGATCCTTGGGGATATTTGCACCAGAAACTGCGCTTACTGTTCAGTAAAAAAAGGATTGCCTGCCCGCATCGAGAACTCAGAACCCGCGAATATAGTCGAGGCGGTGGGCAGGTTGAATTTAAAACATGTTGTCATAACATCTGTTACCAGAGATGATCTGGAGGATGGCGGGGCAGCTCACTTTGCCCGGACGGTTCGTATGATTAAAAAGATGTATTCCGGTGTTGTGGTCGAAGTTTTGACGCCCGATTTTCAAGGTGATATAGACTGCATAAGGCAGGTTGCCGAATCCGGGCCGGATATATTCAACCATAATATTGAAACGGTAACCAGATTATATAGACAGGTGAGGCCTCAGGCTGATTATTTCAGGTCATTAAATCTCCTGAAATTCATCAAGGATAATTATCCCGGTATATACACAAAATCGGGTTTGATGGTGGGCCTTGGAGAAAACAGGGATGAACTTGAGTCGACTTTCGATGACCTTATAGCGCATAGTTGCGATATCCTGACGATAGGGCAATATCTTTCTCCTTCCAGGAACAATATTCCCGTTGCCGAATATATCCATCCTGACGAATTTAAGTATCTGGAAAAGGTTGCTTTTGAAAAAGGTTTTTTGTATGTTATGTCCGGTCCGTTTGTGCGCAGTTCTTACAACGCGGATCAGGTATTCAGTAAAAATTACGGTAAAAAGGAGGTATAATCTTATGTTTGAAGTCGTTGTTCCGGATCTGGGCGCTGATGTTGAGAAAGCAAAGATATCGTTCTGGCATTATGATGAGGGTGATAAGGTAGAAAAGAACGATGACGTTGTGGAATTAGCCACAGATAAAGCTACATTTAACGTTCCGGCCCCCGAATCGGGTATAATAGCAGAGTTATGTGTTAAAGAGGGAGATGAAGTGGAAGTGGGGGAAGTCATAGCCTTTATAGATGAAGAAGCCGAGGAACTTGAACTGGTTGAAGAGGATGAAGAAGAAGATACGAACTTCTGACTATGAAAATTCATTCAACTGCAATAATCGGCAAGAATGTTAAATTGGCGGATGATGTGGAAATCGGTCCCTACTCGGTTATCGATGGTGATATTAATATCGGCCGTAAAAACCGGATACATCCATTTGTCCATATTAGAGGAAAAGGAACGATAGGGGAAGGTAATGAAATCCACACTGGCGCTGTCATAGGCGATATTCCTCAAGACCCTAATTACGAAGGAAAAAAGTCTTCATTTAAGATAGGCAACAATAATAAGATCCGCGAAATGGTTACCATCCATATAGGTTCTTCAGAAAAGTCGCCGACCGTCATCGGAAACAATAATTTCATTATGGCATGCGCTCACGTCGCGCACGACTGTGTACTCGGTAATAATATCATAATGGCTAATGCCGCGCTGTTGGCGGGATATGTCGTTATTTTTGACCAGGTTTTCATATCGGGGGGGGTCGTAATACATCAATTTTGCAGGATAGGCAAATGCAGTATGATGAGCGGCAACAGCAGGATTTCAAAGGATGTCCCGCCCTTTATAATGGTTGCGGAAAGAAATGAGGTTTACGGAATCAATACTATCGGTATGAAAAGGAACTCATATCCCAAAGAAACAATAAATGAGATAAAGGAGATCTATAAAATATATTATAAAAAAGGAATAAATAAACATAATGCCTTGGATAAGATAAAATCAATCGGTTTTAAAACACCTGAAGCAGGTGAATTTGTAGAATTTATTATTGGCTCGGAAAGAGGAGTCTGCTGATTATATTCAAAATATTCAAAAAAGGGCTGGAAATACCCAGCTCTTTTTTTTATGCTATTTATGCTATTTAATGTTATTAAAATAGAGTAAAAATATATGACCAAACTTCTTTTATGTTATATTTCCCGAAGGTCCGGGCATCATAAAGCAGCTCTTGTCCTGGAAAATGCGCTGAAAATAACAAACCGGGACCTTAAATTGAAAGTCATTAATCCTTTCCATTACACCAACCCGCTGCTTTCCAAGATGACTTTAAAAACATATATGGGTTTGATACGGAGAACACCCGAAATATGGGATTATTTGTATGACAACAGAAATGTAAAGGCCAGGACGGTTAAGATCAGGAATTTTTTCCAAAGAATAAGCATGGCCAGGATAGATAAGCTGCTGAATGAATTTTACCCCGATATTGTGGTCTGTACACAGGCTTTGCCGTGCTGTCTGTTCTCTCAATACAAGAAAGTAAAAGATAAAAACATAAAGGTTGCTGCCGTGATCACGGATTATGTAGTGCATTCTTATTGGATAAATGATGAAGTTGATGTGTATTTCGTGCCGTCCCGGGAAGCTGCGGACCGACTTATTGAGGCAGGTATCGCCGCTGACCGCGTACATGTATCCGGCATACCGATAGATTTGAGGTTCAGCGATAACACAGATAAACCAAGGGCAAAGATCAAACTTGGATTGCCGGCATCGAAATCACTGATTACCATTATGGGAGGAGGGTACGGCTTAGGGTCTCTTGAAGATGTAATAACTGAATTGTTGAATATTTCCGGTGAAACATTTTTACTTGTTATAGCCGGAGGTAATAATAAGCTGTATGAAGCCCTTAACAGGGATTATGGCGGCAGAGAGAATATCAGGATAACGGGATATACTGACGAAATAAATATTATAATGGATGCCACTGATATATTGATATCCAAACCCGGGGGCATAACTTCGGCGGAAACCATGGCAAAAGGAGTTCCCATGATTATAAATTCTCCGTTACCGGGACAGGAAAAGTCAAACGCCAGATACTTAAGCGATAAAAATGCCGCGTTGTTATCAAGGGACGCGAAAGATGCCGGTGATTTGACAAAAAAACTGCTTACAGGCGAGATTGACAAAAAAAGTTTAGCTGAAAATGCTTTAAAAATCGGGAATTTAAAAAGCGCCGAGATAATATCACAAAAAATAAATGAATTATGGTTAAGATAATATATTTTTCTTTACTGCATTTTCTGGCTTTGCATCTGCCCAGAAGGATAAGCTATGCGATAGCATGGTTTATAGCGAATTTAAATTTCTTTCTTAACAGAGCGAGCAGAAGAGGCGTTATCGCGAATTTATCCGTAATAATGGAGTTTAAAGGCAGAGACATTAAGGATAATTCAACAAAGAGGGAAATAGAAAGAATAGCCAGAAGGACTTTTATTAATTTCGGGAGATATCTTGTTGATTTTTTCGGCGCCGGAAATTTAACCAGGGATTTTATCAACAGAAAAATTGAGATAAACGGTTTGGAAGTGCTGGACAAAACGATTAAAAATAACAAAGGCGGTATTTTTGTTTCGGTTCATCTGGGTAATTGGGAGTTGGGCGCCATAGTTCTTGCGCTGCTCGAATATCCCATAAATGTTGTGGTATTGCCGCATAAAAATGAAAAAGTGGATGAGTTGTTTGTCGAAAAAAGAACAAGTAAACATGTAAAAGTTATTCCCATAGGGTATGCTCTCAGAAGATGTTTTGAAGCGTTAAGAAAAAATGAGATTGTGGCCGTGTTAGGCGACAGGGATACTACTTTAAACGGGGAAGTGCATAAATTTTTCGGGAAAAGATGTATTTTGCCTAAAGGTCCTGTAGATATCGCGTTGCGGACGGGTTGTAATATAGTATTTGGGTTTTTTGTCAGGAAATCATATGATAAATGCCTATTTGAGATTAATGGCCCGATAGAGGCTGATAGGAATAATATATCGAGAGATGAATTGTGGGACAAGATAATCGTGAAAATGGAAGAAATGATTTTAAAATATCCTGACCAATGGTTTGTTTTTTATCCTTTATGGAGTTGATGGCAGATGGAAATGATCGCTTTAATCAGCGCGTTTAATGAAGGAAGATATATTGCGGGCGTAATCGGAAAAGCAAAAAAGTATTGTAGAGAGATAATTGTTGTGGACGACGGTTCGGAGGACAATACATCCGATGAGGCAAAATTGTCGGGAGCGACTGTTTTAAGGCATGATATCAATAAAGGCAAAGGCGCGGCGATAGGAACGGGGATCAGTTACCTGACAGGTAGAAATTTTGATGCAGTTGTGTTGATGGATGCTGATGCCCAGCATGACCCGGATGACATTCCGGTGTTAGCCGAATGTATGGAAAGGACAGCTGCCGATATTGTAATAGGTTCCAGG
>DJVC01000123.1 GCA_002440765.1 bacterium UBP3_UBA6266 | reverse complement strand
CCAAGGAATGGGAACTTTTTGTGAAAAGGGCTGTTGATATTGTTGTGTCCGCCGTAGGCATAGCTATTCTCAGCCCCTTATTCCTGCTTTGCGCGGTTTTGATAAAAGCGACTTCAAAAGGCCCTGTTTTCTTTCTGCAGAAAAGAGTCGGCCTTAACGGCAGAAAATTTATACTGTATAAATTCAGGACGATGTACCAGGGTTCTCATAAAAAAATCGATTCGGTATCCGATAAAAATATTATGACAGGGCCCGTATTCAAGATAAAGAAAGACCCGAGAGTTACTCCGGTAGGGAGGTTGCTGCGGAAATTCAGCGCGGATGAACTGCCTCAACTCTTCAATGTTTTTACGGGCAGGATGAGCCTGGTGGGGCCCAGGCCGCCTATACCGAAGGAAGTGGCAAAGTATGAGCCGTGGCAGATGAGAAGATTGTCAATGAGGCCGGGGCTTACATGCCTGTGGCAGATAAGCGGCAGGAACGAAATAGGTTTTGATGAATGGATGAAGCTGGACCTGGAATATCTGGACAACTGGTCACTGTGGCTTGATTTTATGATTCTGATGAGAACAATTCCTGTTGTAATATTCGGTAAAGGAGCGTATTGACCGCTGAATTATTTTAAACCCGGGAAAGGTGATGTAAATATGAAAAATTTTTTAGTTTTTGTTGTAATCGCGGTTACGGTTGTATTTGTTGACGGGTGTTCGAAAAAGGATATTACGGAAGCGCCGGCCGGGCGGTTAAGCGATGACGAGGTTATCGCGTCTATCAATGGTTATGGGCTTACGGTCGGAGAATTTAGGGAGCAGGCGGAATATCCCTTAATAGACAGGTATTTCTCAAAGGATCCGGCGACGGCAAAAGAAGAAATTCTGGAAAATCTGATTATGAAAAACATCCTTCTTCAGGAAGCGCAGAAATTGAATTTTGACAAGGATGAGGAGTTTATGCGGGATATCGAACATTACTGGCGGCAGGCGCTGTTAAAACTGCTCTTAAACAGGAAAGCCGCGGAAATCACCGGGGATATTTCGGTTAAAGACGCCGAAATATTATATGAATATAAGAAGATGAGGCGGAAGATGTTTGCCGAACTTGCGGTGCTTTCTTCAAAAGAAACAGCGGACAGGCTCTCAGCGGCGGGAGAAAACTTTGAAAAAGTTAAAAAAGAACTGGGCGATAATATTCTTTCCGATGAGCCCGCAGACTGGTGGGTCGCCGGGGATTTGCCCGATTCGATGGAAAACAAACTTTTTGAGTTGATGCCGGGCGAAATAAGCGTTCCGGTGAGATATGGAAACGGATGGGTTGTAATGAGAGTTACGAAGGAAGAAGTCAGGGATATCGCGCCGATAGAGAAAATTTCACAGCAGATAAAGGAAAATATCCTTGAGAAAAAGAAGGAAATGGCAATGGAATTATGGACACTGGAAGTAAGGGGCAAGGCAAAAGTTGAAGTGAATGAAAAATTGCTTGATAAAATAAATCTGGATTAACGGAGAATTTCTTATGAAAACGGAGAAGGTTCATAAAAGAAAAAGTCGTTTTACGAGGGCTAAATTCCAGCAGAAGTTTATTATTACTTTCTGCGTCCTGGTTGTAATAGGCTCTGTTCTCGCGGGTTTGCTTATATACACGATGACCCGCTCTACTGTTACAACGGCATTTGTCAATTCCCGACTTGAAATGAAAACCACCGCCGATTTTATACTTCCCGCTGTCATAATGAGCGGGGTGGTTGTGATGATGTCAGTGGGGCTGGGAACAATAATTTTAACGCTTTACACATCAAACAGGATTGCCGGGCCTTTGAAGAGGATAGAAAGGGAGATCAAGGATATAACCGGGGGAAACCTGAAAAAAAGGTTTAGCGTGAGAGAACTGGATGAAATAAAATCCCTTTCCAGTGAACTTGATGAAATGACCCTGCAATTAAAGAGCAATGTCCAGGACATCAAGGACGCGGTCAATGAACTTGAAAAATCCCGGACAGACAAAGAATCCGGCGAAAACATGGCTAAACTAAAAGCGGTTCTTTCTAAATTTTCAACTTGAATAACATGACGGAATAATATAAATGCGTAACAGCATCCTGAATAAAAACAGTAAGTTTTACCCGGCGGTTTTCGCGGCATTTCTTTTTGCCGTAATTGTCAGTTCATTTCTTGCGGCTGAGAGAAAATGTATTATTTCTTCCGGTGACACATTATTGAGGCAGGAGAACCTGTTAGAAAGGGATCAAGACTGGAAAAAGATAGACAGCGCGTATTTTACAATATATATGAGGCCCGATGCCGATTTGAAATCAATGGAAAAAAAACTGAGAAAAAGGTCTTTCTTTTTCAGCGCGAAGCCTGCGCCTTCTTATCTCAAAGATTATGAAGAAAAAATAGCTTACAGGACGGATATCATATTCAATAAGGCGAAACAACTGCTCGGGATGGCTCCCAGGTGCAAGGATATTAAAATAGTTGTCTTCCGGAACAGCAGGGAGTTAGGCGACGAATATTATTATATCTTCGGGGAGAAGCGGAAATATCAGGCTTTCTACATTCATAAGTTCAGGACAATATACACGACCGAGGCGGATATAAGCGATTCCGTGCTCGCGCACGAGATGGGCCATGTTATTGTGGACCATTATTTTATAGTCCGGCCGCCTGAGAAGATAAGGGAAATGCTTTCAATTTATGTTGATGAGCATCTTGAAGATTAAATAATAGTTGTCAAAAACCGGATAATATGTTATATACATATCTTAACCAAGCGGTACGATATATACGATATAGGAGTAAATTATGAGAAAGATAACATATTTAGTGGCCATTGCTTTAGGCTTGGCGTTTTTCTGTGTATATTCTTACGGAGAGGAAGAGGAAGTTGTTTCCTGTGACGCGCCTGATGCCGTTACCAATGTTGAGTTTGCCGAAATGCTTGTGAAAGCGCTCGATATTCAGCCCCCTGTGGGTTCGGAAGGGCTTTCGGATGAAGAATATTATGAGGTGCTTTCCAATATGCTCGCGTCTCTCAGCTCTGCTTATTTTGCGCAGGCAAATCCGGGCGACAGCATAGATGCTCAGGACCTGACCGACATCATATACTTTGCCTGCACTAAGGCGGACGGTTTGACTTTTGATGAAAAACTGCAGACGATATGCGACCTGTCGGGCATAGAAGTTCCGGAACTAACGCCTGAAGATTGTGTTTCGAAAGAACTGGCGGCGCAGCTTGTAAGCGCGTTAAAATCAGTCGCGATAGCCGAAGCATATATACTTCCTGACCGGCCGAGAATAAACCCTTTCGGGGCGCCCGGTATTACGGAAGAACCTGCCAGCCAGTCATAAAGTTAAGTATTCTTGCTTGACTTTCCCTGTGCAATTGATAGAATAATTGCTATAGGGGATTTATTTTTTTGTAGTTAACTTCTTTAAATAGGGGATGTTATGAGAAAAACAGGACGCTTTTCCTTGTTGTTTTCGGTTGTCTTTTTACTTGCCAACATTGCCGCAGCGGAAACTCTCAGCGAAGACAGGACCACCCGTATTGAAGAAACGCTTCCGGTCCGGTCAGGTATTTTGGGAGGCATTACGAAGTTTGAGTTGACGAACCCCGAATTGCCCTATAGAAAAGGTTTTAAGGCGGACCCGTTTCTTCTTCACGCCGCATTTACAGCTCAGGAGCAATGGGATTCAAACATTTTTCTTACGGAAGATGATGAAAAAGAAGATTTTATAACAAAATTAAGCCCTTCAATCGGGATTGAACTTCCTATTCAGGAGCATAAGTTAAGCGCCGACTACCGGATGGATGCTTATTTCTTTGCGAGATATGACAGGGAAGATTACATAGACCACACTATCAGAGGCCTTGCGGCTCTTGATTTTACCAATTTCAAGGTGAATGTCAGCGAGATGTACAGGAGATTTTCCGACAGGTCCGGTTCGGAAGATACAATGCGCATAAGACAACAGCACAATTATTTAAGGGCGGGTGTAGCTTCCGCTTTTGACCAGCTTTCTTATGATATAGGTTATACTTTCGGGATAGAAGATTACCTGAATGATGAAATAATTGCCGGGCCTCTGACATATGATGATAAAGACAGAAAACTGCACATTATTGATGTAACGTTAAGTTACAGGTTTGCCCCGAAGACTTTCTTTCTGGTTGAAAGCGACCTTGGCTTTTACAGGTATAACAGCAGGTACAGTTCGGATTCATGGTATACGGAGGACCTTGTCGGACTTAAAGGTGAACTGACCGATAAAGTTACGATTAACGGCAGGGCGGGTCTGCGTTACCAGAAATATGACAGTTCGGACTATGTCGTGGATAAGGATTTTTTCAGTTTTGTGTGCAAGGGCGGTGTGGAGTTCAAGGCGTCCAAGGATGATGTTTTTACATTGAATGTAGAGAGAAGTATTTATGAATCCACTTATCAGGATATAAACTACTATAATGTGAATTTTGTCTCTCTCAGTTATACGCACTGGTTTAATGATAAGGTTTCCGCGAATCTTTACGGGGATTACCAGTATAACTGGTATCCGGAAGAGACAACCGAGGGAACCGAGACCGCCAGAAGATATGACCATATTTTCGGTGGCGGCGGCGGCCTGCGTTATGATGTCAGAGAGTGGCTGTCGCTGGAAACGATGTATGAGTATAAACAGAGAGACTCTAAGTTTGACACTTTTGATTTTAAAGACCATATTATAACGGTGAAAGGAACAGTCGGTTTTTAATTCTGACCCTGCCGGTTTTTCAAAATCATTTTTAAATTGGGCATTATGAAAACATATGTTTTTTTCAGGTTTTTTTTCGCTTTAATATTTTTAAGTTCATCTCTTATTTTTGCCCAGTCTACGGAATATAAGCTTCAGGCAACAGACGTTTTGAAAATCACCGTCCATGAACAGCCGGACCTTTCGACCCAGACGAGAGTTACTGCCGACGGGAATATCACCTTTCCTCTTATAGGGACATTATATGTGAAAGGGTTGACTGTCCAGGAACTTGAAAACAGTATAAAAGAACTGCTTGAAAAAGATTATCTTGTTAATGCTCAGGTGCTGATTTTTATAGAAGAATATCATCCGCGTCAGGTTTCGGTCCTGGGGGAGGTAAAAAACCCGGGGAAATACGATATGCCCGATGAAAAAGAAACAACCCTGCTGGAAGCGATAGCCATGGCGGGCGGTTTCACCAAAGACGCGAACGTTAACACCACAAGAATAATGAGGATGGAAGACGGGGAGAAGAAAACAATTATTATTCCCGTTAAGGATATAACCCAGAAGGGTCAGAAAGAAAAAGATATAGTTATCAGGCCGGGAGATGTTATATTTGTGCCCGAAAGCTTTTTCTAAAGGCGGATATGGAACAGCAGGTTGATATTAAAGATTACGCGATGGTGATAAAGCGGCACTTAGGCGTTATTATACTGTTTTTTGTTACGGTGGTATGCCTTGTGACTATAGGCAGTTTCCTGATGAAGCCCGTTTACAGGGCCACGGCAATCCTTCTTATAGATGTTGAAAGCCCCGATGTGTTAACAACCTCGGGGATGGTTTCCCTGGATTCAAGAAATTATTATACATATAAGGAGTATTACCAGAGTCAGATAGAGATTATCCGGTCGCGCCTGCTCACGAAAAAGGTTTTTGAGGAGTTCAGGCTCGGAGAAGACGAAAAATACGCGAAAGCCAAAGACCCTATCAAGTCCTTCTTAAAGACCATAAAAATCGATCCCATAAGGGATACAAGGTTGATATCGCTGAATATTGATAACCAAAACCCCGTCCTGGCGGCGGCTATCGCGAACAGGATGGCCGAATTATATGTAAGAAGAAACCTTTACTACATAAGCCGCAATGAGATGATGAATCTGCTGAAGAACGAATATTTGAAGATGGAAGCGAAATTATCGGAATACAGCAAGGTTTATAAAGATAAACATCCGGCAATGATAAGGCTTCATGAAGAAATAAATGAAGTCGTTAAAAAAATAGAAGCCGTTAAGAATTCAATGTTTGATTTTGAAGTGATAGAAAACGATTTTGCTTCCAGCGGAAAATATCCTCTTGAGGGGTTAAAGCCCAACAATGTCAGCATTCAGGATCCCGCGGAAGTGCCTCTGCTGCCTGTAAAACCCAGGAAGCGTTTGAATATTATGCTCGCGGCTATTCTGGGGCTTTTCGGCGGAATAGGGATTGCGTTCTTTTTTGAGTATCTCGATGAGAATATCAAGACCGTTGATGAACTTGAGAAGAGTATGGACTGGACCCTGCTTGGTGTGGTGCCTGAGATAGGGAAAGTAAAAAAAGGATTCAGGAAATTTGATAAGGGGTTGCTGGCTCATGTGACTCCAAAAGGGCCTTCGGTAGAGGCTTTTAAGCATATAAGGACCAAAATATTCAATATTCTGGAAGAACGGGGGTCTCCGAAAAGCATTGTTGTATCTTCACCGGGGCCTGAGGAGGGGAAAACTACGAATCTGTGCAATTTAGGCATTGTCCTTGCCAAGAGCGGCAAAAAAGTTCTGCTGGTTGATTCCGACCTGAGAAGGCCGAGGTTACAGGAGTTTTTTAATAAGAAAAGTATTTTTAAAAAGAAAGATATAAAAGGTTTGAGTGATTTTCTTGTCGCTCATGTGCCGTTCGACGGGCTGGTGCAGAAAACAGATATTGATAACCTTTATCTGGTCAGTTGCGGCTTGAGTCCTTCCAACCCTTCCGAACTTCTGTCGGGAGCGCGAATCAAGGAGTTTATAAGCGCGGCGGAAAACAGTTTTGACATCGTGTTATTTGATTCATCCCCGATAGCGGTCGTTACGGACGCGGTCATGCTCTCTAAACTGGCGGGGCAGTTGATTATTGTTATCCAGGGCGGCAAGACTTCGCGCAAGGTCCTTCACCGTATGGAGAAAACCCTGAAAGACTCTAAAATCAATGTCATGGGAGCGATATTAAACAAGGTATCCGTCAAGAACGGCGAATCGGCCGGATACTATTACCATTCCCATTATTATAACAGTTAAAATATTTTCCCTTCCATATTTCCCGTTTTCTTCCTGTAAAAATAGTCTTTGAGAAATCCCCCGTTTATATTAAAATGAGAAAATTGTAATTATAGTCTGTATCGTTTATATTTATTTAAATTCATCTTTGTCAATCACATCTTGCTAAACAGTTGAGTTGTTGTCTTAAATGTCATCCGGAAGATGTATAAAAGGTTTACAATTTGAAAGACAGGTTTACTCTATCCAAAAATAGTTTTCTTATACCGGTTATCCTGTCCTTTTCGGTATTGTCTTTCCTTCTCCCTGTCTGCGCGAAAGAAGTGTCATCCCGGTCAAATATATTTGCGGAATTTTTAAAGGACAGCCGGATAACCGATGCCGAGCGTAAATATGCTGAGTTTGAGCATGAAGCTTATGATGTCGGCGAAGTCTCTTCGATGGTGTATATGGTTGATTCCGAAGGCCGGGTCTTTAAATCGCTGGGATGTTTTTTTGCTGTGCTTACTGACGGCAAAGCGCCTCCGGTAATGTTTGAAAACAGGGAAAGTGTTCCTGATGATTATGATTTTTACTATAAAAAATCATTCGGCAAGAAAGCCTGTGTCGCGCCCGATACCGGAGAATTTTATCTTTCGACAGACGCCCGGAATAAAGAAACAGGCGGGAAATATAAAGTCAGGCACGGCCCCGTTTATGTTGTCCGGTCCGATGATGAAAAACAGGAATTTATGGTTCTTGATGCCGGCAATATCCCTGAATTATATGCCAAAGGCTGGCAATTTTTTAATTCCGGCGGAGAACTCATTTATTACAGGCAGATGATGGGTTACACGCCTTATGTCCTTCTTTCCCGAACCCGGCAGGATTTAGATTTTCCCGATATAGAAAGGTATTTTTCCGAAGAAAAATCGGGATTTTCCGAATTCATAGTTGCGTCCGGAGGTGGGGAAACGTTTGTCTGCGCCCTGCCTTCAAGGAATTCCGGTCCCGTCTTTACCGGTCGGCATAATATAGAGAATATCATTCCTGTTTTCACTTTTCCCTGCCGGGATGATGAGTTAAACCAGCATAGGTACTATTCGACGGATATCAAGGGGAACAGGTTTGAACTTGACAGGAGAGACCCGGGAATATTCAACTCAACCCTCTATGAAAGAATCAGCCGGGGCAAAAGTATGCAATACAGGCTGGCAGAAGTTTATATGGTGGAACTGAAGTTTAATGACAAAGGTTCGGTGTCCGGAATATGTGTTTATCCCACATTGAAACAGGCCAAAAAAAGAAGAGCGGAACTCAAATATAATTTTACGGATGAAGACGGCAATCTTTCTTACGTGTTTTGCGCAGAACCGGAAAAGACTTATGTCAAGCCGGACGCGGATATGGGGGATATGGGAATAGATTATATGTTTTTCCAGAAACCGTTCGAAGAATACCGCGAAATTTATATCGGGCCCGGGCTTGGTTCAAACTCACCCGTAGTGCTCGCGGAAAGCGGGTTTTTCAAATCAGGGAAAAAGATTATAACCCTTTCGGATGAAGAGAAATATTTCGAACAGGGCTGGGTCTTTTTTAATAAAGAAGGTTTTATGCTCAGGTGCGATGAGCCCGGTTTTACCGACAGCGCCGTAAAAGCAGTGGATGAAAAGGGAAACAAATGGTCGATAAAACAAATTTATTTTGCGGTCAGGAAAGATGATGAGTATATAGTGGCGTTCAACAGGCGTGATTTCCTGAATAAATTTAAGGAAACGGATTTCTTCGCTTTGAACCGGAGAATACAGGCGTTTCAGGAAGTGAAGAAAGCCGATGATAAGAAGAAAGAAGAAGAGAAACTGCTTCGGACACAACTGCTGTTGAAAGAAATATGCGAGAAAGAAGGTATAGAATGCAAACTTGAAGGAGGTTTGTTTGCCATCACCAACGTTAAAAGGGGGTTGGAAGCGGTCCTTCGGGAAAAACAGTCAAGAGCAGACGCGGTCCTGGGCAAGTCGAATGGACAGCCCTTCGAACTGAAGGACATTCTTTCGGTCAGTGTTATAAACGGGAAACAGGCCCAGGCGGCATTTCTGGAGTGGCTCAGGAGTGTTGCGGAGATAGATGTGCAAAAATCGGGGGATATAAATGTAATCTTTAAATTCGGGCTTGATTTTGATTTGAAAAGAAATCCCGGTTTCAGCGAAATTTACGGGCTTGACTTGTTTTATAAGTATGACCCCTCAAAATCAGCCAGGGTAAAACAGGCGGAGACAGCCGCCGAAAGGGATGAATCAGCGTATCGGAGATGGCAGCTGAACCGGGCGTTGGAAGTGTATGTTAATTACAATGAGTTCATTACGAATAAGCGGAAAAAAGAGTTTTTCCGCAAGACGGCGGAAATGTTCCGCGAGCAAACCGGCAGCCTTGAAGGACAGGGAAGCATAATGTCCGAAAACAGGAAAAGCCTGAAAGCCGCTCTGGAAATCGCCGAGACGCGGGTGATAGCCTGTGAAATAAGGGAAAAAGAGATCAAACGGGATTTTATAGCGACCGGGCTGGATATTAACAGGGATTATGAAATTGCGGAAAACCCGGTAACACCCGGGGAATTTATAGATATCCTGTCCGGGCTTGAAATTCTTGATGAAAGGATTCCCCGTGAAATCCTTGAGAAAAAACTGAGTATCATATGGTCGGGCCATGTTGTCGATGAGGCGCTGGCAGGCCCGTGGGTATATGTGTTCGGTGTAAGTTTAGGATGGCCCCAGCTTATAAAACCTATTATTTCGATAGACAGGAAGACTGACCTTAATAATTTTGAAGTTACGGCTGAAATGGCAAGAACGGTGATGAGAAGGCAGCAGGTGGAGTATCTTGAAACTTCAAAAAGATACAGGGAAGAGAAAGAGCTTATCGAAACCGCTTTGCCGCGGATTGAATCACTTATAGAAGATATGGATTCTTATGTGGATATGCTTGATGAAAGCCTCGAAAAAATAAAAGATAAACTTGCGGCCGGTTCTTTACCTCCCGATTTCACCGTGCTTTATTCTTCGAAAGTAATGGATGCCAGAAATGCGCGCGATGAGGCTGTCTGCGCGTTAAATGAGACCAAAGCATATTATGAGGTAAGGCTCCGGGACCTGGAATTGCTCGATTTGCCGGTAAAAGAAGAAAGATTTGTCGGGGAATATAAACTGACTGATGTCCTTGATGACATTGTCAGGGAATCCGAAGAAGTCGGAGACCTTGCGCTTTCAAAAATAGATATTGAAGAAGCCCGCCTGAAATTATGGGAAGCAAAGCAGAAACCCCTGGTTTTATTGTCCAAAATCACGCCTTATGTCAGTTTTGAGGCGGGAGACATCAGTTTTAACTCGCTTGCTTCGGTCCAGACAAAAGGCATGGGATGGAAGTATCTTATAGAGTTTCTGGAACTTGATGTCAGGGTGAGCGAACTGGAAAACGAGTATATAAGGCAGAATCTCCGGTATGACGCGCTGAAGGCGTATCAGAATTATATAGATGCCGAACTTAAATTAAAAAATGCTTCGGCTGCTTCCGACGCATGGGAAGACGCGTTCAAAGCGCTGGAAAAGGACCGCTATAAGGGCACTGAGACTTTACTGGATTGCCTGTCGCGCCTGAAAGTGAGCAGGATTAATCTGTCTCAGGCCGGAAAAGATGTTGAAATATCAAAACAGACATTAGCCCATCTTACCGGTACGGAATTTGAGAAATTAGACAGGGATTCTTTCAATATGCCGGTTGAAAAACCTGATCCTGTTCTGAGGCTTCAGATACTGCGGTTGAGGAAACTGCAGGCGGAGATGATACTTAACATGATTAAATGGGACCGCACAATCGGCCTTGAATCGTTTTTTTCTCTGTCCGAACTCGGCAAGAGAGAAAAGAAACTCGACCTTGGTTTTTATTTCAGCGATTACGTTATGGACACGGTGCGTAAACTCGGTTTCGACGTATGGAAAGAGAAACATATAATCCGCAAATGGGACAACATGATAAACCAGGAAATGACCGGTCTTTACCACAGTAGAAACGACGGGAAGTATGATTTGAGTAAAGCAGCGGAGAAATTGAGGGTAAGTATAGATTATTTTGACCTTTCATCGGAAATGCTTAAAAGCTCCCAGGAGAAATCCGCTGATATCCTGAATGAAGGCATGATCAGTCCTTACGACATACTTTTCTCTAAAGCGAGGCTGATAGATGCCGGCGACAATTTAAGAAATGCTTATAACGAATTTGTCTGTTCTCTGATTGAGAATGATTATTTTGTCAATACCGGCGAATTACTCGGAGCTTTCGCGCGCCAATCCGATGTTGTGCCCGCGGCCGAGATGGCTTCCGTGGAGGATTTTAAAAGATGGGAAAGCCTTATCAGCGGACTTGGCGACGGGCTCGGAATATTATTATCATACAGGTCTGAAGACAGGAAAAAGTGGGATGAAACATTCCAGGCGGTCGGCAAATGGAGGGTGAATATAGCCGAAGATATCGGCAGGTGGTATGCCGCCGACAGCAGGTACCAGGCGGCCGGGGCCGAAGAAGGGAAAGCTTTTATTGACGAAGTCAATAATATTGTCGGCCTGGCCGTGAAATATGAACAGGAAAACGGCAGGTTAAGCCAGGTGCGGAAAGAAATAGACATTTTAAAGTCAAGCATAGGGATAGCTGCCGTCATGATTAGCGACGCAAAAGATGCGTCAACCGAGGATAAGCTTTTCCGGGCAAGATTGTTTTTATTTAATAAGGAACGGGAACTTGCCGATATTGAGACCGGACTGAAAAAATTAAAAGAGCATATTATCGGCAATATGATAAAGACGGGTGAATTTGCTTATATACTTCCGGACGGGACACTGAAGCCTGTTGAGCTCCATTCCGTCGCTGAAAACGAATTTGACCATATCTGGAAAGAGTACAGAAAAAAACACCCTTCTCTGAAAATGATGAATGCTTATCTTGATGAATCCCGTGCAAATTGCGTTGCGACCGATCCGTTCCTGAATTTCTTTATTCCTACGGTGGAAATATGGTTTTCACTGCCCGATATAGTGACAAACAGGGAAGACGAATGGGTTTCTTACGACGGCAGTGAAAAGAGTAAAGATGTGAGCGCGACAGCGATGTGGACAATATTCGATGCGGGTAAAAGGGCTTCGGAAAACATAAAGGCTACTGTCGAGCACGGGAAAAATATGAGAATACTGGATTCCCAGGCGAATTCCGTGAAAAGAACGCTGGAAATAGAGCTGGAGTCTGTTGATACCCGGATGAGAATCGTCAATATCAGGAAAAACGCTTTAGATAAAGCGCAGGCGAATCTTTCTTCCGTGCTGGAAAGGTATAAGCGTTTTGATACGACCGAGGATGAATTGATAGTTTCTCTCGAGCAGTGGGAGCAGGCGTATGATTCTTACAGGGATGCCGCAACAGATAATTTTACCAGATGCGTTGCGATGGCTGAGATTTTTAAATCCATGGGAATAGACCTGGTGTCCGCGCGGGAAACCGGCGATACGGCTCTCAACCGGACGCAAGAGCCGGAACTGAATATTAAAATCGGGCCATACACCGGTGATGATTTCAAGGCTCAAGCCGTTGACATGGAATGGGAAAAAGACAGTATTTTTATTTCGCTGGTCGGGGAGATACTGAGAATACTCGGGCCGTCTTCGGTGGATATCATCGAGGAGAATGAATGGGCGCGGATTTTCACCGATATATGCAGAATACATAAGATTCAAAATACGGCGGATGCCGTCGAACATATGAAGATGGCGGTAAGCTGGCTTCCGGTGGTTTTAGAGAGGTATAATGATTTGGCCCTTGAGGTTAAGAGCAGCGGGGATTATAAGAAACTTAATACCGTTTTTCCCGATTTTTTCGGAACATTCTTCTATCCCCTGACAACCCAGGAGAAATCCGGGCAGGTTAATAACCCCGAGAAGGGTTCTTATCCGCTCCTTTTCAATGTCCTGGGGATGGCTGATTACCTTGTCTGCCTGGAAAGAAGTTTAGATATCACATGGGCCGGATACAGAAGCCGGACGATGGTCAGCGATGAGGTAAAGGAACATCTTAAAGAGTTGTTTGAAACATTAAGCAGAAGAGGAGCCGGTTATGAGATATGGAGAGTCCGGCTTGAGAATCTTATTGACCGGGTGTGCCTGCCGCAGACCAACGAGCAGAAAAGAGCGAGCAGGGTTGAAGTCGCCCGAACAGTTTCGTCAGTTATGGGCAGGCCGTATGAACCCGACAGCAGAAGTGATTCGATAGCGCTTGATTTGTTTTTCAGGTATATATACGAGAAGAACATCTCCCCTTCGGAACTCGACGGCAGTTTAAGCCGACTTGAAAAGATTAAAGGAATTTGCAGGCAGAATTTTATCCCTGAACCCGGGACGGAAGAGTTTTACCGGAACGAGATGGCCGCATATCTGCGTTATCTTATCCGGCAGCGTGAAATGTTACTGAAGAAAAAGAACAGGAGTTTGAGTGATGAGACAAGGATTGAAGAACTGGAAAAGAGGATAAAAGTCGAGGAAAAGATCACTTATGAAGCTATAACCGCGGTAGCTGTGCTCGATATGTTTGCCGGCCTTACGGAAGGAATTATAGAAGAGGATGATTTTGAGGAAAACCTTGCGTTTATGCAGAAAGAGATAATACCTATAATGAAGGGCCCGGACGGGAAATTTATCGAAGGGTTCGATTATCCTCTCTTTGACGCTGTGCACCTTGCCAACAGCCATTTAAAAGCGTTTCCTTCCGTAGATGCCGAAGGCAGAAAAATAATTTATTATGTTGATGAAAGGACAAACGAAATAATGCTTTTTTACCGGGATGAAAGGAATCCCCGGAAAATTTATAAGGGCCTTTTTGACCCTGTCGCGCATAAAGTCAAAGGGTGGCTGTTTCAGGAGTGGAATGAACCGGAACAGATACGCGACTATAAATTCGAGGTGCCGGACGGGACAAACATCTTAGTAAAACTCGGCGACAGGCTCGACATAAGCGAATTCAACAAACTCGGCGAAAAAATAAAAGATGTTTACCTTTATAAAGAAAGAAATAAGGAGAAACTCACTGTTTCACGCGAGATGGTAAGCATAGACGAAGTGCCAAACAGAAAAGTCGAAGAGACGTGGGTCAGCCTTTTTGATAAGAGAGGCGAGATAATACTTTCTCAGGGGTGGATAGCCGGGCTGAATAAATCGATTAACGGATTGGTTACGACCGAAGGGTTTGCGGAGCCTGTGCTGAAAGAATACTATAAATTCGAGCCGAACTATAAATATACCGATGCCGGAGGCAAAACATATTCTGTAACAAGAATGGAAGGCGAAAGGTATAACATACTGTCCGGAAAAGTGATGTTCAGGCAGAGCCTCCACTCAAAATTCCAGCCCGATTACGGAAAGGATGTCCTGGTTGAATCGGTCATAGAAGATTCCGGTATTTCCGAGAGATACACGTTCATGACTGCTTATAAGTCGCGTGAAACCGGAGAAAAAGATGAAAGGGGAAGAAAAATAATAGAGATAGACGAAGAAGAATATATAGTTTCCAGCCTGGGCCGGAAAGATGAGAAGAAACGCCTGATGATGACAAGCACTTACATATACAGGGGCGTAGATAAGGAAACGGGCCTGGATGCGTGGGAACAGGTCGAGTGCCGCGATTATTCCACCGGCGCGTGGATGAAACTCGGCGGGTTTGTTATGGTTGACGGTGTTAAAATGATTACCCGTTCGGGAAGAGACAGGCTCGGGCATAATTATACGGAAGTCGGAGGCACTATTATACAGTACGGGGCGGAGGGGAGCCCCACATTTGTACCTACACCTCTTCATAAAATACGTTATGAGGAAATGCTCCCGTGGGGAGATGTCAAAGTCGTATATGACAGGGATTCTTCTGTGACGGAGATATTTAAATATTCAGACGGACCGAAAGAGTTTAAATCTATCAAAATGGAAAGCAGTGTTATCGAAAAGGACGGAGAAGAGGTCAAAAGGACAAAACCGCGGGTTATGCGGGACGGGACCGTGTTTGACGGTGAAAAATTTATTTTCCCCGGAGATTTTTCTTATAAGCCCGATCCGGCCCGGTTCCCCAAAGAGGCGTTATACAAATTCTATGTAAAACAGGAATATGACGAGAAAAAGAAAGATTTTGTTGTTACCGAAGAGCACAGGATTATAGAGGACAGGGAAGAAAAACTTTATTATAAGGTAATGTTTGATGCCGTTGAAAAGGAGATTGAGGTTTATGAGTTTTTGCCTGAAGCTGAGGTGACTATGTCCGACGGCAGGAAACAAAGCCATAAAGACGTAATGAAATCACTGATTTATGACAAGGACGGAGAACTTACGGCGGAAAGGTATCACAGGATAGTCTATGACAGGTACAGCAGAAGCAAAGACGTCTGGTATTTCCTGCAGTCGGACGAATTGTTTGAAAAACCTCTTTACGATTATGAGCAGGCGGAACAGATAATAAGGATATTTATAGTCGACAAAGGCATCCTTTATCATGAAGACGGCAGCACCACCGTAATCGAAAAATGGACTACGGTTGACGGGAAAGAGCCTGAAATCACCGAAAATTATGTGGTCCACAAAGATTTTCTCGGTGATGTTATATCCCTTGATTCGAACGGGGCTTATAAAGATGAAAAAGGACGGAAAAAACATTTTGTGCCCCAGTCTTATAAATTCGTAACCATAGATAAAAATGTTTTGAAAAAAAACAGGGAGCCCGTGTCTTTGATGGATTTCAATGATGAAAAAGCGGCGGAAGTGTATTATGACAGGGAGACAGATTCCATAAAATCGAAATTTTACTGTTCGGCGTGCTATGAAAGGGTATATCAGTTAAAATTGCCGGACAGGTTTAACTGGATAGTGCAGACAAAACAGGATACGAAAAAGATAAATAAATCATTCGGATTTTATGATATATACGCCAAGCCTCTTTATCAGGAAATCTTTACTGTGCCTTTATCGAAGGGAGAAGGGCTGAAACACAGGTGTGACGCTTTGATGTTCAATGAGGGAGACGGCACAGTTACGGAGTATTTTACTATGATTGACCCGAAAACAGGCGCCGTAACGCCGGTGGCGGAAAAAACATCTATATTGATCAGGCAAAACAGCCCCGAAGAGGAAGATATCTATCTCGTTACGGAAAACAGGTATTTCCTTAAAAAGACAATACAGAAATTTACCTATGAAATTGATGAAGAAGGTAATGAATTATGGGATTCGGTGGCATTTTTGAGCGGGGCAGGGGAAGACAGGTACCCGGGTATAGATTATAACAGGATGCCTCTTGCCAGCAAGAAATGGGAAATGAATGAAGACGGGACACAGGGGAAACTGCTGGAATACGATAAATTCCTGTATTATCCCGTAAACGACCGGCAGGTTATAATAGAGATGACCACAAGAAGCGGAAAGGACGGCAAACCGGTTCATCCCGAAGAATCCCTGCAGGAAGGGCAGAGATGCATAGCATATATAACTGATCTTGCGGAAGATTCCTATTCGTTTGAAAGGATGAAAGTGGTTATCAGCGGCAAGGAGAGGGACCAGTGGAAATTTGAATATCCGGAAGATGAGCCGGATATAAGAAGAGTGAAGATTCCGGATACGGATTCCTATGTGACTGTATACCTGGAAAGGAATCCCGAGACAAAACTTTATTCCATCAGCCAGTCATATTACGGCAAAGGCGGATTTGAATTCTTTGACGGCGTGAGGGATTTCGTAAAAGTATATATACCCCAGAACCTTATAGACCCGATTACGGGCGAAATAACCGATGTAAGCAGGCTGACTGATGAGATCCAGATGCTGTCTGAATATAAATATGATGAGATGGACAGGCTTTCCAGAGAGATAGATATGACCACGGGAATAAGGAAAGAGATTGATTATGAGGGAGACACAAAGAAAGTCAGTGAAGTTAAGACATATAAAGGCAGGAAACTCATTAAAAAAGTCGATTATGATACCGAAACCGGCAAAAAACTGCTCTTTGAAAGCCCCGAGATGAAAGTCGGGCCCATCCTCGAAATTGTGGAGAAAGGCGGACTGCTTGACAGGGAGAGAGTAAGCAGGAAATATTACTATCGGGATAATACGGCAATTGTAAATATGATGGATGAAAGAGGCATTGTTTACTCCGTGTTGATACCTATGGACGGAAACGGCAATTATTACAGGGGCCGTTCCTTCTATATTTATGATAAAAGTCTGACATTTGAAGAACTTTCAGGGGAAAAACCCATTGCTGAGATAAATCCGGATGAGCCTGTCGCTATCCGTTCGGAAGAATTTGCGAGGCAGGCATGGATAGTAATGGGGGCTATCGGCGGTGTGTTTTCTGAAGATGAGATAAAGAATATAGATGATATATTGATAAATATGATAGGGGAATCGATGCTTGTTGAATACAACAAGGCGCTGGAAAGCGGCGTGGATTTTTCCGGTGTTGAGAAGATATGGGAAATTCATGACCCGTTTTCTCTTTCCACAATGCTCAGGAGCAGGCTTTTCAAGGAAATGGAAGATCTTGTGGACGGGAAATACGACGCTAATTTCAGTGAGATAGAGATAAGGCGCAGAAGCAAATATATATCGATGCTGTTTGACCTGTTCAGGAAAATTTACTTCCGGGAATTTGTGAAAATCAAAAAACAGCCCGAAAACTACCAGTATGACATACTGTTCACAAGGAACATCCTTCTTGAACAGGCGGAAGCCTATAACTTTATAGATTTGTATGATGATTTAAACCCCGGAGAGAAGGAACTCATCTCTCTTGTTAAGTCTTCTTCGGAGGGGCTTGACACTGTAATTAAGTATGAATTTGTTTCCGCCAAGGATAAAAAAGGCTCTCCCTTTGACCTGAGAGGCAGTGAAGTTGTATTCCTTATCGCTGCCGGTATGCCGGGAAGGCAAGGGTTGAGTTTCATTTTTGAGGACGCTTCGGGAAAAAGAAGGATAATGCAGAGGGTCATAGAGGGGCAGAAATACCTTGATGCCCTGAATGAAAAGGAAAAAGGTAAATTCTTTACGCGGATCGTGTTTGCCCCTGATTCCCTTGACATGGAGAAAAACATATTTACCGCCGAACATTTTATGCCGGATAAAATAGTAAGTTTCTCGATAGTATCCGATTCTTTGAGGAATATTAAGGATAAGGAAAAATATGAGATAGATAACGCGAGGCTTGAAAAACCGAAATTCGAAGAGCAGAAAGAAAAAACACAGGAAGGAATAGTAGAGTTTAAAATTGAAGACCTGAAAAGCAGGATGGTCGCCCCGCCTGAAATAACGAGAAAGATGCAGCCTGATTCCAGGAAACTCTCCGACCTGTACCTGAGCGACAGGTATGCCGTATATTATGACCTGACCGACGCAAAAGGGAACCCTGTTAATCTTGACGGGAAAAATGTTTTTATCAATTGGCAGATACCTGATGATTTCAGAAAACAAAAGACAGAAATCATAGTTTCGTTTGTGGATGTATTCGGCAATGTCAGGAATTTGGTCCTTTACACCGATAATAAAGGGAGTCTTGTTTTTAACAGCAGATGTTTGTCAACCGGTGATTTTAATGCTTTCAGGGTTGTAATGCTGAAATTCGAGATCAAGAAGAAATCTTATCTGAGAGCTTCCGTCACCGGTAAATTTACTTTAGGCGAATTAACGCCGTGTATTGCTTTCAATGACGCGGAGGTGTTATAAATTGGAAAAGAATATATCCGGCATTAAAAATTTATTGAGTCTCCATAT
>DJVC01000098.1:29668-33651 GCA_002440765.1 bacterium UBP3_UBA6266 | reverse complement strand
CTGCGGAATAGACGATGTTGAACTGCCTAAGATATTCGACCTTTTCTATACATCTAAAATTTCGGGCAGGGGAATAGGCCTTGGGTTGTCTATCACACATAACATAATCAGAAATCATAACGGTATGATTGATGTCAGGAGCAAAAAAGATTACGGGACGGAATTTGTGATTAAATTTCCTTCTGCCGGAGATAACGCATGAAAATCCTTATAGCCGATGATGAACAGGGTATAAGGCTGACACTGAAAGACAGCCTTGAAGAATCGGGATTTTCGGTTTTTGCCGTTGAAAACGGAAATGAAGCCGTTAATATGCTCAAAGAACGGAAATTCGACTGTGTAATTTCCGATATTCGCATGCCCGGTATGAACGGTATATCTTTGCTTAAATATATTAAAGATGAAATGCCTGAGACGGAGGTGATACTGATTACGGCGTTTGGAGATGTTGAACAGGCTGTACAGGCTATGAAGTTTGGCGCGAATGATTATATTGTAAAACCGTTTATGAACGAAGAAGTAATCCTGAAAGTAAAAAAAATAGAGGAATTGCACGAACTGAAGGTCGAAAACTTTAAATTAAAGCAACAAATATCGGAAGATGCCGGATTTGGAAATCTAGTAGGCCGCAGCCGGGAAATGAAAGAGATTTTTAACCTGATTGAAACGGTTGCTCCGGCGGATTCATCTGTTTTGCTGTGCGGTGAATCGGGGACAGGCAAGGAACTTGTGGCAAATCTTATACATGCGAAGAGTTTAAGAAACAGAAAAACGATTGTTAAGCTGAGCTGTGCTGTTTTTCCCGAAACACTTCTTGAAGATGAATTATTCGGACATGAGAAAGGTGCGTATACGGATGCAAAAGCAAAAAAAATAGGAAGATTTGAACAGGCGGACGGAGGCACGATATTTCTTGATGATATCGACGATATAAGCCCGAAAATTCAGGTTAAGCTTCTCAGGGTCCTTCAGGAGAGGTGCTTTGAAAGACTGGGAGGCACGGAAACTGTGCATATAGACATAAGAATTATTGCTGCTACCAAGAAAGATCTCGGGAAATTAGTTGAAGAGGGTTTTTTTCGGGAGGATTTATATTATCGTTTGAATGTGATTCCTATATTCATCCCTCCTCTGAGAGACCATATGCAGGATATAAAATTTTTGGCGGAACATTTTATAAAGATGTACGGCAAAGGTGTGGATTACAGTATAGAGCCCAGGACCCTTGAAAAAATGATGACTTATAGCTGGCCCGGAAATGTGAGGGAGCTTGAAAATGCAATCGAAAGGGCAATCGCATTGTCAGGGGAAAACAAAGGGCTGAAAGAGGAACACCTTTTCTTGGCGCAGAAAAAAGACGACTTATACGGGATTGTGGATAATTTGAAACTCAGGGATTACGTCGAGAAGCTTTCGGCGAGGCATATAGCGGAGGTTTTGAAGAAAGCCGGCGGAAAAAAATCTCTTGCGGCAAAAATACTTGGTATCAGCAGAAAATCATTATGGGAAAAGATAAAAGAGTATAACATTGAAAATGAAAAAAACCTTTAATGTAATTTTATTTTGTTATATTCTTTGTTTTTATCCGGTTGGCAAATACGGTTTATTAAGAGGGTTGTCATGAATATTTTGGTGATCAATGCAGGCAGTTCTTCGTTAAAATTTTCCATTTTTGAAATGGTCGGGCATAAGGTTCTTGCGGAAGGTATAATCGAGAGGATCGGGCAGGAAGGCTCTACATGTAAATATAAAAAATACGGGCAGGAAGAAATAAAGGAATCTGTAAAAGGCAGCGATTATAAAAACGCGCTTGCCGAGACGGTAAGATTTCTGTTGCATAAGAAACATGGAGTTATAAGATCGAAGAATGAAATTCAGGCAATAGGCCATCGTGTAGTGCACGGCGGCGAATTTATATCAAAACCTGTTCTTATAGATCAGGATATAAAAAGAATTATAAAAAACTGTTTTGAACTGGCGCCGCTGCATAACCCGCCTAATTTTATGGGAATTGTGGCTTGTGAAGAGATGTTTCCCGGGATAAAACAGGTCGGTGTTTTCGATACCGCTTTTCATCAGAGCATACCGAAACACGCTTTTTTATACGGTTTGCCCATTGAATTATATGAAAATGAAGGGATAAGGAGATATGGTTTCCACGGCACATCCCACAGGTTTATCGCGGGTAAATGCGCAGAATTGTTGTCTGAGAGTAAAAACGGCGTTAATATAATTTCGGTGCACCTCGGCAACGGATGCAGCGTAACCGCTGTTAAAAACGGCAAATCAATTGATACAAGCATGGGTTTTACTCCCCTTGAGGGTCTGGTTATGGGAACCAGGTGCGGTGATATCGATCCTGCGATAGTTTTTCATCTGATGGAACATAAAGGGTATTCCAGAGATGAAATTGACCGATTATTGAATAAGAAAAGCGGGTTATTGGGATTGGCTGAGATAGGAACAAGCGATATGAGAGATATATTAAACGCCGTTAAAGACGGCAATAAGAAAGCGGAAGCGGCGCTTGATGTGTTTTGCTACAGGATTAAAAAATATATAGGCGCATATACTGCCGTAATCGGCGAAGTCGGAGCGTTGGTTTTTACTGCCGGTATAGGAGAAAATGTGCCTGTAGTACGGGAAAAAGTATGCAGCGGGCTGGAACCATTGGGCTATGAACTGGACGTAAGCAAAAACGAGAAGAATGAAATGGTGGTCAGCACTGATAAATCCGTTTCTAAAATAATGGTTATTCCCACACATGAAGACTTGAAAATTGCGCAGGATACACTCTATGTGTTACAGGAATCGGGTTTTATAAGCCGGTAATGTTTATCTATGTTTTGAATAACAATGCGCATTGTATCCTTCGGGAGGACTATTGATGGAAGTTTTAATTTTAGCTGCCGGATATGCTACGAGATTGTATCCTCTTACATTAAACAGGGCTAAACCGCTTCTTAAGGTGGGCGGCAGGCATATAATAGACTATATAGTTGATAACGTTAATAAGATTGACGGTTTAGAGAGAATAAACGTTGTTTGTAATAATAAGTTCAATGGCGATTTTATACATTGGGCCGAAAACAGCGGTTCCCGGACTCCCATTAAAATATTAAACGATAAATCGGAAGAAGACGGCGGGAAACTCGGCGCAATCGGGGATATCCGCCTGACTATCGATGAATTTCGGATAAAAAATGACCTCCTGGTTGTCGGAGGGGATAATCTGTTTGATTTGGATCTGGCGGACTTTGTTTCATTCGCAAAATCAAAAGGCACCGCAATATGCCTTTATGATGTGAGAGACAAAGAGTTGGCGGCGAAATATGCGGCTGTTACCCTGGATAAGGAGCGCAAAATAGTCAGATTTGAGGAAAAACCGGCAAACCCCGAAACGACTTTGATCTCGATGTGCGTTTATTATTATCCCGGCGATATATTATCGATGATAACCGATTATCTCGATGCCGGCGGCAATCCCGATGCACCCGGTTTTTTTAACCAGTGGCTTTATAAAAAGATAGAACTCTACGGGTATGTTTTTAAGGGAAAATGGTTCGATATCGGAGATAATGAATCTTTACAGCTGGCGGACCGCGCGGCCGGTCTTTTCAAATAATACCCTGCCCCGATTCTCGCTATCCACGGAACAAAGATTGAATACGATTTATTCGTTGTGATACAATATCGAATTGAAAATCGGTGAGAAAGCGGATATAAAATGGAAATGAATAAAGCCATCTTTTTTATTCTGATGTTTGGATTTTTTGTATTTTGTTCATTGCTGTTTGCCGATGGGAACATTCATATTTCCAGCGTCGAAGAGGTTATCCGGGCTTATCATAAGCTGATGTCGGAAGGGCACGAAGATAAAGCCACCGAAATAATCGATAAATCTCTGGAAATAATCGGGAATAATCCTATTTTGCTTTCTGCGAAAGCGGAAATCCTCTTTATTCGCGGCGATTTAAAGGAAT
>DJVC01000098.1:29173-29515 GCA_002440765.1 bacterium UBP3_UBA6266 | reverse complement strand
TGAAGCCGGACGATGCCTATCTCCACGAGATGAGAGCGTGGAACCTGAAAAATTATGATATAGCCGAAGCCGAAAAACTTTTTCAGAAACTCATCGAATCCGACCCGCAAAATTCAAGATTAGCCGTCGTCTTATCGGAAATTGCTTCGGAGAAAGAACTCAGACAGCGGAAATTTGAGGAAAAACAATTTGATAAGATTAAGGTCGAATATCAGGATGAACTTGAATCGGATAAGGGAGTGATGCTACTCGCTCAAAAGGCGGACGATCTTTTTCAGGAGGGAGAATATAATAAATCCGAGTACCTTTCCAAATTCATTCTAAGCAGACTTGACAGCGAAT
>DJVC01000098.1:0-29035 GCA_002440765.1 bacterium UBP3_UBA6266 | reverse complement strand
GAGCGTGGAACCTGAAAAATTATGACCCGGCTGAATCTCAAAAAGAATTTGAGATAGTTTTGGAACTGGACCCGGGAAATAAGAATGCGGGGAAAGAGATTATCGACCTGGTTGAAATAAACAGGAAAAGAGAGATCGAATACGAAAAAGAAAAGATAGAAAACATTGAGAAAAAATATTCAGAGGAACTGGGAAAGGACAACAACACCCTGCTAATGGCGCAGGCAGCTGACCAACTTTTTATTCGCGGCGATTTAAAGGAATCCGAAGACCTGTGCGATTATATTCTAAGCAGACTTGACAGCGAATATGACTGGCCGATGCTCACCCTGGCCAAGATATACACGGCGGAAAAGAGGTACGATGAAGCTTACAGCCTGCTTGATAAACTCGAGAAGAAAAAAGAGACGTACGAGATACATCTTCTGAGGGCACAGACATTAAGCGGGGAGGGAAAATACAGGGAAGCCGACCCTGAATTCCTGAAAGCCATCGGGATGAAGCCGGACGATGCCTATCTCCATGAGATGAGAGCGTGGAACCTGAAAAATTATGACCCGGCTTCCGCTGAAGCCGAATTCAGCAGGTCTCTTAAACTTAATCCCGAAAATTTGGATGTATTTATTGCTTTGTCAAAACAGATAGATACGGAAATATCGGATATTACCGGGGATGCCGGCGACCGGTATGTCCTGGTAGAGGATAAATCCCAGAAGGTCTTGATGGCGGAGAGAATAGAAGATGAGCTTAAGCCGGATAAATATAAAATTGTGCTTGCCGAAGAAAAAGAGGAGAAGAAAGAGGAGGGAGGTTTAACACGGCGGGGTACATATGATTCAGTGGAGGGGAAAATAGATAAAGCGCTTGATTCATATAAAGATGATAAAGTTTTTCTTGCGGCGAAAGCCGATATTTTACTGAGAAAAGAAAATGAACAGGATATAAAAAAATCGGAAGAAATTTGTAAGTATATTTTAAATAATATAGACAACAATTATGAATGGGCGATGTTAATTCTCGCAAAGATTTTCATAAAAGAAGGAAGGATAAGCGAAGCCAATGAAATAATCGACAAGATACAGGGCATAAGAGATACTTATGAGGTACACCTGCTTAGAGGGGAAGTGTTAAGGAGCCGGAACAGATATAAAGAAGCGGATAAGGAATATCAGAAAGCCATCAGCCTGAATCCCGCCATGCCGTATCTTCACGAGATCAGGGCCTGGAACCTAAGAAATTTTGATATGAAAGAATCTGAACTTGAACTGAAGAGAGCCCTGGCGTTATCTCCCGAAGATCCGCATCTTTTAATGGCTCTTTCTTATCATTACCGCTCAAGACGCTTGTACAAAGAAGGGAATATGTATTTGAAAAAAGCTGTCGGGAAAGCCGATGATGAGGAATTTGCCGATATCAACCGTAATATAAGGAATGATTATTTTTCTCAGACGGGTACGAGCGGTTATCATTTTGGCCTGCCTGCCTCGGTATCTTTCGGTTACAGATACGAACCCGAGCTCAGCAATATAGAAAATATGATAAGAGGCTTAAGATTTGACAAGGTTTCCCGTGACAGCGAAGATCTTCCCCCCGCCCAATTGACAAAAGGAAACTTTGTCGAGAGTAACGTAAACCTGAATTTCAGCAACCTTCCGCTTATTCATAACTATTTTTCATATGACAGGAAAATAGACAGGCAGGATCCTCTTGTTGAGGATATAGAATTGATAAACAGGACTGAACTGGAGCACACATTCCCTGATACATTTATGGGTGATATTACGGTATTCCCTTATTTTAAATATGCGTATCTTCACGGATCCAACTTCAGCATAGACAAAATATTCCAGTCCGATTTCAGGATAGATATCTATAACTTCGGAATAAGGGCTTTGCCTGCCTGGATATTTGAAGATATAGGCGTCAAATTAGAGACGGAATATGTCTTTGGAGTCGGTGATTACAGGGACGCTCCGGACCATTTCAGGAGCCACCAGCTAAGAGCCAGGCTGCTGAAGGAATTTCCCGATAAATCTTATTTTTTCTGTGACGGCGAAGTTTACTATTCGATACAAGGGCCTGATTATCCGAACTATGATTACAGATATAAAGGGGTCCTGTTTTTTGATAAGAACATTCATAATGAAAAGCTGAGGATATTTGCCGAGCTGGAAGCTGTTTATCACCTTGACACGATTAAAACGGGTCCCGATATAGATACGATTATAATAAAACCGAGAGGGGGCATAAAATTTAAACTTAATGATATTTTTTCTTTGAGAGCGTCGGGAAGTTATTTCCACTGCCCGGGATATGATACGTTTGATTACTGGGAGTTAAGAGGTGAGTTTGTTTATAAGGATTTTGTGCGTAACGAACAGGTTATTGAGGGCAGGGAAATAAGCTTTCAAAACCCGGTTGAGTTTATAATAGGCTATAAGGCTGACATATTCCCTAGATTTCCAAGGTCGAGAGATAAAAATTTAACCACGGTGTATTGTGAATCAAGATATTTCTGGTGATAAATTAAAAATAGCCATAATAGGGTGCCTTCCCCCGAGCAAGCAGGGGTTGAACGAGTATAATTGCCATTTAAGCAGGGCTATCGGGGAGTTGGGGCATAAATGTATCGCTATATCCAATATGCTTACGGATATAGAGAAAAAGAACCTTAAAAAGGTTAAATGCACGAAAGTAGCAATAAGAAGAGTATGGAAGTTCGATTCATATTTTTCATGGTACAACATTGCAAAACTTGTCAGAAAAGAACAGCCCGATCTGGTGATATTCAGTTTGATCTTCAGCTCATTCAGTTTCAGGGGATACAGGTCCTTTATTAACCTTTTGACGCCCGCGCTGATTAAAATCATGGGATTTAAAACAGGTATAATTCTGCATCATCTTTATGAAAATATCGATATGGGCACTTATGGAAAGACAAAAAACACAATCTTTAAAATGGGATGCAATCTTATAACAAGGTCATTCAAATTGGCCGATAAGGTTTTTGTTCTCGTGGAAAGGTATAAGGAGTTCCTTGAATCCAGATACAAGGCCAGAAATGTGAGGTATGTTCCGCACGGCTGTTTTCTAAAATTAAAAGATCCCCTCCCGCATAAAAAATCAAAAAATGTGCTGGTAATGGGTAAGTTCGGCGCATATAAAAAACTTGACCGTATAATTGAGATAGCAAAGGCTCTGTTTGAAGAAGATTGTGAAGTCAAACTGATAATAGCGGGAAGAAGTCATCCTTATTTTAAAGGTCATGTGGAAGAGGTTATCGAACACGCTCTGCATAATTTTATCGATTTCCGCGGATATGTCCTTGAGGAACATCTGCCGGCGCTCTTTTCGGATGTTAATGTAGTTGTAATACCGTACGATTTTTATACCGGAACATCGGGAATTGCGCACCTTGCGATTAATTACGGCCGTCCCATAGTGGCTTATGATTCTATTGAAATGGAAGACCTTATCGAAAATACGGGCGTCAGGATTGCCCGTGTTACCGCAGGGGACGAAACAGCTTTTAAAGCCAGAATAAAAGAGTATCTCGATGATTTTGAAAAACAAAAAACGGACGGGGCGCATAATTTCAGGATAGGTCAGAAAATTTATATTTCGAATATTGCCGGAGAAATGGTGGGAGAACTAATGCGCGCGAAAATTAAAGAATAGTATTTATGGATAAATCAGTTTTTAGAATTTTATTTTTTGCATCCCTGGCATCGGCAACTGTATGCCTGCTGTTTGTCTGTCTTGGCTGGCAGTGGAATACATTTGACGCATACACGCATGTTTTTTTGGGTTCACATTACTCAAACAATTTTTTCTCGCTGTGGAATAGCAGCTGGTACGGCGGATTTTCCATTGCGCATTATCCCCCTTTGCTTCATCAGCTTATCGCCATATTTTCACTGTTTGCAGGGCTTAAGGCATCTTACTCTTTTATTCTGGTGTTGATATATTTTCTCCTTCCTTCCTCCATATATCTTTTTGCCAGGTTATGGCAGGGTAAGCGCCGGGCCGTTTATGCCGCTTTCTTAGCGGTATTTCTTTCTTCGATATCTCTTACCGTTTTTAGAAATGGACAGATTACGACCATGTGGAGCCTGCCTTTTTCTATGTATTCGCTTGTTTATTTTGTCCTTTGGCAGAGAACAGGCAGAAGACCGTATTTTTTAATATCGTTTCTGGCAGCTTTAATTGTTGTTTTTTCGCATCATTTTACCGGGATCCTGATCTTTCCTGTTTTTTTTGCCATAAACGTTTTTTATAAATTCAGAAAATATGTAATGCGCAGGATGTTTTTAAAGCACCTGTTCAGTTTCGGGCTCCTTTTATTGGTGTTTGATTTCATAGTTCTGTGCCCTTATTGGAATCTTCAGTTTTTTATAAAAAAATCAGCGGAGTCGATATATCATTTAAGCCGGGCAAATTATCTGAGAGATTTCAGGGCTTTTCTCGTTTTCTGTTTTCTGCCGTATCTGACTTATATTCCCTTTATCCCCTTTCTGTTTGTTTTCAGATTAAGCAAAAGAAACCGTTTTCTTCTAATGGTTTTTATTTTTTCGTTTTTGGTATCTTTGGGAGATACATTTGCTTTTTCAAGAAGGATACTCGGAAGTCTGTTTTATATAATAACGCTGGACAGGATTTCTCTTTGGGCGACCATTTTTGCCCTGCCTATCGCATCTTCGATATTATACGGCCTTAGAAAAGAGTGGCGTTCCCATTTTTATGTTCTCTGTATATTGATACTGGCGGCATTTGTCGTGTGTCAGACTTCTTCGTTCTGGCTGCCTCATCAGGAATATCGCGGCAGCATTGAAGAAACTGTGGATTTTATAAATAATACGGTCAAAAATAACGCGAGATATATTACTCTCGGTTTAGGAGACAGGATCTCAAATATTTCGTATTTGACTAAGACCGAAACATTGGACGGCAACCTCCATGCTTCAAGGGAGCTTGATATCCTGAACAAATATCCGATTGAAAAGATAGATAACACGAAATATTTCGGAGAACAGGGAAGAGTGGCATTACTTGAAATACTGGGTGCTTCCGAGGATTATGACCTTAATTATGTATTCTGTTTCAGCGAATATTATATTCCGTTCCTGAAAAATACGGGGTGGACATTGAAAGCGGAAATCGGGAAAAAAAGCAGGGAATGTTCGGTATGGACAAAAGGCAGTCCGGACGGGATAACGACAATAGTTAATATGAGAGAAAGCCCCTCATATCAAAAAATACTTTGGGGATTGCTTCCGATCAGCGTGTTTGTGCTTTTTTGTGTTGTGTTTACGTTTAAAGGATTTTTTACGCGGTTTATATGAGATTTGCTTCCTTGAGGAGGGACTGATGAAATATATTTTCAAGATTAAGACGGCGGTTTTACTGGCCTTATGTGTTTTGTTTTTCCCGTTTGGCTGTTCAACTAAGAACAATGTCAGGCATTATATTTCCGCGGTGGACAATTTAGAAGAATACGATTCTTCCTGGTTCACCTTTTGCAAAGGATCTCCGATGTGGTCCATAAAAAAGGTCAATAATCCTTCTTTGGACGGAGACGCCCTGAAGATTTCGATACTTAAAGGGTACCCTTATGCGAATGTCCATTTTTTTGCCGATTTGTTTCCTGAACCTGAAGCAGTTGATTTTTCTTTATCCCTGTATTTTATGTTTCGCCCCAAAACAACATTTAACAATGAGGGAGCTCCGTCCACTATACAGGCAATTGAATTCAGTATGAGCAAGTGGGATTTATCAAAGAGATATGAATTTGCGCTTCAATGGCAGAATGTGGGAGAAGGGGCTCCTCAGTGGAGATACTGGGATCCTCATAATCCTAAGCCATGGACAGATCTGGGTATTTATCAGACTTTCGAACCCAAGAAGTGGTATTACTTCAAAATGGAAGGTGCTATTGTTGACGGAAAAGTTTTATACAGGGAATTTACGGTGGACAGAAAAAGACATTTGCTCGATATATCTGTCCGGCCGGATCCTATGTTTGAGGAAGCCGACCATCTTGCGGTAGCGGTTCAGCTTGATGCAAACTTTGAATGCGCTCCGTATGACGTGTTTATAGACAAAGTAAAATTTGAGAGAAAGACCGGGACTTCCGCGGATACCCCGAAATTACCGTCGGGGAAAAAAGAGCCATCCACAAAAGAGGTCATAAATTTTAAATGATGGACCGGGGAATGAAAATTAAAGTAATAGTCTTTGAGGCGGTTTTTGTGCTTATTTGTACAGTGGTGGTTTACTGGGCCTGTATTTCGGCGCCGCGGAAAAGCTTGTATTATATAAAAGATATTTCGATGAGTACCGGCACATTGGATATTTTTCCCGTTTATAAGGTTTTCTATAAATGGGATGGGAATGAAGAAACCAATCCAAGATGGATAATATTCAAATCAGATGACACGTGGAAAATTACGAATTTCAGAGATGATTTCCGGTTTAACGATTTTAAATCTGAATCGGCAAACTCAGAGGATTTTAGTTATTCCTGCATCGAAAACGGCAATTTCAGTGCTGCCTTAACAAGGAAGGAATTGCTTTTATATAAATTAGGGTTTGATCCTGCCTGTGAAAAAGAAAAGGAGGAGTTCTACAGAATTCTTCAGGAAACAGCGGATTTTGAGTAAAAATGACAGGTTTTTTAAAGCAATTTCATCTTGACTAAAACACCTATTTATTATAAAAATGGCGTTTCTGATTTTGCCGCGTTGATATTCAGGGCGTAACCCGCCACAAAACGTTGGCGGGCAAGCGCAGTTTGGTCACGTGAAACTGTAGTTTATGGAGCGGTAGCGAACATAAACTGCGAAGTTGAACGGATCCCGTAGGCTGCAGGTAAAGATGATGCTACGTGATCGCGTTCGGCTAAGTAACTTACGTTTATTGCATTCCGTAAGTTACAGCCTTACGGGACTAGCGCAATACAGGGTAGAGTTCTTTGTTTTGGATAAAGCGGAATCTAAAAGGTTTGTCGGGGCGTAGCGCAGTTTGGCTAGCGCACTTGAATGGGGTTCAAGGGGTCGTGGGTTCGAGTCCCGCCGCCCCGACCAAGTTAACCACAAATAGATATGGCTGATTATTTCCGGTAAAAAAATATTTGGACTCGAAGCAAGTAAAAGCGCTGACGAGCAGGAAGAAAAGTTCCGACGAGTAGGAGGAACGTCAGCTTTTACGGGGTGGGCCTGCGCAGTAATTTGTGAGGTTACCCCGAGCAAATTACGTAGTAGGCGAGTCCCGCCGCCCCGACCGGTCTCGCTCCGGGGGGTTGCCGAGTCCCCCTGAACGGAACAGAGCAACCGATAATTGAAATTCGAAAATCGATTGCGGTCCCTGCCCGCCGCAGAATGGTAATGTTCGATTGTCCTATTTTCAAAGTATGGTTGAGTGGTTAAGAAGTACAGCAGTTACAAAAATATCCTTGAAATCTCAAAACCCCGAACTGCCTTTTTGAACTATTTAACTTAACGATATCCTTGCCCATATGAGGCGCTTTTTCGTATAATAATACAAAATAACTTACGGGGAAAATGTTTGGTTAAGGTATCCAAAAAGATAATTCTCATAGCGTTGCTTCTTCTCGTTTTTTTTGTAATCAACGGTTCTTTTCTTTTCATGATAACCAATTATATAAGGTATGACGCAAGGATTGTGAATTACACGGGTATCGTAAGAGGTTCGATACAAAGGTCGGTAAAACTTGAATTATGCGGAAAAGATGCCGGCGAGATAATAGAAAAAACGGATATTATCCTTGCTCTTCTCCTTGAAAAGAATTACAGGTTTAAATTATACGGCATTAAAGATAAGCCGTTCTTTGATTCGATACTGGAACTAAAAGGCAAATGGGATATACTTAAGGACAAATTGGATGTTTATAATAAAAGCAGGGACAGCCGTATCCGGACGGACATATTTATTTTAAGCGAAGAATGCTGGAACCTGGCCAATACCTCGGTTTTTGAAGCTCAGTTTGTTTCCGAGTCGAAATTTAAATATATGAATTTTGTTTTGCTGGGCACTATTGTCAACCTGTTCCTGATTATACTGATAATCCTGATGGTAAAAAAATGGGTGCATGACAAACTCGAGTTTTCTGCCATATACGATAATTTGACGAAATGTTATAACAGGGCAAGTTTTTATTCCCATCTTAAAAACGAAATAAGAAGAGCCGAAAGATACAGCTCATCCCTTTCCGTTATCATGCTTGACGCTGATTATTTTAAGGAAATAAATGATAATTACGGGCATGATGTGGGTGATTCCGTTTTAAGGGCAGTTGCCGATATTTGCCAGAGAAGCATAAGGAAAAATGATTATTTTGCGAGGGTTGGAGGAGAAGAGTTTGCGATTATTGCCCTGGAAGCGACACTAAAACAGGCTTTTATCGTTGCCGAGAAACTGAGAATAGTTTTGAGCAAGCATATTTTTAAGCACAATCTTCATGTCACGGCTAGTTTGGGCGTGGCGCAGTATGTAAAAGGCGATACAGAGGATGATATTATGAAAAGGGCCGACATTGCTTTATATAAGGCAAAGCATAACGGAAGAAACCGCGTAGAAATGGAAGTCTGATAAACTCACGTAGTTACTTATCAAGCGCGTTATTTTGTGGTAAAATTATACTTTAAGTTACTATTTCTGTGGTGCTCAAATGGCTGATTTTATTAAAAGATTATTAGAATCCACCAAAGACGGTGTATGCGTATATTATTATGATACGGGAAAAATAATATACGCCAACCGCGGACTTGCCGAAATTCTGCAGCTTAACCTGACTCCTTCCCAGATATGCGGGGAATTATTCGACAATATAATCAGAATTTCCCCGGGTCAGAAGCCTATAGGGCAACTTCTTGCCGGAAAAGATTCAATCCGGGGCATGGAGTACAATTTTCAGACCCTGTCCGGCAAAGGGAAATGTGCGATTTTAAACGCTTCTTTTGAAAAAGACAGAGAAAACAGAAAAACCGTAGAAATAATTTTACGCGATATCACTGAGCAAAAAATCACCGCCAAAACTTTGAAGGATAATATAACAAGATTTCGTGATCTACTGAATAATATGATCAGCGGAGTGGCTGTTTTCAAAGTAGTGGGAAACGGGCGGGATTTTATCTTCAAAGATTTCAATAAAGCGGCTGAAAAAATTGATAATATCGAAAGGCTGGATGTTATCGGCAAAAGGATCGCCGATGTTTTTCCGGGAGCCGAAAAATCGGGAATCGTAAAGGCGTTCAGAAAGGTATGGAAAACAGGGCTTCCGGTTAGAATCCAGTCTTTGTATTACAGCGACGATAGAATAAAAGGGTGGAGAGACAACTATATTTATAAACTGGCCTGTGATGATATTGTGGCTATATATAATGATATAACGGATAAAAATGTGGCTGAGGAAAAACTGCGTAATTCCGAAAGGATGTTTACCGATTTATGGGAAAACGCGCCTGTCGCTTACCATTTACTGGATAAGAGAGGGATAATACTTGCCGTTAACCGGACTGAAGCGAATCTGCTCGGCTACAGCTCCGGGGAGATGATGGGCCGGTCAATTTTTGATTTCATTCTTGATGAACAGAAAAAAGATGCTAAAGCGCGGTTTAAAAAAAAGATAACCGGATATAAAATCCCGAAATCGGAGAACCGTATATATGTGAAGAAAAACGGTTCCAAAATTCATGTTATTATTGACGATATCCTTGAATATGATACGGGCGGCAATATATGCGGGATGCGATCCACAATGGTTGACGTAACCGAGCAGAGATACAAGTCCGAGCAGTTTGTGAAATTCCAGGAAACTATTTTAAAACTCGGTAAAATTGATTTTTCCGATATAAGCGCGGCTTTGGAGAAAATAACCGAAATGGATTCGTATGCGCTTAAAACGGATCGTGTAAGCATATGGTTATTTAATGATGAACATACGGAAATAATCTGTGAAAACCTGTTCCTGTCCGTTAAAGCCGTTCATAAAAAAGGAATGAAACTGACTGTTGAAAAATATCCCCGGTATTTTGAGTCTTTGGAAAAAAACAGGTGTATTGCGGCCTATGACGCCGCAAACGATGAAAGAACCGCTGAATTCGCGGACTATATCAGGGAACACGGGATAAGCTCGATAATGGATGTAGCCGTGAGACTTCACGGCAGACTGGTAGGTATAATTTGCCATGAACAGACCGGCCGCAAAAGGAAATGGACTATTGAAGAGCAGAATTTTGTTTCTTCGATTTCGGATTACATGTCGCTGGCTCTTGAAACAATTTATCGCAGAGAAGCTGAAGATGCCCTGAGAGAATCGCAAATACAGTATCGCTCGACAATCAACTCCCTGACTGATGCCTTGCATGTCGTCGACAGAAACCTGACTGTTTTATTAGCCAACAACACGTTGCTTTCATGGAATAAAAGGTTCGGATTGAAAACGGATATCATAGGCCTCAATCTTCTGGACGTGTATCCTTTTTTAGGTGAGAAAGTAATTCAACAGTATAAGAAGGTTTTTAAGGATGAGAAACCCGTAATAACAGAGGAAAAAAACCTGCTTGGGCCGGAAACTATTGTTACCGAGACATGGAAAATTCCTATCATCGAAAAAGGCCGGGTCAAAAAGGTTATAACTGTATTGAAAGATATCACCGATCAGAGAAAACTTCAGGATGAGCTGTTGAAGGCGCAAAAACTTGAATCGATAGGAGTGCTGGCGGGCGGCATGGCTCACGATTTCAACAACATCCTGACCGCGATACTCGGAAATATTTCTCTTGCTAAGATCCAATCGGATGCGGGCGGTAAACTGTATAAATTTATGGATGAAGCTGAGAAAGCGTCCCTGAGCGCGAAAAAAATCACCCAGCAGTTTCTTACTTTTTCCAAAGGGGGAAAACCCATCAGGAAACTTGTTTTTCTTTCCGCGTTGATAAAGAATTCCATCTCTTTATCCGTAAGAGGCTCTAATGTAAGATGTGACAGAAGAATTTCAAAAAACCTGTGGCCGGTTAAAATAGATGAGGGCCAGATAAGCCAGGTTATAAACAATATTATTATCAACGCCGAGCAGGCGATGCCGGCGGGTGGAAAAATCAGGTTAATCGCGGAAAACATCGTGCTTAAAGGAAAGGATCTGACTAACCTAAAAAAAGGCAAGTACGTAAAAATAACCATTTCCGATAAGGGAATCGGTATTAAAGAGGAGCATATCAATAAGGTCTTTGACCCTTATTTCACGACCAAAGAAAAGGGATTGGGACTGGGGCTTGCCACTTCTTATTCAATTGTCCGCAACCATGAGGGTCTGATTGCCGTGGAATCAAAGCCGGGGCAGGGATCGGTCTTCACGGTTTATTTGCCCGCTGTTTCCAGGGCCGGTAAAAAGAACAGCGTCAAAGACAGGATATATAAAAGTAAAGGCAGGATACTTTTTATGGATGATGAAGACGGAGTCAGAAAGATTGCGAAGAGAATGCTGGAATACATAGGATATGATGTTGACGTTGCCATAGATGGCGCAGAGGCTTTGCAAAAATATAAACATGCTATGGCTTCCGGACAAAGGTTCGATGCTGTTATTATGGATTTGACGATACCGGGCGGCATGTCAGGCAAAGAAGCGGTGAAACACCTGAAAAAGATTGATTCGGGCGCAAAAGTGATTGTTACCAGCGGATATTCTTTTGATCCGGTGATGGCTAATTTCCGCAAGTTCGGCTTTGAAGATTATCTTATGAAACCTTTCAAATTGCACGATTTAAGTAAAATCATCCATAAAGCTATTTCACAGGATTGATTTTTTTCTGTCTTTTATATCCTTTCCGGCTAAAATACAACTCTCTGCCAGGGCGGGGCATAATCTTAAATAAAATATTTGTTATATAGATAAAAGATGGTAAAATGTCCGGTTAGTTTATATATTGGGACAGTGACAGTATTGCGGGGAGATTATGAAAAATATTCGGGTAGGAATAATAGGATTTGGGACCGTCGGCAAGGGCGTTGTAAAAAATCTGCAGAAAAACACCGGTGTTTTCAGCAGGGATTTTGGCGCGCCTATTGAACTTGTTAGAGTTGTGGATAAAGACATAAAGACGGACAGGGGTATAAAGCTTCCGGAAGGAATGCTGGTATCAGATGTTGAAGCGATCATTAATGATGAATCAATTGACATAGTGGTGGAACTTATAGGCGGAATTGAGCCTGCGAAGACCCTGATAAAAAAGGCGCTTTCGAACGGGAAGAGCGTTGTTACTGCGAATAAAGCGCTGCTTGCGGAATACGGGGAAGAGCTTTTCAAACACGCCGGATTGAATAACCGCGAGATATTTTTTGAGGCAAGCGTAGGCGGCGGGATCCCTATAATCAAAGGGCTCAGAGAGGGACTGGCGGCGAACAGAATCTTCTCGATATACGCAATCATTAACGGGACGACAAATTATATTTTATCGAGGATGAAAGAGGAAAGAGTTTCTTTCAAAGATGCGTTAAAGGCGGCAAAGGGCGAAGGATATGCTGAAGCTGACTCCAGGCTGGATATCAGCGGAATGGATTCCGCTCATAAAATTGTGCTGCTTTCTTCCATTGCTTCGGGTAAATGGATCGAGCTCGGCAAAGTTAATGTTGAGGGAATCGAAAAAGTCGAACAGATTGATATTGAATATGCCAGAGAGCTCGGTTTTGTAATAAAGCTTCTTGCCGTTTATAAGGAAAAAAGTAACGGAATCGAAGTGAGGGTGAACCCGACTATGGTTGATGATAAAGGCATGCTTGCCGCTGTTACGGGAGCATATAATGCGATATTGCTTGAAGGGGATTTTGTAGGCAACATACTCTATTATGGTTTAGGTGCCGGAGAAAAACCGACTGCCAGTGCGGTTGTTTCCGATATCCTTGATATTTCAAGAAATATAATATCCGGAAAATCGAGACCTTTCATACCGGATTTTCCCAATAAAGAAAAAAAGATAATTGATATCGGAGATATCAGAAGTAAATATTATTTCAGATTTACCGTCTTAGACAAGACCGGTGTCCTTTCTAAAATTGCGGGTATACTGGGAGATAATAAGATCAGTATTGCTTCTGTTATCCAAAAAGGCAGAAATAAAGGGAATGCAGTTCCGATTGTTGTCCTGGCTCACAAGGCGTATGAAAAAGACATGCGCAGGGCAATCGGCATTATCGATAAGCTCGATGTTACCAAAGGTAAAACTGTTGTATATAGGGTGGGAGGATTATAATGGATTCCTGGAAAGGGTTAATAGATCGATACAGAGAATATCTTCCCGTTACTGAAAAAACCCCTGTAATTTCTCTTAATGAAGGGAATACACCGCTTATTTTTTCAAAGACACTTTCCGGGCTTTCCGGAGGGAAACTTAAAGTTTTTCTGAAGTTCGACGGCGCGAATCCCACCGGTTCATTTAAGGACAGGGGGATGACTCTTGCGGTATCGAAAGCGCTGGAAGAAGGCTCCGAAGCCGTGATGTGCGCTTCGACGGGCAATACCTCTGCTTCCGCCGCGGCGTATTCTGCCAGGGCGGGAATGACCTGTGTGGTGCTTATTCCCGAGGGCGCTATTGCCCTTGGAAAATTGGCGCAGGCGCTTATACATAATGCCAGGGTTATAGCTGTAAAAGGTAACTTTGATGATGCGTTGGAACTGGTCAGGGAAATAACTTCAAATTATCCTATAACACTGGTTAATTCTATAAATCCCTACAGGCTTCAGGGACAGAAGACGGCGGCTTTCGAGATATGCGATTTTCTCGGTTGTGCTCCGGATTATCATTGTATTCCTGTCGGAAATGCGGGCAATATCACAGCTTACTGGATGGGTTATAACGAATATTTCAACAGAAACAAAATTTCTTTAAAACCCAGAATGCTTGGATTTCAGGCCGAAGGTTCGGCTCCGATAGTGAGAGGGCATATTATCAAAGACCCTGAAACTATTGCTACCGCGATAAAGATAGGGAATCCGGCAAGCTGGAAAAAAGCAGAAGGGGCGAGAGATGAATCGGGTGGATTAATCGATATGGTTTCGGACGAGAAAATTCTTGAAGCATATAAATTATTAGCCCGGGAAGGCGTATTCTGTGAGCCTGCATCAGCCGCGTCCGTGGCAGGATTTATTAAAAAATTTGATGAGGGTTATTTTTCAAATGCGGAAGGGATTGTGACATGCACTCTTACCGGGCATGGGCTTAAAGACCCCGATAGAGCGATAGCTTCGGTTGACAAGCCGGTCGTCTGTAAGGCGGATATAAAAGAAATAACAGATAGAATATTTAAGAAAAAACAGGACCGTTAAAACAGCATGAAGTATATAGTTGTTGTCGGAGATGGAATGGCGGATTACGGTTTGTCCGAATTAGAGGGCAAAACGCCGCTCTGCGCGGCGAGAAAACCGAATATAGACCTGATTGCGGAAAACGGTCTATGCGGCTGCCTGAAAACCGTGCCGGGCAGACTTGAACCCGGGAGCGATATCGCCAATATGTCGATTCTGGGATATAATCCTTTAAAATATTATTCCGGCCGGGGTCCTTTTGAAGCGTTAAGCAGGGGTATAGAATTAAGAAAGGGCGAAATAGCTTTCAGGTGCAATCTTGTTACGGTTGATGAAGGTTTGATGGTGGATTACAGCGCCGGGCACATTAAGACCGAGGAGGCAAGGTCGGTAATAGAAAGATTAAACGAAAAAATGTGTTCAGAGGGGGTTAGGTTTTATCCAGGCGTCAGTTACAGGCATATTATGGTAATCGGCGAAGAAGCGCTGGGTGCCGATGGCGCGAAATTGAAATGTATACCTCCGCATGATATATCCGGGAAACCGATATCGGCAAATCTCCCTGCGGGAAAAGGTTCCAAAGTTTTAATAAAACTGATGCGAAAATCCGCAGATATATTACATGATACGGATATTAATTCGGTAAGGCTTGACCTTCGTGAAAATCCTGCTAATATGATATGGCTCTGGGGCGCGGGGAAGCTGCCTGAGATCCCTTTGTTTAAAGAAAAATTCGGTCTGGACGCGGCAATAATATCCGCGGTTGATTTACTGAAAGGGATAGGTAAAGCGCTCGGGATGGATGTGATAGATGTTCCGGGAGCGACAGGCTATTATGATACTGATTATGAAGCAAAAGCGGAATACGCGTTGAATGCTTTATCTAAAAATGACCTTGTGTTCATACATGTAGAAGCGCCGGATGAAGCCGGTCACAATGGTGATCTAAGGGAGAAAATCAGGGCAATCGAAAATATTGATGAAAAAATTGTTAAAAAAATATCGGAGCATTTTTCGGAAGCCAGTGATTACCGTATCTTGTTTTTATGTGATCACGCGACACCGATTTCATTAAAGACCCATACGCGGGATCCTGTTCCTTTCTGTATGTCCGGAAAAGGGATAAAAAAGGATGCTTTTACTTCTTATGATGAACAGTGTTGTAAGTCTCCGACCCTGAAATTTGAAGCAGGGTACCGGTTGATGGATTATTTCATTAAACATTAATTTTTGACAAAAGAGGTTAATTGCAAATGGCTTTGATAGTGCAAAAATACGGAGGAAGTTCGGTCGCAAATCCGGAAAGAATCAAGAATGTCGCGGTAAGGATAACGGAAACAAAAAAACAGGGGAATGAGGTAATAGCCGTGGTTTCCGCGCTCGGAGACACAACGGACGACCTGATATCCCTGTCGGAAAAAATTTCAGATAACCCGTCCGAGAGAGAAATGGATATGCTTTTGTCAACCGGTGAGCAGATATCATCGGCATTGCTGACGATGGCGATACATAAAATCGGGGAACAGGCGATATCTTTAACGGGTGGACAGGTTGGTATTTATACGGACAGCTCTCATAGAAAAGCCAGAATATTGAATATATTCCCCGACAAAGTCAAGGAAGAGCTTTTAAAAGGAAATATAGTTATTGTTGCGGGGTTTCAGGGTGTGGATGAAAACGGAAATATCACAACGCTCGGCCGCGGGGGATCGGATACCACGGCAGTAGCGCTTGCCTCGGCATTAAATGCCGATATCTGCGAGATATATACCGATGTGGAGGGAGTCTTTACCGCAGACCCCAGAATAGTTGAGGATGCGAAGAAGATAGATAAAATAACATATGACGACATGCTGGAATTAGCCAGTCTTGGGGCAAAAGTAATGCAGTTAAGATCCGTTGAATTCGGAAAAAAGTACAATGTTAAAATTCATGTCAGGTCAAGTTTTAATCACAATAGCGGGACAATTATAACCGAGGAGATTGATAAAATGGAAGAACCAGTTGTAGTCGGCATAGCTGCGGATACAGATGAGGCAAAAGTCACTATACAGGGAGTAACAGACAAACCGGGAATCGCGTCTCTTGTTTTCGGATCGCTTTCGGATGCGAATGTTAATGTGGATATGATAGTCCAGAACGTCAGCGAAAAAGGGAAGACGGACATATCTTTTACGGTCAAGAGGGATGAAGTTAACAAAGCGACTGACGTGGTAAAAAGGGTTGTTTTAAAAGCTGGTTCAAGCGGTGTAAAATTTGATGATAGTATCGCGAAAGTTTCTGTTGTCGGAGTAGGCATGAAAAGCCATCCGGGCGTTGCGGCGACGATGTTCAGAACACTTGCCGACGCCGGCATTAATATAGAGATGATAACTACATCCGAAATAAAGATATCATGTGTCGTCAAAAGGGATAAGGCTGACAGAGCCGTCCAGGTCCTTCACGAAGTTTTTAATTTATCGGGAAAATAGGTGTTAATGATGAAAAATAAAGTCGAAATATATGATACGACTCTCAGGGACGGGAGCCAGGCGGAAGGAATTACTTTTTCCGTATCGGATAAGTTGCTGATGGCCGGGAAGTTTGATGACCTGGGTATTTCCTATATTGAAGGAGGATGGCCGGGTTCAAACCCTAAGGATATGCATTTTTTTGATTCCCTTAAGAAAATTAAGTTTAAGAAAGCAAAAATTTCCGCATTCGGGAGCACAAGAAGAGCGAAAAATAAAGTTGAAAAAGACCCTAATATCCAGGCGCTGTTAAAGGCCCGGACACCCGTTGTGACTATTTTCGGTAAAAGCTCGATTCTTCATGTAAAAAATGTTTTGAAGATATCCAAAGAGGAAAACCTTAAACTGATTTATGATTCGGTAAATTATTTAAAAAAGAAGAAAAAAGAAGTTTTTTTTGATGCCGAACATTTCTTCGACGGTTTTGAGCTTGATTACCGTTATGCGCTCGAAACAATCCTGGCTGCCGAACGCGCGGGAGCCGATTGTATTGTTCTGTGTGACACTAACGGGGGGACATTGGTATCAAGGCTTCAGAATATTATCAAGGCGGTTAAGCACGAGATCAAGGTTCCTTTTGGAATACATACACACAATGATTCGGGTCTTGCAACCGCAAATTCACTCAGCGCGGTTGAACTTGGCGCTATCCAGATACAGGGGACAATGAACGGCTATGGAGAAAGAAGCGGGAACGCCAACCTCTGTGAAATAATCCCGGCGCTAAAAGTAAAAATGAAAATTGATTGTATCTCTTCCGGCCAGTTAAGACATTTAAAGGAAATTTCGCGGTTTGTAGACGAGCTGGCAAATATGAGGCATAACAACAAGATGCCTTATGTGGGCGACAGCGCTTTTGCTCACAAGGCCGGTGTCCATGTTAACGCCGTTCAAAAGGATAAGACAAGTTATGAGCATATGGACCCTTCACTTGTAGGCAATAAAAGAAGGATTCTGATTTCCGACCTTTCCGGACAGAGCAATGTCCTGTTAAAAGCAGTTGAATACGGCCTGGACATTAAGGATAAATCTTCCGAGGCGAAAAAAATATTGGCTGATCTGAAGGAACTGGAAAGAAAAGGTTACGAGTTTGAAGCCGCCGAAGCATCTTTTGATATTTTAATGAAAAAAGTCCTTAGAAAACATAAAAGCTTTTTCGAGCTGGAAGGTTTTACCGTTATTGATGAAAAACGGACGGATAAAAAATTAATTTCCGTAGCGACCATAAAAGTCAATGTAGACGGTAGAACAGAACGCACGGCAGCGGAAGGGGACGGACCTGTTAACGCGCTGGACAATGCCCTTAGAAAAGCCCTGACGCCTTTTTACCCCGAAATTGCGAATGTGCGTTTGACAGATTTTAAAGTCAGAGTGCTTGATGCAAAAAGCGGAACAGCCGCAAAAGTGAGAGTGCTTATTGAATCGACGGACGGTAAAGATATTTGGGGAACCGTCGGGGTTTCCGAGAATATTATAGAAGCTTCATGGGAAGCGCTTGTAGATAGTGTCGAATATAAGCTTTTTAAAGATGAAAAGAATAAAAGACAATAATAATTCAATTACGGTTATAAAATGCCAACAGAGTTGCCTAAACAATACGATCCGGGACAGGTAGAGGACAGGATATACAGTTTCTGGGAGAAAAGTAATTCTTTCCATGCCGTCCCCGTTAAAGACAGGGAACCGTTTACAGTAGTCATCCCCCCACCCAATGTAACTTCTGTCCTGCATATGGGCCATGGACTGAACAATACTATCCAGGATATTCTCATCAGGTATAAAAGAATGCAGGGTTATATTGCCGAATGGATGCCGGGAACGGACCATGCCGGTATAGCTACTCAGAATGTGGTTGAGAAGGAATTAGCAAAAGAACATATAACCCGCGAAAAAATCGGAAGGGACAAGTTTGTAAAAGAGGTGTGGGAGTGGAAAGAAAAATATGAAAAAAGGATTCTCGATCAGTTAAAGAAAATCGGCTGTTCATGTGATTGGGAAAGAACAAGGTTTACCATGGATGAAGGTCTGTCATTTGCCGTCAGGAAAGTCTTTGTTGACCTTTATAAAAAAGGACTTATCTACAGGGGAAGATATATTATCAACTGGTGTCCCAGATGTGAGACTGCGTTGTCGGATGAGGAAGCGGAGCATGAAGACCACAAGGGATATTTATGGTATATAAAGTATCCTTTTAAAGGTTCTTCCCGCCATATTACTGTTGCTACCACAAGGCCGGAGACCATGTTAGGAGACCTTGCCGTAGCGGTTAATCCCGCTGACAAACGATATAAAAAATTCATAGGAAAAACCCTGATACTACCCCTTGCCGGAAGAGAAATACCCGTCATTGCCGATGACTTTGTTGATCCCGAATTCGGTACCGGTGCTGTTAAGGTTACACCTGCGCATGACCCGAATGATTTTGAAATGGGTATGCGTCATGGACTAAAACCTTTGACGGTCATGGATGGAAAAGGTTTGATGAATGAAAATGCCGGGCCCGAATATCAGGGTATGGACAGATATGAGGCAAGGGAAAAAATCATTATCGATCTGGCAGAAAAAAAATTACTTGATAGGACTGAGAATCATATTCATTCCGTCGGGCATTGTTACAGGTGTCATACGGTTATAGAACCTTATATATCTGAACAATGGTTTGTAAAAATGAAGCCGCTGGCGGAACCTGCCTTAAAAGCTGTGTCTTCGGGCAAAATAAAATTTTATCCGGCAAGGTGGACTAAAGTTTACATCAACTGGCTTGAGAACATAAGAGACTGGTGTATTTCCAGGCAGATATGGTGGGGCCACAGAATCCCTGTCTGGTATTGCGGCGATTGCGGAGAAACGATAGTAGATATAAATGACCCCGTAAAATGCCCGAACTGCTCAAGCGGGAAAATCAAACAGGATGAGGATGTTCTTGATACATGGTTTTCTTCATGGTTGTGGCCTTTTTCCACTTTTGGATGGCCTGAAAAAAACACAGACCTGGATTATTTCTATCCTACCCACACTCTTTCCACAGCGTCGGAAATTATATTTTTCTGGGTTGCAAGAATGATCATGGCCGGTTTTGAATTTATGGGCAGGGAACCTTTTAAGGATATTTATATACACGGAACCGTCAGGGATGAGCAGGGAAGAAAGATGTCGAAATCGCTCGGCAACGGGATAGATCCTCTGGATGTGGTAAGGAAATACGGAGCGGATGCGCTGAGATTCAGCATTATCGTAATAACGGCACAGGGGCAGGATGTATATCTTTCCGATCAGAAATTTGAAATTGGGAGAAATTTCGCGAATAAGCTGTGGAACGCGTCCAGGTTCATATTAAATTTACTGGATGGCTTTGAGGAACCGGCAAAAAAAGAGCTGTCATCTGATGATAAATACATATTATACAAACTTGCGCAGACATCCGAACTGGTTAAAAAATCACTTGATAAATATCGATTTAATGACTCTGCTCAAGCTATATATGACTTTTTATGGCATGAATTTTGCGATAAATACATCGAATCGGTGAAACCTGTTTTATATGGCAGCGACCTTTCGAAGAAGAACAAGACAATATCAATATTCTTGGAAGTTTTAGAGGTTTCATTACGCCTTCTGCATCCTTTTATGCCTTTCATAACGGAGGAGATTTGGCAGAAATTGTTTGAAGCTTCAGGTAAAGAAAAACCCTGTGAATCAATAATGTTTGCCGAATGGCCTGATTTTAAACCTGAAAAATCAAACGCCGAAATTGTTTCACGGGTGGAGATAAAATATGAAATGATAAAAGCTATGAGAAACCTCAGGAGTGAATACAACATTCCTCCGTCCAAGAACGTGAATTTTATCATTAAATCGACGGATAGGGGATTCATCTCTTTCCTTGAGGATGATTTTATGTCTTTAAAAAAATTGTCAAAGGCGGATGATATTAAAATAGTGGCTTCATACAAACAGGATGACGCTATGCCGACGGCTGTTTTTCCGTACGGAAATATTTTTATGACCCTGGAATCATCCATTGATATAGACACAGAGCTTGACAGGTTAAAAGAGCAGGTAATCAGGATTGAGCAGGATATAGCAATTGTGTCTAAAAAGCTATCCAACAGAAATTTTCTTGAACGGGCTCCCAAAGATATAGTGCAAAAGGAAATCGAAAAAAGAAAAAAATTGCAGGATGACGTTGATAAGATAAATTCTTCGGTCAGATATCTGCACTCTCTGAATAACAGATGAACAGCAAAGCATCTCCCAGCCTATTTCATTTGTCCTCGGATTTCAAGCCGGCGGGAGACCAGCCGGCGGCTATCAAGCTGATTACGGAATCTTTTCTCAACGACCGGAACAAAAAAGTTTTAAGAGGGGTTACGGGTTCGGGCAAAACATTTACTGTGGCAAATATTATTTCAGCAATGAATATGCCGGTACTTGTAATATCCCATAATAAAACATTGGCTGCCCAGCTTTTCAGCGAGCTCAGGAATTTTTTTCCCGATAACGCGGTAGAGTATTTTATATCATATTATGATTATTACCAGCCGGAGGCATATATTCCCCAGACAGATATTTATATCGAGAAAGATTCTTCCGTTAATGAGGAGATTGAGAGACTCAGGTTATCCGCGACAGCTTCTCTTCTTTCAAGGCGTGATGTGATCATTGTGGCAAGTGTCTCCTGTATTTACGGCTTAGGTTCCCCCGAAGATTATGAGAATATGGTTATATGTCTGAAAGCCGGTTCGGAAGCTCTCCCACAGGAAGTCCTTATAAAAAAACTTGTTGATATACAATATGCAAGGAATGATATATCTTTTGTGCCCGGAACATTCAGAAAAAGAGGCGATACAATCGAAATATTTCCTTCTTACGGGGAAGATCCTGTCCGCGTGTCTTATTATGATGAAAGGATAGAGGCAATAAACAGGATAGAGCCTGTTTCAGGCAGAAAAAAGGATATAATGGACGATATATGCATCTATCCGGCGAAACATTTTGTATTACCCGGGGATAAGATACAAAGAGCTATCAAACTGATAGAGGAAGAGCTTGATGACCGGCTGAAATATTTCTACCGGAATAAAAAATATCTTGAAGCGCAGCGGTTGGAATCAAGGACTCATTATGATGTAGAAATGTTTTCAGAGCTTGGGTATTGTCCGGGAATTGAAAATTATTCGAGGCATTTGACCGGCCGTGTTGAAGGTTCAAGGCCTTCATGCCTGATAGATTTTTTCCCTAAAGATTTCCTGACGGTTATAGACGAATCACACGTGACGCTGCCGCAGATCAGGGGTATGTATGAAGGAGACAAATCAAGAAAAAAAACGCTGGTGGAATATGGCTTCAGGCTGCCTTCGGCGCTTGATAACAGGCCGCTTAATTTTCGCGAGTTTGAAAGTTTGTTGGGAAAAACGTTATTTGTTTCCGCTACACCCGGCTCTTATGAACTGAATAATGACCGCAATCCGGTTGACCAGGTAATCAGGCCTACGGGACTGCTCGACCCGGATATTGAAATAAGGCCTCTTGAAACGCAGGTAGATGATTTAGCCGGAGAAATAAGTAATTATGCCGCTAAAGAGCATAAAGTGCTTGTAACCACGCTTACAAAAAGAACGGCGGAAGAATTAACTTTATATTTAAGGAAACTGGATATAAGGGTAAAATATATACATTCTGAACTTGACGCGATAGAGAGAGTTGAAATCCTGCGGGATTTAAGAGACGGGAAATTTGATGTGCTGGTGGGTATAAATTTATTGAGAGAAGGGCTTGATTTGCCCGAAGTGGCTTTGGTTGCCGTTCTCGATGCGGATAAAGAGGGGTTTTTGAGGTCGGAAACTTCCCTGATCCAGGTTGCCGGAAGAGCCGCCAGGAATCTTGACGGGAAAGTGATACTTNNGCCGATAAGATTACGGATTCTATAAAAGGAGCGGTTGAAATAACGGGAAAACGCAGAAAAGTACAGGAAGAGTATAATAAAAAACACAATATAACGCCGGCTTCAACAATAAGAAAGGAGCAGGCGGCTTTATCGTACAGAAAAAAAGAAGCGGAGGAAATTGTCGAATCATTTGTTAAAGAAGGTCCTGTTCCTTACAGAACACTTGAAGAGCTTTATGTGCTGGAAAAAGAAATGAAAGAGGCGGCCGACAATCTGGATTTTGAAAAAGCCGCCCGGTTAAGGGATGGGATATACAGCCTGAAAGGCAGGAAAAACAGGTAGCGGGGAATCAGGTTAAAGAGGGGTAAATATGGATATATTTGATAAATACACCGAGAAACTCGTTAAGATTGCGCTCGGCGAAGATATAGGAAAAGGAGATATTACAACAGACGCTCTCACCGGAAAGAATTTTCCGGCCATTGCGGAGTTAATTGCAAATGAGCCGTTTGTCGTAGCCGGACTGGATTTGGTTGATTATGTTTTTAAGATGGTTGACCCTCTTGTAATAACAAAGAAAAAGAAACAGGACGGTGATTCAGCCCAAAGAGGGAGTGTCATTGCCGTCGTCAGAGGCGGAATCAAACCATTGATGAAAGCAGAAAGAACCGCTCTGAATTTTATTTCGAGATTATCGGGTATAGCGACATTGACATCCGAATATGTTAATGCGGTCAGGCCGTATGGGACAAGGATAATGGCTACCAGAAAAACCACGCCCGGCTGGAGAATCCTGGAAAAATACGCCGTTACGGTAGGAGGCGGTGAAAGCCATCGCATGGGTTTATATGATCAGGTATTAATTAAAGACAACCATTTAAAACTGTTTAAAGGGAAACCGGAAATCGCGGTTAAAAAAGCAATTCAAAACGCGAAACAGAAGAAACCGGAAGCATTTGTTATAGTTGAGATTGACGATCCGCAATTAGTAACCGTTGCAAAAGATAACGGAGCGGATAGAATATTGCTTGATAATATGGGGACAGAAGATCTGAAGACGGCTGTAGCCCTGGCCGGAGGCACCATTGAACTTGAAGCATCCGGCGGACTCTCTCTTGCTAATATTCGGGAAGTTGCCAGAACGGGAGTGGATATCATATCAATAGGGAAGATAACTCATTCCGCGGCAAGTGTGGATATTACAATGGAAATTAAAACAGTCTGAGATAATTTAAATGGATATCGATGCGAAACTTATAGAAGCCCTGCACTCGGACAGAGAGGGTTATATATCCGGCGCGGAAATTGCCGAGAAACTGGGCATTACAAGAACGGCTATTTGGAAACATATAGAGGCTATAAGAAATAACGGTTATGAGATAGAGGCTGTCCCTCATCTTGGCTACAGGCTTTTAAAGGTTCCCGACAGGCTGATTCCGCAGGAGATTGAGATGGGGTTAAAAACAGAGCTTATAGGCGGAAATATTATTACCTATCAGTCATGTTCATCTACAAGTGATATTGCCGAAGAAAAGGCGCGTTCCGGGGAAAAGGAGGGAACTGTTGTTTTTGCCGAATATCAGTCCAAAGGGCGCGGAAGACTGGGAAGATTATGGCGTTCGGAAAAATCCAAAAATCTTTTGTGTTCCGTGATCCTGAGGCCGCAGATCCATCCGTCCGTTTCTTCCATTCTTACTGTATTGGTGGCACTATCGGTGTGTGAAATACTGCGTAAATATGGTTTGTCACCACTTATAAAGTGGCCTAATGACGTAATGGTAAAAAATAAAAAAATAGGCGGAATATTAACGGAAATAAAAACAGAAGCTGATCTTGTCGAATATGTGATATTGGGCATCGGAATTAATGTGAACTCGGAAATGCGCAAAATGAATCCGGATATCGCAGGCACATCAACATCTGTTTTTGATGAATGCGGTTACAGGGTTGACAGAATCGAAGCCGGAAGAAACCTGTTGGCTGCGCTGGATAAAAGATACAAACATGTGAAGAACAAAAAGCCGGGTGCCCTCATTAAGGAATATATAGATTATTCTTCCACATTAGGTAATATTGTAGATATTAAAGTCGGTTCCAGGACCGTTCACGGATATGCGCAGGGTTTTGATGATACGGGAGCTTTGATCATACGCAAAGATGACAACTCAATCGAAAAAGTCAATTCCGGAGAATTAGTCCGGGGGTAAATATGATAAAAATTTTTTGTGTCGATATAGGTAATTCTTCCATTGACAGCGGCATTTATTCAGGGGGGAAGATCTTATCAAGAAGAAAATTCCCGCTTGAAAACATCAAAGGTTTCATTGTCTTCGCCAAAAGAATTATATCAAAGAGTGAGATTGGAAATATATCAATAAGCACTGTTGTGCCCGCGGCCGGGTTAGTCCTGAAGGAAGCGCTGGCGGCTTATACCGGCAGGATATATTTCATTAATCCTTCAAAGATAAAAACAATAAAGATAAATGGTAAATATAAAAAACAGGCGGGAGCCGACAGGATAGCAAATGCCGCCGCCGCGTCCGGCAGGTACAAGACACCTTCTTTAGTGGTTGACTTCGGGACGGCAATTACATTTGATGTGATAAAAAAGACAAATCATTATGACGGGAGCATCATTTTTCCCGGGTTGAGGACTTCGAAAAATGCTTTAGTTTCTTCAGCCGTATTATTACCCGATTTCAGATTTGCCAGGCCCGGGTCTGTTATTGCCGACAATACCCCGGATGCCATGAGAGCCGGGCTTTATTATGGTACGGCTGAATTGGTTAAAGGCATAAAGCGCAGAATCGAAAAGGAACTGAATATCAGGTTTAAGACCGTTATCGGTACCGGAGGGGACGCCGGAATATTCGGAAGGGAAAACGTATTTGACATCATAGACACCGATCTTACCCTTTTTGGTGTGGCTATACTTATGATTGCTGAAGATATTTATGAAAGAAAAAGATAGCGGTATCTTAAAGATATATAACGCGATGCATGATTATTTCGGGCCAAGCCGCTGGTGGCCGGCAGATACGCCTCTTGAGATCTGTGTAGGAGCGATTTTGACTCAGAATACTTCGTGGAAAAATGTCGAGAGATGTATTCTGAATCTTAAGAAAAATAAGGTGTTATCGCTGAACGCGTTACTGGAAATCAGAGTTGGAGACCTTCAAAAACTGATACGGCCTTCAGGTTTCTATGTGCAGAAGGCAAAAAGGCTCAAAAAATTCTGTTCTTTCGTATATGGCAATTTCAGGTCGTTAAAAAATATGAGTTTGCTGGATACAGATACTTTAAGAAAAAATCTTCTGACTGTAGAAGGGATAGGTCCCGAGACTGCCGATTCGATTTTGTTATATGTATTTGAAAGGCCTGTATTTGTTGTCGATGCTTATACAAGAAGACTTTTTTCAAGACATGGTTTCTTTGATGAAAAGACAGAGTATGGTACTATAAAATCGTTTTTCGAGACAAATTTACCGGGTATATCCGGATTGTATAAAGATTACCATGCGCAGATAGTTGAGACGGGTAAACTGTTCTGCCGGAAAGCGGCTTTATGTGATAAATGTTTTTTGAACAACGAGAAGTATTTTAAAAATAATTCAAAAGTGATTTAGGAGTTTATCCATGATGTTGCGATTGATTCGAATCTTTGTTTTGTCGGTTTTCATCTTCGGTATGCGCGGGGATTTTACCTTTGCCAGTAAAGATGACCCTAAAATACTGTTTATAATCCCGAGCGCGAATTTCAGGGATGAGGAGCTTTTCTACCCTATGAAAATATTCCTACAGGCCAACTGGAAGGTTGATATAGCTTCTTCGGTTAAGGGCCATATCAAGGGAATGCTCGGGAACAGCATCGAAGCATTGTATTTGGTATATGATGTTAATCCGGAGGATTACGATGTGATTGTCTTCATCGGCGGAAGCGGGGCGACGGAATACTGGGATGATGAAACCGCGCATGAAATAGCCAGGAAGGCGGCGGAAAAACACAAGATTTTAGGGGCAAGCTGTATCGCCCCTGTTATTTTGGCTAATGCGGGTGTTTTGAAAGATGTGAAGGCTACTTCATGGATTTCTGTGAAAAACAGAATAAAAAATGGAGGCGCCTTATTTATGGATGGACCTGTTGTAGTTGACGGGTTAATTGTTACAGTCAATAATCCTGAGTCCGCCGGGGAGTTCGGCCAGGCATTATTTGACCTTGCCGAAAAAGAAGGCTATGCTGTTGAGTACTGACGCTGTTTACTGATGCGGGAGCCGTATGGATGCGATAATTATAAATATAGGAGAAGAATTGTTGACGGGGGAAATCCTGAATAAGGATTTTCAGTGCCTGTCAGATGCCGTCTTTCGTTCCGGAGGAAATATATTAAAACAGGTTTGCCTGCCCGATAACACGGATGTTCTGGAAAAAGAAATTAAAAGATATCTTTCTGATTCGGATATAGTTATAACCACAGGCGGATTAGGTCCGACGTCTGATGATCTTACAAAGAAGGCGGTGGCCGGAATTTTCAACAGAAAACTGGTTAAAAACACAAAAATTTATAATCTGCTTAAGGATCGTTATCGTTTTTCCTCACCTCCCGTTACGGAAAATTCAATCAGGGAACAGGCAATGCTTCCTGAAAAAGCCGGAATTATATTGAACACCGTGGGCAGCGCCACGGGTATCTTTATTGAAGAGGGAAATAAAAAAATATTAATGCTGCCCGGACCTCCTTCAGAGTTAATGCCCATGATCAGGGAAGGGTTAAAACTCCTCGGTCTTAAAGAGGATTCTGATTTTTCGGATAAGGTTAGATACCTTTGTGTTTCCGGCATGTCTGAATCAGTGGTCGATTCAATAGTGGCGGAAATTCTGGAAAGGAGAAAAAACTTTTCATACGGCCTTCGCGCAAAAACGGGAGAAGTGGTAATCAGGCTGAAAGTTAAAAAAGGGGGAGCCGACATTGAAGCTCTGGCTGAAGAAATAAAAGAGAGTTTCGGGGGGAACATATATTCAGAAAATAACGAGCATATAGAGAAGATCATAGGTGAACTTTTGAAAAAGCACCAAAAAACCATAGCTGTCGCCGAATCCTGCACCGGCGGGATGCTCTCTGAGAAGATAACGGGCGTATCAGGCAGTTCAAAATATTTTCTGGGTGGATATGTCACATATTGCAACAATCTTAAAATTCTTGACCTCGGTGTATCGAAGGATGTATTGGTGAGCAGGGGCGCAGTCAGTTCGCAATGCGCTCTTCAGATGGCAAGAGGCTGCAGGAGGAGAGCAACCTCGGATGTTGCTGTCAGTATAACNNCTTCCGAAAAACCCGTCGGTTTGGTGTATATCGCTCTCGATGATGGTTTTGTGAGTCGAACGGAAGAATTCAGGTTTATCGGGCAAAGGGAGCAGATAAGGGAAAAAGCCTGTTATGCCGCCCTTGATTTATTAAGAAAATATTTAATAGCGGAATAAAACCACGGAATTGTATGTTACGATGAAAAAAATCAGGTGTTTTCTGGCCGTTGATATACCTGAGGAAGTAAAGACCGCGATATCCCGATTTATTGAACCGTTAAAATCTGATTTTGCCGATATTCGATGGGTTAAGAATGAAAATATTCATATCACAGTGAATTTTTTCGGCTGTGTTGAAGAGGATGATATCAAAACTTTGGCCGGCCTTATCAGTAAATCTCTGTCAAATCTCAGTCCTTTTACATTTTCACTGCAGGGGTTCGGTTTTTTTGGAAAAGGGGAATATCCGAGAGTAATCTGGCTCGGGGTTGAAAAAGGCAAAGAAAGAATATCCGAATTGAATAAGATTGTAAAAGATGCCGCAGAGAGACAGGAAATCTTATCAAAGGAAGAGGATTTTTTTCCGCATCTGACGCTGGGACGATGCAAAAAAAAGCTCAGAGGATTCACTCCGGCTCTTGCCGGACTGAATAAAACACCGATTGCTTTTGTTGATTGTAAAATGTTATCATTCTGTTCCAGTGAGTTGACTGCCGAAGGGCCGATATACAGAAAATTGTCGGAGATTAAACTCTAAATTATATAAACAGGAGGATATATGAGTTCTAAACAGAAGGAAGTTCAGGGGAAGGAAAAAGCCCTTAGCACTGCTATAACACAGATTGAAAAGCAGTTTGGACAGGGTGCCATTATGAAGCTTGGTGACAAGGCGGCACATGTGAATATACCGTATATTTCAACGGGAGCTCTGACTCTTGATATTGCTCTTGGAATCGGAGGTTTTCCGAGAGGGCGTGTCGTAGAATTGTTTGGGCCTGAATCATCCGGAAAAACAA
>DJVC01000042.1 GCA_002440765.1 bacterium UBP3_UBA6266 | reverse complement strand
AGGCGGAAGTCGATAAATTACTTGAGGAGATGAGAAAAGATAAGCTGATTGGCAATTCCCTTCAGGCAAAAGCGGTATTATATGTTGAAGATAAAGAGCTGGAAAATGTTCTGCGCGATCATTTGGGTATGCTGAAGATGGTTTTCATAGTTTCCGAAGTGGAGGTAAAAGGTTTTGGCGAAAGAGAGGGCTCTAAAGCGGGGGATATAAAAGGGCTGGAGGTGAAAATCGAGAAGGCGGAAGGTGTAAAATGTGTCAGATGCTGGAACTACAGCAAAACGGTCGGAACGGTAAAAGAACATCCGGAAATATGCGAAAGGTGCTTTAAGGTTATAACAGGCGACTAAACATTTATTAATGGGGGAAGTACATGGCAAAGCTGACAAAAAAAGACATTGAACAGTATAAGAAAAAACTGCTTGAAGAACAGGCCAGAATCACCGGCGATGTGTCTTCCATGGAAAAACAGATTCTTAATAATTCCCAAAGAGATTCTTCGGGTGATTTGTCCGGTTACTCAATGCATCTCGCGGATATGGGTTCCGACAATTTTGAAAGAGAGTTTACCCTTGACCTTATGAAAAAGGAACAGGAAATACTATACGAGATACAGGATGCCATTGAGCGGATAGAAGACGGCACGTTCGGTAAATGCGAGATGTGCGGTAAGGATATAAATAAAACCAGGTTGAAAGCGCGGGCTTATGCCAGATATTGTGTTGAATGCAAAGAAAACCTGGAAAAAAAGAAGAAATAATAACGTGCCAAAATGTTTAAAGAAAAAGACAGCCCGGAAAAAGACTGCAATCACATAAAAGATTTGAATGAAAAACCGGTAAAAATCCCTAAAAGAATAATCCTTTTTCTTTTCATAATTGTTTCTGTCATGCTGTTTGACCAGGCGACGAAAGCCATTGCGGTTTCGTGGGTTGAAGAAAACCTGCCGGCATACAACCCTGAGAGCATTTTATCGATAATAATAGTCAAAAACACGGGAGCCGCGTTCGGAATTTTCAGAGACATACCTTTTGTCAGGAATATTTTTATTCTCCTGTCTTTGGCAGCCCTTTCCGCTGTTTTTTTCTTCAGGAAGTCTGTTTTTAAAGGTCCTTTTTATTTTTTGCTCGGAATATCCCTTTTTGCCGGGGGGACTTTAGGCAATATGTTCGACAGGATAAGCAGGGGTTATGTAATTGATTTTATAGATGTTGATATTCCTGATATTAATATAAATGTTTTTAAGATATCTCTCGAAAGATGGCCCGCTTTTAATGTAGCGGATTCCTGTATATGTATCGGGACTTTTCTGATACTTGTATATTTGTGGAAGTATGAGGCGAAAGAACCTTCTCTGAAAGGTCGATAACAGAATATGTATCCTGTGCTGTTTAAATTCGGCAATATTTCGGTTTATTCTTACGGGTTGATGCTCTCGCTGGCTTTTCTGGCGGCTATCTATACCGCAGTCCGGCGCGCCAGAATCATTAATATCAACAGCCAGGTAATCCTCGACCTGGGGCTTGTTGTCATCCTGTCCGGAATAATAGGGGCAAGGATATTCTTCATATTGCTTAACCTTGATTTTTATATTAATAACCCCGTCCAGATTATCAGGCTTGATAAAGGCGGGCTTGCCGTTTTCGGCGGTGTCCTGTTTTCCATGGTTACCGTGTCTGTTTTTTGCCGTGTCAGGAAAATCAATGTATGGGATATCGCTGATGTGATTGCTCCGTCAATCGCGCTCGGGCAGGCTATCGGAAGGATAGGATGTTTTTTGAACGGGTGCTGCTGGGGAGTTCCTACAAACCTGCCGTGCGGAGTGATATTCAGGCATAGGGAAATCATGCCGGAAGAATTTCATTGTATTCCGCTTCATCCGGTCCAGCTGTATAATTCCTTTCTAAACCTGCTGATTTTTTTTATTTTAACCCGGATTTTCAGTAAGAGAAGATCGAAAGGCGAAGTCTTTGCTTTTTACCTGATTTTGCATCCTTTTATGAGGTTCTGGACCGAATTTCTGCGGGGGGATAACGGAAAGGCCTTTTTCAACCTTACGGTTTTTCAGCTGGTGAGTATATTCCTCTGTGTTTTGGGTATTGTGATGCTGTGCGTTGTTAAATCAAGAAAATCTTTTCACATATAGCCGGTATCCTGAAATTTTATGAAGACACTTTCTTTAAACGCGGATATTGAAAGTTCGGGAAAGAGAATTGACAAGTTCCTCTCTGAAAAAATGCCCGATTGTTCAAGAAATTTTATAAAAAAACTGATAGAGGACGGATGTGTTTCTGTAAACGGGGTATCCTGCAAGCCGAGCCGGAAAATGGTTCCGGGTCAGGTTGTGACGGTCGATATACCCGAAAAGGAGCCCCTTCGGATAATTCCCAGAGATATACCCGTTGATATAACGTATCAGGATGAAGATATTATAGTCATTGATAAACCCGCCGGCCTGGTCGTGCATCCCGTTCCCGGGAATTATGATAATACGCTTGTTAATGCCCTGATGTACCATGTAGGGAACCTCTCCGGGATAAACGGTGTTATAAGGCCGGGTATCGTGCATCGCCTTGATAAAGACACGTCAGGTCTGATGGTCATAGCTAAAAATGACAAAGCGCATAATTATCTTGCGGAGCAGTTCAAATGCAGAAAAGTAATCAAGGAATACTATGCGATTGTGTTCGGCCGTGTCATAATTCCGGAATTTGATATCAATCTTCCCATAGGAAGGTCTAAATACGACAGGAAGAAAATGGCTGTTGTTCCGGGCGGTAAACAGGCCCGTACCGGATTCAGGTTATTAAAGAGATGGAATAGTTATTCCATGGTTTCGGCCCGGCTTTTCACGGGGAGGACCCACCAGATAAGAGTCCATCTTGCCAATGAAGGGTTCCCCATTCTCGGCGACAGGGTCTATGCCGGCTCGAGAGCGCATAAGGTGGGGGATATTACGGTTTCAAGGCAGATGCTGCATGCCGCCGGCCTTGAATTCAGTTTACCTTCCACCGGAGAAAAAATTTGCTTTCAGTCATCGCTTCCCGGAGATATGAGTAGTATAATAGAGTATCTGGACGCTGAACTTATGGGAAAAAAATGAAAATATTCAGAATAAAGTATAAAGGCCGCGAGCATTGGAGCGTAGAGGATGAAGAGGGCGGGCTTATCCTGTGCGAAGGTTCCCCGTTCACGAAATTGAATAAAACCGGACCGGCGGTAAAAAAAGAGAATGTAAAAATATTGCCTCCTTCCGTACCTTCGAAGATCGTGGCGGTCGGGCTTAATTATACGGACCACGCGAAGGAATTGAATATGGATATCCCTTCGGAGCCTATCCTTTTCCTGAAGCCTTTGACCGCGGTTATAGGGCATGGGGACAATATCGTGTATCCGTCAATGTCCGGAAGAGTGGACTATGAGGCCGAACTGGGAATAATCATTAAAAAAGAAATATCGCATGCGGATGAAAAAACCGCGAAAGCCGGTATCCTGGGTTTTTGCTGCGCCAATGATATTACGGCAAGAGACCTGCAGAAGATAGACGGGCAGTGGACAAGAGCAAAATCTTTCGATACTTTTTGCCCTTTCGGGCCCTGTTGTTCGACGGATATTAATCCGGACAGCCTGTCTATAAAACTCAGGCGTAATGGTAAGGTTCTTCAGAATTCAAATACTTCAAATTTTATTTTCAAGACAGGTTATGTGGTAAGTTTTATATCGAAAGTCATGACACTCTGTCCGGGGGACGTGATTTTAACGGGCACCCCCGCGGGTGTAGGACCTGCCGGAAAAAATGATATACTTGAAGTCGAGATAGAAAATATAGGCGTGCTCAGCAATAAAGTCATATAGTTTTTGAGCGGGCCGTCAAACGGGCGCAATGTTAAAGAAAAGACTATATTTTATCAACAAGCTGCTGCTTGTTTTTATCTGTTTATTTTCCGCTGTCGGGATTATTGCCATGGGGAAAAATCATATTGTTTCTGTTATTTCCTGGGTTCTTTGTTTTATTTTTGCGGTTTGTGCTATTATAGTAAGCGTAATACAGATCGGATATTTACTTAAAATGTACAAAACCGAGAAAAAAATAATTAAGGAAAGTTTTAAAAAATCACTGAAAGAGATGCATTGATTTCCGGACATCACATAACATAAGACTGAGGTAAAATGAAAGTATATCCCATTAAATTCAAGCCTATTCACAAAGAGAGGATATGGGGCGGTGCGGCCCTTGTGGAAAAATATAACAAACCTTTTCCGGCTGACCTTAAAATCGGAGAATCGTGGGAAATCAGCGATAGGCGGGACAGCATGTCGGTTGTTGAAAACGGAGAATATGAAGGAATGTCCCTTACGGAGCTGGTTGACAGGTTCAAAGACGGGTTTTTGGGAAATATTGAGACGGACAGGTTCCCTGTCCTTGTCAAAGTTATCGACGCCGGAGATGTTTTATCCGTCCAGGTCCATCCCGATGATGCTTTCGCGAGAAAGAACGAAAACGGCAGTTCCGGAAAAACGGAGATGTGGTACATAATCGAAGCGGAACCCGGCGCGAAAATTACCGCGGCATTGAAGAAAAAAACCGACAGGGACGAATTTAAAAAAGCCCTGGAGGGCAAAAAACTGCCGGAACTGTTAAACACTTTTCCCGTTAAGCCGGGTGATGTTATTTTTATTCCGTCAGGCAGGGTTCATGCCATAGGCGCGGGTATAGTCCTGCTTGAAATCCAGCAGAACGCCGATGTTACTTACAGGGTTTACGATTGGGACAGAGCCGGTTTCGATGGGAAACCGAGAGAACTTCATGTGGAAAAAGCGTTAAGAGTCATAGATTTCAATGATTCAAAAGACCCTGTCGTTCCGGTCAAAGAACAGGTTTTGGGAGATAACAGTAAAAGGCCGATGGTCAGCTGTAAATATTTTTCTAATAACGCGTACCGGGTTTCCAGCGGAATCAAATTAAGGACAAAGAATAGTTTTAATATCGTATCCTGCGTTGAAGGCGAATTTGAAGTGGAAGCCGGTAATGCGGTTGAAAGGCTTTCAAAGGGATACTCCTGTGTCATTCCCGCGTTGGCTCCCGGGTATTCCCTTAAAAATATCGGCAAAGATTTTTCAACCGCGGTTGTGACGATCGGGAAAAAGTAAAAAAAGGAGTAGATTAGAATGAAAAAGATATGCTTCCTTTGTGTTTTTCTTCTTGCTCCCCTTGCGTTTTCCCAGCAATTAGATATTTCCAACAACAGTTTTGAATCCGGCGATTTCCGGGAATGGGTATGTTACGGCCACTGGGATATAACCGATTCCGGAGAAGATGTTTATTTCGGAACGCATGCCGCTGTTATTGATGTTTCCATGGGCCCGTCAAATCCCGGACGGGGGGAATCCAATGCTGTTTTTCAGGATATCGTGTATGCGGAGAATAAGGAATTTGTGGTCAGGGTTTATGTAAAGACGGCAGACCTCACCGGAGCAAAAGCTTTTCTCAGAGTGGAAGCGTTGAATGAAAAAGGCAATATCATTCAGGGCTGGGACAGCGAAAAAGTCAGCGGTAGCAGTAAATACAAAGAAATGGCAGTATCGGATAAAGCTCCGAAGAATACGGTGAAATTAAGGGTTTTGGGTTATGTGATTAACGAAGAGAAGAATCCTTCAGGCAGGGTTTTTTTTGATGAATTCCTTTCGAAACAGATACAGATTTAACAATAAATCAGCTTGACAAAACGGTTATGGTACGGTATCGTTACACAGAAAATTAACCTTTTAAACCGGTCCTGTGAGGCCGGAAAGGGAGAAAAAATGAAGATTATACTGTTATTAGACCTCTCCGTATGAGATTACAGGAGGGGATTTTTTTTGTTTCCGGGAGACTTTTATGGCCGTGATTATAAAAATTATGGATAAGGAAGATATCTCAAGGGTTATCACCAGAATGGCCCATGAGATTATAGAGAAAAACAAAAAAGCGGAGGATATTGTGATTGTCGGCGTGAGAACGCGGGGAGTCCAGCTTGCTGAAAGGCTCTTGAGCAAGCTTTCGGCGATTACAAAGCGGGAAATACCGTTTGGAATACTCGATATAACTTTTTACCGGGATGATCTTGACAGGATTGACGAACAGCCGGTGGTCCACAGCACGGAGATTAACGATGACCTTACGGATAAGGTTGTGATTTTAGTGGATGATGTCATTTACTCCGGCAGGACCGTAAGGGCGGCTTTGAACGCGTTAATGGATTTCGGCCGGCCGAAAAAAATAGAACTTGCGGTGCTTATTGACAGGGGGCACAGGGAACTTCCTGTAAAAGCCGATTATGTGGGAAAAAATGTTCCTACGGCAAAGGATGAGAAAATAACGCTGTATTTGGAGGAAACCGATAAGGTGGAGGACAAGGTTACATTGGAGAGGCGAGATGAATAAGTTTGTATGGAAAAGGAAAGATTTGCTCGGGCTGGAGGAATTAACCGCCGATGAAATTATCCATATCCTTGATACTTCCAAGTCCTTCTACGAGATATCAACCCGCGCGATAAAGAAAGTCCCTGTTTTAAGGGGGAAAACGGTTGTTAACCTCTTTTTTGAACCGAGCACCAGGACGAAAACATCTTTCGAACTCGCGGAAAAAAGAATGAGCGCGGACATTATCAATGTTTCGACTTCAGGCAGCAGCCTTACTAAAGGGGAAACACTGATAGATACCGTGAAAAATCTGGCCGCTTATAAAATAGATATACTTGTGATGAGACATTCTGTCCCCGGTTCCGCGCATATGCTTTCGAAAATCCTTGAGGCTTCGGTTGTCAATGCCGGGGACGGGGCGCATGAACATCCGACGCAGGGTCTTCTGGATATTTTTACCATAAGGCAGAAAAAAGGCAGGATTGAAAACCTGAAAGTCGCGATTGTGGGGGATATACTGCACAGCCGGGTTGCCCGTTCCAACATCTGGGGACTTACGAAACTGGGGGCCGAAGTGATACTTGTAGGGCCGACAACACTTGTCCCGAAACATTTTGAATCCATGGGCGCGAAAATCTCTCATAACTTTGACGATATAATAGGCGATATGGATGTGATAAATATGCTCAGGATACAGAAAGAGCGCCAGAAAAAAAATCTTTTCCCTTCACTGAGAGAGTATTCGGACCTTTATGGTCTTGATGAAAGAAGAGTAAAAAAAATAAAAAAAGATGCTATCATCATGCACCCGGGCCCTATTAACAGGGGAGTTGAGATGTCGGCATCGGTCGCGGACGGTCCTTTTTCCGTAATCCTTGACCAGGTGACGAACGGGCTGGCGGTCAGGATGGCTGTTTTCTTCCTTGTTACCGGCGGCAGAAAAGGTAAAGGTATAATGTGAAACTGCTCCTTAAAAACGGTCGCCTTATAGACCCTAAAAATAATATTGATGAAAAACTGGACATTCTTGCCGAAAACGGAAAAGTGGTCCAGAGAGGAAAATCGCTGAAAGGGTCCGGCTGTAAGGTAATAGATTTGAATGGGCGCGTGGTATTCCCGGGTTTTATAGATATGCATGTCCACTTAAGGGAACCCGGCAGGGAAGACCAGGAAACTATTGAAACAGGCACGCTTGCCGCCGCCCACGGCGGTTTTTCCTCTGTTGTTTGTATGCCCAATACCGAACCTCCCGTGGATAACGAGGGGATAGTTGAGTTAATATATGCCCAGGCGAGGGCGAATGGTGTTGTAAATGTGTTTCCTGTCGCATGCGTATCCAGAGGAAGGGCCGGAGAAGATATAACAGAAGTGGGTTCCCTGAAAAGAGCAGGCGCGGTTGCATTGTCGGATGACGGGAATACCGTGATGAACAGCAATTTGATGAGAAGGGTGCTTGAATATTCCTCGATGTTCGGGATTCCGGTGATTGACCACTGTGAAGATTTTAATCTTTCGGGCGACGGCGTTATGAATTTTTCCGAGAATTCCGTGCGTTTCGGGCTGAAAGGGATTCCTGCCGCGTCCGAAGATATTATTGTTGCCAGGGATATTATCTTGAGCGAGATGACGGGTTCTCATGTTCATTTAGCCCATATAAGCACTGCCGGAGCCGTTGATTTAATAAGAAGAGCCAAGAAGAAAGGCTTAAAAGTTACGGCGGAAACAGCGCCCCATTACTTTACTCTGTCCGATTCATACCTTAAAAGTTTTAACACTAACTTCAAGATGAAGCCTCCGCTGAGGACGGAAGAAGACCGCAAAGCTGTTATCAGGGGGTTGGAGGAAGGTGTAATTGACGCGATTGCATCAGACCATGCGCCGCATGTCCAGCATGAAAAGGATGTGGAATTCGATTTTGCTCCTTTTGGTATAATCGGCCTTGAGACTTCGGTCGGGCTTACATTTACGCATCTTTACCACAGGAAAATCTTAAACCTGACGCAAATCGCGGAGAGATACAGCCTGAATCCCGCGAAGATACTGAACTTTAAAGATAAGGGACACCTGTCTGAGGGGGCGGATGCTGATTTTACCGTTATTGATACGGAGAAAAACTGGACGGTAAAAACAGATGATTTTTATTCAAAGAGCAAAAACTCCCCTTTTATCGGATGGGATTTAAAAGGTAAACCCGTTTTAACCATTGTCGGCGGAAAAATTGCTTATAATGAACTCCCGTGAAAAACTTAGCAGCGAGAAGATATTCTTCGGCCTGAGAGAAGTAATAAATATTAATGAAATAGTTAAAGGGACTTTTCTGGTTGAAATAAGTTCATCAGCCCAGTTATCAAAGTCTGAACCCGGGCAGTTTGTATATATTATTCCCAAAACACAGAAAAGAACCATTCTTCCCAGACCCCTCTGCATAGCTGACGCGGATGCCGATACCGTTAAATTGATATTTAAGGTTAAAGGAAAAGGCACATTGTATCTTTCCGGGTTAAGTAAGGGAGATAAAATTTCCGTGATGGGCCCTCTCGGAAAAGGATTTCAGGCAGTGAAAGAGCCTGTCTTGCTCGCGGGTGGGGGATTAGGCGCCGCTCCTCTGTATTTTCTCGCGAAGAAACTTCGGAATAATGAGAAAACTTCTCTGGTCCTCGGTTTTAAAAACAAGGATGAGGCGTATTTTATCAATGAATTCAAATCTGTTTTGCGGAATGTTTTTGTATGTACCGATGACGGCAGCCTGGGCAGCAGAGGGAATGTAACCGGAAAAATCGGGGAAATAATCAGGGACGAAAAAATCATTTGCGCGTGCGGCCCCAGGCCCATGCTTAAGTCTCTGTCGGCTTTTGCCGGGGAAAACAAAATGAGGATTTTCGTGTCTCTTGAGGAAAGGATGGGCTGCGGGATGGGAGCGTGCCTTGGATGTGTTGTTAAAATACGGGCCGGCGGCAAAGAAGAATATCAGAGAGTATGCAAAGAAGGGCCTGTTTTTGACGGCTTAAAAGTTGTTTTTTGATATTCATTAATTTGGAGAATACTTATATTGAAGAAGATTGATATATCCACTGAAGCCGGGGGATTGAAATTAAAAAACCCGGTTATGCCCGCGTCGGGAACATGGGGTTACGGTGAAGAATATGCTGAATTTTATAATCCCGGTGAATTAGGCGCTGTAGTCGTTAAAGGGACGACGGTTGAGCCGCGGCATGGAAACGAACCTCCCAGGATCGCCGAAACGCCCGCGGGAATGCTTAATTCCGTGGGGCTCCAGAATGTGGGCATTGAAAAATTCATCTCGGAAAAACTCCCGTTTTTAAAAGACAACAAATGCGTGGTAATTGCCAATATAGCCGGAGGGAGTATTGATGACTATGCCGCAATCGCGGAGCGGCTTGACGCCGAAAAAGATGTTTCGGCTGTTGAAGTTAATATTTCCTGTCCGAATGTCAGTAAAGGCGGGATTGCTTTCGGGGTCAGGGCTGATACCGCGTCCGGCGTGATTAAGTCCGTAAGAAAAAAGTATAAACGCGTATTAATAGCGAAACTTTCGCCCAATGTCACGGATATAGTCGAGATTGCCCGGGCCTGCATCGATTCAGGTGCGGATGCGTTAACATTGATTAATACGGTTAAAGGGATGTCTATAGATATAAACAACAGGAAACCCCTGCTTCCCAATTGCACGGGCGGCCTTAGCGGGCCCGCGATAAAGCCGATAGCGCTGAGAATGGTATATGAAGTGAAAAAAGCCACAGGCGCTGATATAATCGGGGTAGGCGGGATTGAATGTTTCGAAGACGCTCTTGAATTCATTATGGCCGGCGCAAGCGCAGTCCAGGTCGGTACGGCCAATTTTTACAATCCCTTTATAATGCCTGAGATTATTGACGGATTCGGAAAATATTTAGCGGAGAATAGTATATCTTCCGTTAAAGAATTAATCGGAGTTGCCATACGTTGAACAGAAAAGACAGGATAATTATCGCGCTTGACTTTGACAGCGATACAGAAGCGCTGTCACTTGTCAGGAAGTTAAAGGGAAAAATAAATTTTTTCAAGGTGGGGAGCCGGTTATTCACCAAATACGGCGGCGCTGTCGTTAAAAAAATCGCTTCTCTCGGGGCAGATGTATTTTTAGACCTTAAATTCCACGATATCCCGAACACTGTCAGGGGCTCGGCGGTTTCGGCGTGCTCGCTCGGAGTTAAAATATTTAATGTGCATGCTTCCGGCGGCAGGAAGATGATGGAGGAAGCCGTTAAAGCGGCGAAAAATCATAAACCTTCTCCCATTGTCCTCGGTGTTACGGTGCTTACGAGTATGTCTTTTGATGACCTGTATGAAACAGGGGTTGAAAGAAAAGTTGAAGAACAGGTCCTGCGTCTGGCAAATCTCGCTAAAGAGTCCGGACTGGACGGAGTTGTGGCTTCGGCAAAAGAGATAGATATAATAAAGAAGGAATGCGGCAGGGATTTTATTGTCCTGACTCCCGGTATCAGGCCGGTCGGGACTTCCGCGGATGACCAGAAAAGAATAGTAACCCCGGAAATTGCTTTTAACAAAGGGGCTGATTATATAGTCATCGGCAGAGCGGTTACGTCTGCGCCTGATCCCGTGGAAGCCGCTGATAAAATTCTCGGCGAAATCTGATGCTAAAAATCCTGAAAATATTTCTTACTGTTTTTTTCATCCTGTTTTCTTCAAGTTTGCCGGCGGACGAAGTGTCCGGTTTGATAGGACAGTTAGGGGACAGGAACAGCGATGTCCGTTATGAAGCCGCGGTAGAACTCGGGAATAAAGCTGACAGGAGGGCCGTAAAGCCTCTTATCCTGCTCCTCGACGACAAAGACTGGAGGGTCAAAGGAGCGGCTATTCATTCATTGGGACAGCTTAAAGACGGGCGTGCGGTAAAATATATCATTGAAAATTTAAAGGATGAAGACAGGTACGTGAGGTGGGAAGCGGCCAAAGCCCTGGGGGAGATAGGAGAACAGAGGGCTGTCTCCCCGTTACTGAGACTTCTTGATGATAAAGACTGGTATGTCAGGGGGGCTGCCTCTTATGCTCTCGGGCAGCTGGGAGATAAAAGAGGAACAAGGCCTCTCATAAGGAATTTATCGGGGAAAGACAGGTATGTTGTCCTTGAATCCGCGAAGGCCCTTGCCTCTTTAAAATCCGAAGACGCGGTTGGTCCGCTTGAAAAGCTTCTTTCAAACGATGACAGGTATATAAGAGAAGAAGCTGTCCGCGCGCTTGGAGAAATAGGCGATGAAGACGCGGTGGATGATATAGCTCAGCTTTTTTCCGATGATATTGATGAGATAAGAGATGCGGCGGCTCTGGCTTTGGGGAAAATAGGGAAAAGCGCGGGAAATGTTTGTCTGGAGAAGCTGAAAAGCGCGGATGTGAATGAGAGAGTCGCCTCTTTAAAAGCTTTGGGCGATATAAAAGATGAAAAGACAGCGCTTTATGTTATGGCGGCGTTGAATGACAAAAATGAAAAGGTAAGGGAACAGGCCGCTGTCGCCCTTGGTAAAATGAAAGATAAAAAGTCTATAGACCAGTTGATAGAAAAAGTTGAAAATGATAAAAGCAGCGCTGTGCAGATAGCATCCGCTAATGCTTTGATTGAGATTGGAGATTCTGCCGTAAAACCTCTGATCCTTGTATTGCTGGAAAAGTTAAAAGAGGATGATTCTTCCATTCAGACAAATGCGGCGGAAACTTTAGGAAAAACAGGCAGTGACGGTGTTAAATTGCTGATAAAGGCTTTGAAAGACCCCCATAGTAATGTCAGGTGGGGAGCCGCAAAAGCGTTGGGGGACATCGGGGACTCAAGCGCGCTAATTCCTTTGTCGGCCCTGGCTACCGATCAAAATATCAGGGTAAGGCAGGAATCTGTCTCAGCCGTTGAAAAAATCAAAAAAGCGGCATCCGATTTTACCCTTGTCCGATAAAAATATCTTTTTTAGCTTACCGTTTTGCTATATAATGAAAAATTGCCTCAAAAGAGGAATATATCTTGTAAATGATATGTGAAAACGATACCGGCAGACAATACAGAGAGAAATATGGACAGTGAAAAACTTATAAGGAAACTCATTGAAACAGGAGCCCTTTTGGAAGGGCATTTTGAACTTACAAGCGGGCTTCACAGCAATAAATATTTCCAGTGCGCGTTACTTCTTCAAAACCCGGAAATTTCGATAGAACTCGGGCAAAAAATAAAGGCTTTGTTCGCTGACAGTAAAGTGGACCTTGTAGCCGGCCCTGCGGTCGGAGGTATAATAATAGCCCATGAAGTTGCGCGTGCCTTTGGGGTCAAATCGGTATTTACGGAACGGGTGAACGGCAAAATGGTTCTGAGAAGGGGTTTTAGCATAAAAAAAGGCCAGAAAGTGCTTCTTGTTGAAGATGTTATTACGACCGGCGGCTCTATACTTGAGCTGGTTTCCATTTTTAAAGAAGCCGGAGCCGAAGTTATAGGAATCGGGTCTATCGTTGACAGAAGCGGCGGTAAAATCAGTTTTCCGGTCCATTTCAGACCTCTATTGTCTTTGGAAGCCGAGAGTTACCGGCCTCAGGATTGCCCTCTTTGCGTGAAGGGCGGCAAGGCCGAAAAACCGGGAAGCAGAAACCTTAACAGGGAATAACATTATGTTTATGAGTATGACAGGGTACGGTTTCAGTGAAGAGGATACTTCGATAGGAAAAATATCCGTGGAAATTTCAGGCTATAATAAAAAGGGACTTGAATTAAATATAAACGTTCCGCGCTCATTCTGCCGGATAGAAAAAGATATAAGAGCGGAATTATCCAGATATCTTTACCGGGGGAAATTGGATATCAACGTTTATATCAGGCCGGCTCCGAAATATACGGCGTATCCCGAAATAAATATTGTCGCAGCGAAACAGTTTATCTCAAAACTTAAAAAAGCGGCGGGTATTTTAAATATAGCTCCCGATTTTTGTATGACCGACCTGATGAACCTCAGAGAACTTACATATACTTCGTATAAAAGAATCCCTGAAAAAGAAATTCTGACGTCTTTGAAACCGGTGTTGAAAAAGGCTCTTGCTCTGTTTATGAAGATGAGAATGGAAGAAGGGAAAAACCTTTACAGGGACGTAAATTCGAGGATTAAGGACTTAAATAAGATTTTAAAGAAAATTAAAAGCAATTCAAATATAGCCCTTAAATCGTACAGGGAGAAAATATTGCATAATCTGAAGCGTATAGATAAAGATGTTAATGACGAGAGAATCATAAAGGAAATAGCTTTCTACGCCGAAAAGTGCGATATTTCCGAAGAAATAACCAGGATTGAAAGCCACTTTTCGCAGCTTGGCGCACTGATGGCGCGAAAAGGTGAAGTAGGCAGGTCTATGGATTTTATGATTCAGGAACTGTTCAGGGAAATAAATACTATCGGCTCAAAAGCGAATGATTACAGGATTTCATCCAATGTAATAAATTTTAAAGCGGAACTTGAAAAGATCAGGGAGCAAATACAGAATGTCGAATAAAGGTTTGCTTATAGTCCTGTCTGCGCCCTCGGGAGCCGGCAAGTCCACTATCTGCCGGGAATACCTGCGGAAAAACCCCCGCGCGGTTTATTCTGTTTCATTTACCACAAGGGCTCCCAGAAAAGGCGAGAAAAACGGGGTAGACTATTTTTTTATTACGGACGATGAATTCAGGAAGATGCTGAAGAAAAACGCTTTTCTGGAGCATGCTGATGTTTTCGGGCGCAAATACGGCACAGGCCGCGCGGTTGTAGAAAACGCTTTAAAAAAAGGAAAAGATGTTTTGCTGGATATTGATGTTCAGGGCGCGGTCCAGCTGATGGACAGGGTTAAGGGAGTATTTATTTTTGTTCTTCCTCCCTCCAGAACGGCTCTCGCGGCGCGGCTCAAAGGCAGAAAAACCGACAGGAAAAATGAGATTTTGAAAAGGCTTAAAATAGCGAAAAAAGAAATATCTTATATAGACAGATATGATTATGTTATAATAAATAACAAGCTTTCTGAATCCTTGTCGTTGATGCAATCCATAATAAAGGCTGAGAAGTGCGGCGTTAAGAACAACATTTCCTTCATTAAGAAATTCAAGAGGGATTTCTTATACTAAAAGCGGGATGTAAAACAAGTCTCATAAGGGGTGATTCTGTAATGGAAAAAGTCAGTTATGATAGTTTGCCTGAAGGTATCGGAAGCCACTACGAGTTAATAATTTTAGCTGCTAAAAGAGCGCAGGCTCTCTGCGACGGCGCCCGGCCTTTGGTTGAAAATACGAGGAAGAGAAAGTACATTGATATAGCCTTGGAAGAGATTAAAAAAGGTAAAATAGTAAATGCGGCAAAGTTCGGCAAACAAAAAGATATTAAAAAATAAGAAGATTATAGTAGGAATTACCGGTTCGATAGCGGCTTATAAAACACCCCTGCTGGTAAGCTTTCTGGTATCCGAAGGAGCGGAAGTCAAAACTGTCATGACCGGCAATGCCGGGTTTTTTGTCGGAAAATTGACTTTCAGGACTTTGACAAAAAATCCTGTCTATTCCGGTTTATTTGATTCAGACGCGGATTTTGACCCTGAACATATTGCTTTAGCCGATTGGTGTGACCTGCTTTTAATCGCGCCCGCTACCGCGAATGCGATATCCAAAATTGCTGCCGGTGTATGCGATGATATCCTTTCCACCCTTGCTCTATCGGTGAAAAATGAAAAAATAATGATAGTTCCCGCGATGAACTCAAAAATGTGGCTGAAACCTGTGATTAAAAGAAATGTCGAAGCTTTGAAAAAAGACGGGTGCTTATTTGCCGGGCCTGTTAAAGGCAGGCTGGCTTGCGGTCAGGATGGTGAGGGACGCATGCTGGAACCCGCGGATATATTGCGGGAAGTAAGGGATTATTTTGGATGAGAGTTCTTTTGGCCGGAGGGCCTACAAGAGAATATATTGATGCTGTCAGGTTTATTACTAACAGGTCTTCGGGTAAAATGGCGAAGGCCCTGATAGACGCTCTTTTAAAAAATAAACATAAAGTAACGGCTGTGTTGGGGCCCTGTAATATTGATTGCCCGGAAAACGTTAAAGTTATCGGCGTCGAAACATCCGGGGAAATGAAAAACAGCGTTATGAGGGAAGTCAAACACGCTGACGCGGTGGTTATGTGCGCCGCTGTCGCGGATTATACCCCTGTTAAGATATCAGCCGGCAAGATTAAAAAGAACGGGAGTTTCCTGGCGTTAAAACTGAAGAGGACGCCCGATATCCTTTCCGAACTTGGTAGGAAATACGGGAAGAGCAAGGTCATAGTGGGTTTTGCGGCTGAGACGGATAAAATTGAAGAAAACGCGCTGAAGAAGCTTAAAAACAAGAAATGTGATATGATTATTGCGAATAAAGTCGGCAGAAAAGGCCCCGGCTTTGATTCCGGCATGATAGACGCGGTCATTCTGTTTAAAGGCGGCCGCAAAAATCAAATTGGAAAAATATCGAAAAATAGATTAGGATATATTATTGTTAAAGAAATTGAAAAACTGAACGAAGCTGGGAAATAAATAATTTATTCGGAGGAAAAGATGGCTGAGTATTATAAGAACGAAATAAAAACCGGATTAATGGTCATTATCTGTTTAGCCCTGCTGATTTTTCTTATAACATCGGTGGGGGATTTCCACTTTTTCGAAAAACCGTATGAAATCAATGTGCTTTTTTCCTCTGTCAGCAAACTTGAGGAAGATTCTCCCGTGACATATGCGGGGGATAGCATAGGAAAAGTTACCAATATCAGGATTCTGACTCCGGATGAGAGGGAAAAATATTGTGAGTTGTACGATAAAAAATATAATTGCGAAGTAACCCTGCAGGTTAATTATGGTGTCCACATAGAAGAGGATGCTTTGCCGAGGATAGAGACAATGGGATTTTTGGGAAGCAAATATATAAATTTCTCTCCCGGCAGCAGGGACAAGGCTTTTCTTAAAACCGGTAATACAATATTGGGGTTGGAATCAATAGAGGTGGGAACTTTGCTTGAAGAGGTCCAGGTCAAACTGCATACTCTCAGTGAAAAAGTGGAAGGGCTCCTGGATTCATCGAAGAAACTCGTTAACGATGCTGACTTGATGTTAGTGGAAAACAAAGAAGATATAAGGAGTACGGTTCAGGAAATAAAAACCAGCGCCCGTAATATTAACAGCATAACAAAGAAAATAGATGATGATATAGGCGATATAATGGATAATACAAAAATTTTTACCGCTAAAATAGCCGATAAGCCCAATTCCATTGTTTGGGGTTATAAGGACAAAACAGATCATCCTTCCGTTGACAGGAACCTCGGCAGGCCCGGCGGCAGCGACAGGAGAGTTACTCCCGGCAGGACATCGCCGAGGACAGGTGAAAATACGGATGAATCCATGAATCAGGGATATTTGATGGGTAATTAAAAAAGGTATCCGGGGTCACTTTTTGTCCGAACTTTTTTCCTTATAGGCGTGTTCGATTTTTTGCGAGATATCCCTGTAGTTTATGTCGACTTCATATATTTGCTTAAAATGTTCAATGGCTTTATCCCAGTCCTGCATTTTCTCATAAGTGGTTCCCAGGTTATAAATAACTTCTTTTTTCAGAGCGTCCATCTCTTTCAGGCTCTGGATTGCTTTTTGGAACTGGTTTATTGCCATATCATACATTTTCTTGGCCTGGAAGCATAATCCCAGAAAGTTCATCGCCCGTGTTCTTCTCTGCGGGTTCCTGACGGCAAGCTGGAACTCTGCTATGGCTTTATCATATTCGCCGAGTTTTAAATAGATACTTCCGAAGTCATACCTCAGAGTCATATCATTGGGATATTGGGCCACTTTTTCAGCAAGGTCTTTGAGGATAAAGCTGTTTTTATTGTTTTTTATGCGTTTTAATTCGAATTGCAGTTCGCCGCTGTCGGGGGTTTTCCGCAGTTTATTTTCAATGTCTTTAATTTCTTTGTCGAAGCGCTTAATGGCAACATTTGTTATTTCCCGTTTAATCGAGATATCACCTTCGTCAAGCCGCGCGGCGGCTTCAAGCATATTGATTGCTTTGCCGAACTCTTCATTTTCCACATAAAGGTCCGAAAGTTTCCTGTGGATGTTAATGCTTTCAGGCTGCATCTGGAGCTGTTTTTCGGCATTTGCGATAAGTAATTCTACGTCCTCTTCCGTCTTGACCATTTTAGCTTCTTTTTCGAGTATCTCCGCTTTCGCTCCGTCCCGCATTTTTGTCCTGTATGTGCCTGTGTCATCAAGCCCTCCCCTTGCGATAGTTCCAAGCGCGGCAAGGTCCTTCAGTCCTTTATTTATATCTTTGTCTGTGGGGTAATATCTTAAAATTTCTTCAAAACAGACGCGGGCTCTGTCAAGGTCTCCTATTGACCTGTATATCCTTGCCAGGGTTTTCAGGACTATCGCGTTTTTCGGTTTGATTTTTCTGGCTTTTTCGTATGAATCTATTGCCGTTAATATCATCCCGTCTTCCCCGCTCATTTCGGCGGCGCTCGCGAGTTGTATAAGGACAGAAACATTTTTAGGGTTATGTTTCAGTATATCTTCGGATTTTGACATAACTCCTCTCCAGTTTTTTTTCTGGAGTTCAACCGACATGGATATCTGCAGGGGCAGTGTTGTGATAAAGGCGATTATCTTTTTTAAAACTTCGAATTTAGACTGGAACTTTTTGAATTCAGCCAATCTGAGTATATTCCTGGCCTTGACAAAACCCGGGGAGTCTTTTACCGCTGACATAAAAAGAGTTATGGCATAATCTATATTGCCCTTGTTAAACGCGTCCATTCCTTTATTATAAAGCATTAAAGCCTGACGGCTTGGTTCCGGTTCTTTGATTTCTACCATAATAGGATTCCTCCCGAAGTTTTAATATTAATAATACATTAATATATTTATTCTCCGTTAACAAGGAATTTTTGGGCGTGGAATTGATACTTGTTGCCCGGTTTATAATGATATATAATCTCAAAAATCAGTAATTGGGGTATTTATGCGTATATTTAAGGATTTTTTCAGGTCATTGTATGATTTCCCGGTTTACAGGGAGATTTTTGACAGGAAAAAGTATCAGATAGGTTATCTTGTTTTTCTGGTCTGCCTGTTCAATCTTTTTTATATCCCTTCCAACGCTTACAGGCATTATCTCTGGACCGAAGGGTTCCGGGCCTGGATTCTGCAGAATATCCCTTCATTTTCGATTACATCCGGCGCTCTTTCCGGACCTGAGCTCAAAAACGGGATTATATACGAGGACGATAAGGCGGCAATCTCTTTTAATATGCCGGAAGGCGATAAGGCCCTGAACAAGGGTAATGTTATGGCCGTAGACAAAGATAAGGTTTCGTTTAAACTTGATAAAAAAGAAACTGAAATCCAGAAGTCTTTCTCTTTGTCTTTTATTCATATTGCTTCCGTTGTGATGAAGGCTGTAGACATCCATTCCGCGAAAAGCGATACGTTCGGCGGAACTTATTCTTTCTCCGGTATAAAGGATTTTTCGTTTGACTCCGGTATCCTGCAAAGGTTTCTCGGCGCGCTGTATCTGGGGATGGTGGCAATAAGCTCGATTTTCAGTGTGCTGATTTCCGCCTGCCTGATACTTTTAATGAGTGTTATAAGCGCTAATTTCACCCGGAACGCCGAAAAAGCCAATAATATCAAATTGGAGTTTGTGAATGTGTTCAATCTCTGTCTGTTCGCTATGGGCCCTGTTATTGTGGTGTTATGTATTATCTTTTCCCTGGGTCTGGACCGGGACAATATTTTCTTTTACGAGCTTTTATTATCAACGATAGTTTATCTTTATTTCCTGAACGGCGGTTTAAATGCCAGTGTTAACAGAAAATAAGAGACGCTGAGGGCTATACAATGAAAATAGTTTTTATGGGGACACCTGAAGTTGCGGCAAAATGCCTTCAGAAGATTTCCGAAGCCGGTTTTCATATATCCGCTGTCTTTACACAGCCCGACCGTCCGGCTAAAAGAAGCTCGGAAGCGCTGTTTTCCCCTGTGAAAAAAGTTGCCCTTGATTTAGGGTATGAAGTGTTTCAGCCCGGANNACCTTTCTTCCGATATTTTCGTTATAGTGGCTTTCGGTGAAATCCTCAAAAAGGAAATCCTTGATATACCGCCCGGAGGATGTATCAACCTCCATTTTTCGCTCTTGCCGGAATACAGAGGGGCTGCCCCGGTGCAGTGGGCAATAATCAGTGGGGAGAAGAAAACGGGGGTTACTGTTTTTTATATTAACGAACAGGTCGATGCCGGTAATATCATTGATTACAGGGAGGAAGAGATTAAAAGTGACGATACTTCTGAGACCTTGATGAACAGGCTGGGGGATATCGGAGCTGATTTGCTTGTGAAAGTTCTGAAAGATATCGAGAAAGGCGGCGTTGAATGTAGGCCCCAGACCGGTCGAAGTATTTCACAGGCTCCGAAATTATCAAAAAAAGACGGAAAACTGGATTGGAATAAAAATGCCGTTTCCCTTGATTGTTTTATCAGAGGTGTCTATCCATGGCCTTCGGCTTTTACGCATCTTGATGTCAACGGCAGGAAAATAATGGTTAAAATCCATAAGGCAAAAAGCGTAAAGTGTGACGCGGGAGGAGAGCCTGGTGAGATAATCGCCGCGGATAAAAAAATAACCGTAAAATGCCCGGAAGGCTGTATTGAAATATTTAAACTTCAGCCGGAAGGCGGAAAAGTTATGGATGCTCCCGATTTCATCAATGGTTACCACATAAAGCCCGGAGATAAATTTGTTTAAGAATCTTATTCTTCGAATTAATAATTACCGTGTTAAAAGCGGGAAATACGGATTTAAAGCTTCGGAAATTCTTGTCTTGTGCCCCAAATGCCTTCAGAACCCGGAATGCGCGAAGGATATACTGTCAGACCCTTATTCGTGCGGCAGATGCGGCAGGTGCAATATCTCCGACCTGGTAAAAATTTCCGAAACTATGAAAGTCGGTATCGCGGTTGCGCCCGGCGGCAGGCTGGCATGCTCCTACGCGAAAGATAAGGCGTATAAAGCGGTTGTCGCGGTAGCCTGTCCTTTTGAACTTGTAGCGGGAATAATCAAAACTTTTCCCAAACCGGTATATGCCGTGCGCAATATAACCCCCAAAGGGCCTTGTATTGAAACAAAAGTGGATCCCGAAGAAATAATTTATGGCATTGGCGTCTTTACAAAAGTCTAGGGCAAAAGCGTTTCATTTGCTTCTTGGGAACAAAAGAAACGCGAAGGGCGTGACAGTATCGGCGGAAGATGAAAATAGCATAATTATGCAGGCTTACCTGACGGAGCTTGTGAATAACATCATCAAACAGGAAAAACTGCTGGATTATTATATAGAACGCGTCTCGGGGAGAAAAAAATCCCTGCTCGGGAAAGGGCTTCTTACCGCCCTCAGGTTCGGGTTCTATTTTTTGTTATTTGATTCGGAAATGCCGGAATACGCGGCTGTTAACGAATCGGTTATGCTGCTGAAAGGGAAAAAGGAAAAGGGTTTTTTAAACGCTGTTTTAAGGAAGTATATAAGGGATAAAAGTCAATATGAACCATCCCGGTCAGGTTCAATCAAAGATATCGCTATCAGGTTTTCCCATCCGGAATGGTTTGTAAAGTTTGCGGTCGGTAAGTTCGGGCATGAGAAAGCGATTTCTGTCTTTCAGGCCAACAATTCGGTTCCGCCGGTGTGGCTGAGGCTCAATTTGCTGAAATCCGACAGGGAATCCCTGGAGCGGTTCCTGAAGAGCGAGAACATAGCTTTCGAGAGGGATAAAGATATAGATTTCCTGTACAAGACATATAAAATAAGAGGGTTGTTGTACAAGAAACTTTTTGAAGAAGGCGCTTTTTATGTCCAGGATAAAACTACGGTCCTGCCGTGTTTGTACCTGGACCGGTTTGAGGGCAGCGATGTTCTGGATATCTGTTCGGCTCCGGGAGGCAAGGCCACTTTAACGGCCCAGCTGCTCGGCGGCGGTGGAAGAGTGCTCTGTATCGACAGAACGGCGGAAAAAACACGGTTAATCGAGCGGAATGCCCGGAGGCTGGGCCTGCATAATATTGAGATTGTTCAATGTGATTTTCTGAAGAATTGTGATAAAATCGGAAATCGATTGTTCGGGAAGATTCTTGTAGATGTTCCCTGCTCGAATACCGGCGCGTGGAGGAAAAGGCCTGAAGCGAGGTGGTTGTTTACCCCGTCGAGATTCAGGGAAGTGACCGGAATTCAAAAGGAAATTCTTATAAAAGCTTTGTCTCTGCTTGCTAAAAACGGAGTTTTGGTTTATAGTACTTGTTCCGTACTTGATATAGAGAACAGAGACATTGTCCTGGATGCTATCAACAGGGACCGGGAATTGGAACTGACATACGAAAAACTCACACTGCAGGAAACAGGCGGTTCCGAAGGCGGTTATTTCGCGGCTATAAGGAGGAGTTAACATATGGAAAACATCAGCACTCAACAGGTAGTGTTCCTGACAGGCATTGTGTTATTCGCTGTTTCAGCGGTATTGTTGATTGCTTTTTTTCTTAAGCCCGCAAAACAGGGCGAAACTATTATAAAAATATCTAAAAACGCTTCAAAAGAAAGAAGAAGATATGTCCGTATTCCGGTCGGCACTTCAATAAAATATAAAATTGTAGACCATCAGGAATACCCTCTTTTCTGCAGCCTGTATTGTGTAAAAAAGGAGGGCGAAAGGATAGTTTCCGCGGGGGACGGTACAAAGAAAGGATATACCGCCAATATCAGCGCTTCGGGAGTCCTTTTTAAAGTGAAGGAAAAACTTTCGGCAGGTATGTTTCTTCACCTGACGATTGAAACAAGCAATAAAGAGTATTCGCTTGAACTTAACGGTAAAATCATCAGAGTGGATAAACATTCTGACCTCGGATTTTATGAGATAGCCGTCGCGTTTTTAAAACCCACAGAGGAAGAAGAATCCAAACTGGCTGAATTTGTTTCCGAACATTTCTTCTAATCAATGGTTATGCAGGATACTTTCGCGATAACGATTATTTTTATAGTGGCCGCGACTTTCATCGGCGCGTTTATAAAAGGCCGCTTGAAAGACAGGTGCCTCAAGCATTTCTCCGGCGCTTCCGTTACAGTTATAACCAAAGATATGAAGACTATATGGGGCAGGTTAAAGGCCGAACATTCATCTCTTGAACTTTTTTATCCCGATATTTACAGGGACGAAAAAGACAATCACATAGAAACAAGTTATATTATATATAAGAATGAATTCGCCGGTATTCTTATGCTGGTCAGGTTTCTTGGCCGGCTTAACGCGGAAGAGAGCAAAAAGAGGGATATCATACTTAAGAAAACCTATCACCCGGGTCTGTTCCATCGCATCTCGAGAAACACGAGAAATATATTCGGCACGATAAAAGACTCCATTATGGAAATATCTGCTTTGTTTGTCGGTAAAATCAAAACCGCTGTCCCGGCAGGAAAATTTTTATCGGGACAGGAAAAATATGTTTCTCAGATACAGGGCCAGGTGGTTTCGGGTATAGGGATGTCTTATGAACATGTTTTGGAGAGGCATATCGGAAAACGCGTTGTGGTCTCTTATATGCTGGATTCAAAAAAGCGCGAATTTTCAGGCATCCTGCGGGACTATACGGCGGAATTTATTGAATTAATGGATGCTGAGTTTAAGCTTTTGAACGATAAGAACCCCGAGAAAGCGGATATTGTAATACCCCGCAGTATAGGTGTTGTAAGGCATTTGGGAGAATAGGTTGTCTTATGTTGACCGAGAGGGTAAAAATATGAAGGCTGTATATTTGGCTTTACTGGCGGCGCTTGTCTGGGGTATCTGTCCTATCCTGGAAAAAGCCGGATTAAAGAATATACCCGTCTATGAAGGTGTTTTCATAAGGGCGTTATCGGTTTTTCTTGCCGGTATGGTTATGTTCCTGGCTAAACCTTCTATGTTCAGGACTTTTACGGTGCCCAATATCAGGGCTATAGTCTATATTATGCTCGGCGGATTCTTCGCGAGTATAGTGGGGCAGATGATATACTATAAGGCCCTCAGCGCCGGGGAAGCTTCCAAAATCGTTCCCATCGCGGGTTCCTTCCCGCTGGTAACGTTTATTCTGGGAGTGATTATATTCGGCGAAGCGATTACCGTCACAAAAATAATCGGTGTCATACTGGTTGTCAGCGGTATTTGCCTTTTGAAGTGAGAATTGGGTTTTTATGCCCGGGATTTTTACGGGACTTGTAAAAATAAGGGGTTGCGGGTTTGTTTCGGCCAAAGATATCATCGTTGAATGCAGCGCCTTTACTATAAGACTTCCTGTTGAGGTTTGACATTCATTAATAAAAGGAGGCAACGTGAGCGGTGTTTTCGGAGTAGTTTCTAAGAAAAACTGTACCGACACTTTATTTTACGGCACAGATTATCATTCTCATCTGGGAACCGAATACGGCGGTTTAGCCGTCCTCGGAGATGATTTTACGCGTCAGATACATAATATAAGCCAGAGCCAGTTCAAAGCCAAGTTCTACGATGACGCGAGATCTATGAAAGGCAATAAGGGAATAGGCGTGATAAGCGCTTTTGAAGAACAGCCCATATACCTTAACTCGAAGTTCGGCGCTTTCTGTGTGGTTATGAACGGGTTGGTTGAAAACGCGAACGAACTCGCGGAGAAACTTATGGAAAAAGGTATTTCCTTCAGCGAGTTCAGGAAGGGCAACGTTAACCAGACCGAACTTGTGGCCAAACTGATAAATCAGGGGAAAAGCATTGTTGACGGCATTGAAAATGTTTTTGATTCGATAACAGGTTCCTGTTCGCTTCTTCTGCTTAATAAAGACGGGGTTTACGCCGCCAGGGACCGCTTTGGGTATACGCCTCTTGTGGTCGGGCAAAGTGAAGACGCTATGGCGGTTACATCGGAAACGATAGCGTTTCTAAACAGCGGTTTCAGTATAGTCAAATATCTCGGGCCCGGAGAAATAATGCTTCTGAATGAAGGGGATATGATACAGAAAAAAGAGCCCGGTAAAATTAACCAGATATGCGCGTTCTTATGGATATACACGGGTTTTCCGGCTTCAAGTTACGAGGGAATAAACGCCGAAACCGTCAGGGAAAGATGCGGCAGGTTTCTCGCGAAACACGATAAAGACCTGAAAATCGATGCGGTATCGGGTGTTCCCGATTCGGGAACGGCCCACGCGATAGGTTATTCCATGGAGTCGGGCAAGCCTTTCAGGAGAGCGCTTGTAAAGTATACGCCCGGCTACGGGAGAAGCTACACGCCTCCTTCCCAGGAAACGAGAGACCTGGTCGCCAGGATGAAGCTTATCGCGATAAAAGATATTATAGACGGTAACAGGATTGTTATATGCGATGATTCGATTGTCAGGGGCACACAGCTGAAGAACTATACGGTTAAAAAGTTATGGGACGCGGGAGCAAAGGAAGTCCATGTCCGCCCCGCGTGTCCGCCTCTGATGTTTACCTGCAAATTCAACCGCTCTACAAGGACTATTCACGAGCTTGCCACGCGAAAAGCCATCAGGAGCATTGAAGGGCATGACCTTGAAGACGTGAAAGAATACACGGACAGTTCATCCCCTAAATACAAAAAAATGGTTGATTGGATAGCCAAAGACCTTGAAGTTACAACCCTCAGGTATCAGACGGTTGGCGATATGGTGAAAGCCATCGGTTTGCCCCGCGAGAAAATATGCCTTCACTGCTGGACGGGGGAATGTCCCCAAAAAAACCAATGTTCCGGTTGCCTGTGAACAGATGGCTGTTTTTGGTAAAATCTATGGAATTAAATCCGGGTTTGATATTGAATCTCATATTAACAGAGTAAAAAGATTTTTAGAAGGGGGAAAAGATGAAAAAAATATTTGTTATCTTCATTATCGCCTGTTTTCTTGCCACCAACTCTGTGGCGGGGCTTTTTGCGAAAGATACCGATAAAATCGGCCGCATTACCATAGATAAAAGCACAGCCGTACTGGAAAAAGAAGTAAAGTTCTACAGGGCATGGTCCGCCGCGTACGGTGTCCTGAAAAAAATAGGCGAAATAAAGTATAAGAACAAAAACGCCGCCAGAATCGACGCGAAAGTCAACGACACGGAAGTTAAAGTGATAATAGAGGAAGAAGACGATAAACTTGTTGTCATCAAAATCAATGTTCAGGACAGCTCTTCCGAAGGCAACGCCCTTGTCAGGGAAATAGCCGGCAGGATAAATGACAGGATGTAGGATAAGGTTGAGGTCTTCCCTCTCCCCTTTTAATTAGGGACACATCCCATTTTCTTGACTAAACAGAACTTTTTTAATATAGTTTTTGCATGCCGCGAATAGCAAGAATAGTAGTTGCAGAATATCCTCATCATGTTGTTCAGCGGGGGAACAACAAGCAGGCGATATTTTTTGACGATGCAGATAGAAAACAGTATCTTAAATTATTGAAGAAGTATAGTTTGGATTGCGGTTGCAAAATACATGCCTATTGCTTGATGGATAACCATATCCATATTTTATTTGTTCCCCAATATGAATATTCTCTCGCTAGGACCATGCAGAAATTAAGCCTTAGATATACGCAATACGTTAATAAAAAATATAAACGGACAGGTAGATTATGGGAGTGCAGATTTCACTCTGCGTTGGTGGATAAAGAAAGGTATCTTTTGTCAGTGTGTCGATATATAGAACGTAACCCTGTTCGTGCAAAAATAGTAAGCGAACCAAATCAATATCTATGGTCTAGCGCAGGATGTGGCACTGCAGATCAGCAAGATGGTTTCATTGAACCAATTTGGCAGAATCTTATCGAAAGAAAAGAGTACATAGAATTTTTAAATTCTCCTGATGATAAGAATGATGTGGAAGTAATTAAAAAGTCTACTTACATGGGCAAGCCTATGGGAACAGAAGGATTTATCAACCAGATTGTTAACACATTAGGGATTACAATGAATACTCGGCCAAGGGGAAGGCCAAAGAATAAAGGATAAAAATGGGATGTGTCCCTAATTAATGAAAACAAGTAGGGTATTTTGGTGAAGAAAATTTTCTATTGCGTTATATTAGCAAATATGTTAAATTAACGCTATGAAATGGGATAAGTTTATAGATGAATATTCGATTCTTCCGGTTATTGATACGGATATCTTTACAGCAGGGGCGGCCAATTCCCGGACGCTAAAAGTCCAACTCAGCCGTTGGGTAAAAACAAAAAAGCTCATTCAGGCAAAAAGAGGCATCTATCTTTTTGCGGAACCATATTGCAGGACAACGCTTTATGAACCGTATCTGGCATCTTTGCTGAAGAGGCCGTCGTATATCAGCATGGAAAAAGCGTTGGAATATCACGGGCTTATTCCCGAGGCTGTGCCTGTTTTTACGTCCCTGACAACAAAAAGACAGGGTAGGTTTGTCTCAGAAGCGGGGGTTTTTGCGTACAGGCATATCAAGAAACCGCTTTTTTGGGGGTATTCTTCAGTTACGGTAAATGGGCAAACTGGTTTTATCGCTTTTCCGGAAAAAGCTCTTCTTGACCTATTCTACCTTAACGGAATGAAAGTTTCACAGGCGTATCTGACAGGTTTACGGCTTCAGAGTGTCGCGAAAATAAATAAAGATAAGCTGTTTGCTTACGCAAAAAAGTTTAAAAGTGCGGGTATTTTGCGCGCTGCGAAGGAAGTTAATAAATATATAGAGTCATACAAGGACGAAGAGAAAACATTATGAAAGATTATGTATTGGAACTTGCCGCTAAACAAAGCGGGATGAACGCTAAATTAAATGTAATGCGCGAGTACCTGCAAGCTTATATTCTTAGGGTAATGCATGACAATGGCGCGTTTTCAAATTTAGCGTTTGTGGGAGGAACCGCTTTGCGTTTTCTACACAGGCTTCCTCGTTTTTCCGAAGACCTCGATTTTTCGGCGGAGAATATTAAAGGACCGGCATTTGCGGAGCTTATGAGGAAAATCAAGGAAGAATTGTCTCTTGCCGGATACAAGGTTGGTGTGAAGTTTAATGACCAAAAGATTGTAAATTCGGCTTTTGTGAAGATTGGCGGGCTGATGAAAGACGCTGGCATTTCAGCTTTTGCTGAACATAATATTTCCATCAAAATTGAGGTTGACACCAATCCTCCAAAGGGGGCGGTTACCGAAACGATGATTGTGAACAAGTATTTTCCTCTTTCTTTTTTAACATATGAGAAGGGTTCTCTGTTTGCGGGCAAGGTGCACGCTGTCCTTAGCAGAGAATACACAAAGGGGCGTGACTATTTTGACCTTGGCTGGTATTTGTCAAAATGGTTTGGCATTACGCCGAATATTGTCCAATTGAACAATGCGCTAAAACAGACGGGATGGAAAAAGGAATTTCCTACGGAAAAAACATGGCGGAACGTTGTTCTTGGAGTGGCAAACAAGGTGGATTGGTCAAAGGTAAAGAAAGACGCGGAGAATTTCCTTGAACGCCCGGAGGATATGGGCGTGTTTACAAAAGAAAATATTTTACATCTCCTGAGAAAAGAAGATTAAAAGAGGTCGGACTCAAACTTTTCAGAAAAGAAATATTTATGTCGGCCATCTCGGGAGTTTGCTGAAGGCCAAAGAATAAAAATAGGATGTGTCCCTAATTAAAAAATCGAAGTCCAGGACAGCTCTTCCGAGGGCAACACGCTTGCGCGGGAAATAATCAATAAGATAAATGACAGATTCTATATTAACTTAAACGGCTGAATACCTTTTCGTATTCCTTTACTACTGTTGCCCATTTAAAATTTGTGTCGGCCTGTTTTTTTGCCAGAAGAGAGATTTTTTTAACTTTGTCCGGTTCTGCAATAAGTTGCTTCAGGATATTAGCAAGAGAACCCTCTTCTTTTTCAAAAATAAATCCGCAGTCGGGTAAGACGGATTCGTTGAACGGGGAAGTTACCGCGAGCGGCGCTGTCGCGGCGTCCATAGCGCGCAGGAGAGAGGGATTAGTCCCGCCGACCTCATGCCCGTGGATATAAATGAAAGCCCCCTGATACAATGCGTTTAGCTTCTGCTGGTCTCTGATAAAACCCGTAAATATCACCTTTTCATTACCTGCCTGTTTCAGCTTTTTCATAAAAACAGGATTATAAGGGGAGTCTCCTACAACAACCAAAGGCATATCGACATTTGCCTTAACATATTCTTTGATTATCAATTCGGGGTTGTTTTCGGGTTCAAGCCTTGCTACCAGAAGAAGATATTTTTTTTCATATATGCCGAGTTCATTATAGACATTTGTATTCGATTCCTCGTGGTTTGAGGCGCCGTAAGGTATATAGACAGAATCCGCGTTATATTCGTCTTTATAGTATTTCTGCATAGCGGGATTGTCTGTTATAAGCACGTTTGCCGTACATTTGCACAACAGTTCGACAAATTTATAGTATTTTCGCTCTATAGCGTTCCATTTTAGCCTTTTCCATCCGAGCCCGTTTGTATGGACGACCACTCTTTTGCCGAACAGACGGAGCAGTAAAAGGAAAGGGGCGTTTGCCGGGTCAACAAAAAAGACGACTTTGACATCCTGAAAAAGCACGTGTATCGAAGACAGGAAAGAATGGATTATGCTTTCCAGAGGTTTAATGCGAACTGTGGGCAGGTAGACTAATTTAATGCCCTTAAGATTTTTGGGTTTATCTTCGAAATAGTTGCTTCTGCAGTAAACGACTACTTCGTTGTTCCCTTTTTGAACGATCCCGAGAGCAAGTTCTTCTATCAGCGTTTCATACCCGCCGTAACAGGCGGGAATTCCCCTCGAACCTAAAAAAGCGACTTTCATTGAAAATCTCCTGAATTATGATGTATTGCTCCCAAAGAAGGGTTCTCATCTTCAGGTATTATATGGCCCAAAATATCTTTTTTCTGCCCGGTATATGTTCCCTTGCCGACGCAGGGCGAGTTTTCCTGAAGCCTGAAACTGTTGATTTCCGCCGGGATTTTTTTAATAAACAGGGGATTATCGGACAGGTTATCATTTATTTTTGCGTTACGGCTTTTTACCTTGTTTATATCCCCGACTTTTCTGTCATTCCATATATAAAATTTATCGGATTTCAGATTATAAAAAAGGTTATTGTTTATTGAAAGTTTATTATCCGAACTGAGCCTGTCAACATAAAGGGCGTATACATTTTTATTATTAGCCACGACTATATTGTTGAATACGGAGATATTGTTTGTATGGTCGACATTTTTAGTAAAATCGCTGGCGATGACAAGTTCGGCCTTAATCTGATGCGATTTGCCTGAATCTATAGCATTGTTAAAGAGAGTGTTGTTATAGATTTTGCTGTTTGAACTGTCGAATATGCATATGCCGGCGCCGTCATTTTCATAACAGATATTATAATATACTTCATTATAATCGCACCATTGGTCGAGTTGTATGCCGTTGCCGTCAAATTTTTTTGTGTCCCTGTTCCTGTAACAGACATTGTATCTGATTATGTTATGGTCGCCGGCGTCCTGTTCGGCATCTTTAGCATAAGTATGGATACCCGTGCATCCTAAATGTTTCAACCCGTTGTTAAAAACCTCGTTTTCTTCGATAATATAATAACTGCCGTTTATTTCCATTCCGTGATGTCCATTGTTATATACGCGGTTTCCCGCGATTAAGGTTTCCGAGCCCTGTTTACAGTTAACTACATCAATGGCAATGCCGTGTGTTTCATTGGAGAATACTTCATTATTGATTATTTTGTTGTTCATTCCCGCATAGCCGCCTATCCATATCCCGAGCCCGTTGTTTTTGACTACGCAGTTTTTAACGGTTATATTATGGCTTCCTTCCCTGATTATAATACCTCTTTCGAAGTGATTTGCTATTGTTATATTCTCAAGGATTATATGTTTGGCATTTGTGAAAATGACAGAAGATTGTATAACCGGCTTTTCTCCGTCAGCCGCTTTGATTACTATTGGTTTCTCGGGGGTTCCCTTTCCAAGTATGATAAAAGGTTCCCTGTAAGGGCCGTAGTCATCATACAACAAGATAGCGTCTCCGGGTGAAATATCAGCCCATCTGATTTGAAAAAAGGAGGATAAGGAATTCTCTTTTTTTATCTTGTGACCGGGGTATATATCTATTATTTTTCCGAAAACAAAGGAGCAACAAAATTCAAAAAACAATAAAAATAATAAATATTTTTTATTGGTTAGCTTATTTAAAAAGTTTTTCATGTTTTTATAGGAGTACTTTTTTAAGATAACACATATCATATATGGATTCAAAAAAGATTTTCTAATGAAGGCGGGCATTTTATCGAGAACCCAAAGATAAGCATTAAAGATGCCAGAAAATGGGCGTAAAAATATAGAATTGCGAAAAGTTAAGCCAAGATAGTTTGTAACGGGCAAAGGTTTTATTTCTATGCAGATGGGTTCTTTTATATAGGCATAATAAGCGATATCTTTATAAGTTAATAGAAATTTATTAAGTGGCGAATGGAAGCAAATTCCAGTTTTCTCTGCAAATCGACTTAACAATTTTATGGATGATAGATTATGCTGAAAATCTATTGGGAATGTTCTATTAGGGCAGGCAATAATAAGTTTCCCCTTATCTTTCATTACTCTTAATATATTGGTTATGAACCTATGGCGGGCAAATATAAAATCTTTGCTTAGAGAGGCAGTAGCTCCTATTGCACCGATGTGTTCTATGACTCCCAATGCTATTATTATATCGAAGAACTTGTCTTCAAATGGCATATTTTCTGCATTTGCTATAAAGAGATAGTTAGGCTCTCTTTTCTTTATCTTCCACCACTTAGATCTCCACCCCATATCCAAGCCGTAACTTTGTTCAAAGCCATTTTTCTTCAGTTCATATACGTCTGCAGCGTCCCCACATCCGACACAGAGTATTTTTGCATTGCGGTCAATTTTCCATGTATTAAAAAGGGGAATAAAATACCGTTTAAATCTTTGCCTTGTTGTTTCGTCTTCTTGGGTTAGGAACTCCGTGTCTTCTCCGATATCCATATAACTTTTATCGGAGGAGGTGTTATCTATAAAAGATAAAAATCCATTAATGTGAGAAAAATTGGATTTGCAAATATGACAGTGGGGTTGTTCTGCCTTGAGAATGTTGTTATTTAATTTTTCATGACATCTTGGACATATTAACATATATTTGTCTTGTTGATTATGTTATAAAATTTTTGACCCCAGGAATCCCAATTTAATTCACGCTCAAATTTACTCCGTGCATTCTCGCATAAATTGACATAAATATTTTTATTATTCCAAATTTCTTCGATTACATCTGCATATTCTTTGAAATTTGCTTCTAATGGAAGCAACCGGCCTGTAATTTTATTTTTTATATATGAAGAAATTCCTCCCACATCCGTAGAAACAGCTGGTAATCCATATGCTGCCGCTTCGCATAAGACCGTAGGAGAACAGTCTTTTCTTGTGGGTAATATAAATATTGACGCATCCATAAATATCTTATGCATTTTAAGTGCCTGTTCATGGTTTTCTTTGTTTAGGTGACCTACAATATTGATTTTGGGCTTTTTTTTGTGATGTGGGGGGGCAATGCCGGTTAATAGTGTCAATTCTGTTGGAATCCCTCTCCTGTTAAGTTCTTCCATTGTCTCTATAGCAATGTCCCCACCCTTCCTTTCCCAATCACTGCCTGAGAATAGCAATCTTAGGATTGTTCTGTCTTTGTTTCTCCGGTTTAATATTTTACTGCGTTCCGGGATATTCTCTATATTTGCTCCTAGAGGGATAACATAAACTTTTTCTTTGGTGCAGCCATAATCGTTTATAGCGCTCTTAGCGGCCCACTCAGAGGAGAAAAAGACAATAGCAGATTTATCCATAATATTTTGGTCGACCTGGTGATACCATTTTTCAGTAATAGGCAAAAGGTTAGAAAAATCAGAATAGTAATTGACCAGCAATTTAGAGGTAACATCCGAATAATAAATTATTGGGATATCGCAGTCGAGATCATTTAATAATACACCGTGAGAAATAGCGAAAAGTATATCAGGTTTTATTTTTTTGATTTGCTTCTTAATACTTTTGGCAAATTCTTTTGTTATGAATGGAGCATGGAAGTAGTGAAATCTTTTGTGAAGAAATATTTTAGCAAGTTTATTGAGCATTTTTCCTAAAATGAGAAATTTATTATGTTCCGGAACAAGAGATATTATTTCTCCACAATGTTTTTCCAATGCCTTGAGCATGGGATATTGTGTCCCTGACCATGCGTTTTTATCGTTAATATTAAACCATGTACAAAAACCTATTTTCATTTTATTTCCTGTTTTTTCGGTTACTTCTCTTAAGAAGCAGGTTCAATCTTTTTCTAATCCTGTGCCATTGAATTATGCTGTACATTGAATTGTATTTGGGTTTTATTCCATTAGAAAGGTATAGGTATAGGGCTGAAAGACGATGTGGATCGGTGTATGCAAAGGCTCTTTTAAAATTTTCTCTGGCAAAAAAACTCAGAGTGCGAAATGTAAGCGCAAATGACAATCCTTTTTTGCTGCGGTGAGATTTTTCTAGAAAAAGGAACATTCCAATGCCAATTTTAACCTTTGAATTTATATCACGCATTGTTGAAGAGCATCCAACTAAGTTATCTTTGTAATAAAGCAAAGACGCTGCGTCGGGGGCTATCAGACGAGAAATAATATCATATTCGATTCTGCTCGTATTCCATATGCCGAATTCTCCGTCTAGATTTAGTAAATCTGCCCATTTCTGTTTGTCTGTAGTGCTATCTGGAGAGCAAATCCTATACCCTTCCGGTAACTTCCAATCATAATTTATATATTGTTTTAAAATCTCTATAGGAAACTCGATTTTTACCTGAGGATAATAAAAAATATGAAGGAATGCCTTCATCCGCATCAGGTTCTTTTTAAAAAAAGAAGTTTTATTCATAGAAAATCACTTTTTAAGTATATCTTTTATTAAAAGTAAAAAATGTTTCGGAATAACATTGAAAAAATACATCATAACTGTATAAATAATTATTCCGAGGCTTAAGCTTAAATATATATTTTTGATAAAATAAAGAAACAGAAAAAATATTATGTTTGCGGAGATAATTTTTGTCCATATAGAAAATCTTATAAAATTACCAAAATGCTTGGCAACAAAGAAGAATACAATTCCCAATATCAATATTTCACAGATAACAGTAGCCCATGCCGAGCCGATATAGCCGTATTTTGGTATCCATATATAATTTAAAAGTATATTTACGCCGGCCGCGAGGGCGGTAATCCACCATCCGAAATGTACTACACCTATAGATAGGCAAAGAAACATTGTAAGAAGAGATAAGAAGAGGAGAGCGCCTACCCAGGCCAAAATATTTAAAACATCTGCTGAAGGCAGGAAATCAGGTCCGTAAATTGAGTGTAATATCGGTGAGGAAATAAACGGGACAATCAATACAATCGGCAATGTAATAACTGAAAAAGTTTCTATAAGCTGTGTGTAACGTTCCTTAAGAAGGTTTTTATTTTCATCAGCCCACTTTGAAAAAATGGGTATTATAGGGTTCAGAATTGTTACCGCCAGCATGGCGGTCATATCCAGAAACCTGTATGCGGCGCTGTATATGCCCACTTCATAGTCGGATTTCATAGATGCAAGCATAAAAATATCTATATGTGAATTGACAGTTGCGAATAAAGCCCCAACACCTAAAGGAAGAGCGAGTTTCATTATATTTTTTATGATGGTCGTTTTGATTTCAAATTTCGGTTTTAGAATTTTCGTGGCTAAATAAATAGCAAAAAGAGCATAAAGTATGTTTGCAAGAATATACGACAGAGAAATAGAAGCTATGCTTTTGAAGAAAATAACAGCTATTAAAGAGAAGATAAAATATATTGTCCCATAAAAAAATGCCGTATAAGCGGAGAACAATGGTTTATTATAAACCTGATATAAAGGTTCAAAAAAACGAAGGTTGAACAGCGGCAGAAAAATAACCCCGATGATTAAAATAAAAAAAAGGTCTTTTCTTAGGATGTATGCTGCCATTATACCCGGAATGATGAATAGCAGAGCTAATCCGACACGCAGAACCAGATAATTCGCGAGATAAACATCCTTTGCTTCTTTTATCTGGGCTATATCTTTGGCGAATACACTTGGAGTTCCAACTTCTGAGAAAATAAATAAAAGTCCAAAAAAAGTAAGAATGTAAGAGAATTGTCCTAATTCATCCGGTCCCATTAAGCGGCCAATTAAGATAAAAATTATCATTCCTATGAAACTAGTAAAAAATCTACCGATGGCTTGGGCCGATACGTTATGTATATAAGATGTTGAAGCTTTCATTATTACCAGTTTTTGCCGTTTAATGCTTTTTTATATAATTCAATATAATCTTTCGCCATCCGTTTTGCCGAGAAGTGTTCTTCCGCGTAATCTCTGCAGTCTTTCGGTTTTACAGAACCTATATTTTTCATCGCGTTTGCCAGTTCATCAGCATCATTGCATAAAAACCCGTTTATTCCGTTTACAATCTGTTCGGGAACACCGCCTGCCGCAAGTGAAATGACGGGTGTGCCTGATGCGAAAGCTTCCAGGTTTACAAGCGGGAAAGCGTCAAACCAGCGTGGTGTCTGTATTAATGCCGACGCCCTCTGCAGATATTCATTTGTGCCTTTGATTTCCCCTATATATTTTATCTTCGGTGATAAGAACAGCATAGGCTTTATAATAAGATTATAATACATCCTGTCGGCTACATTGCCCGCCAGCACCAACCGGCTTCCGGATTTTCTCGCCGCTCTGATAGCTATGTGTTGGCCTTTATATCTCGCGATTTTAGATATATGGATGAAAGGCTCCGTTTTTTTGAGGTTAAAGGGCCAGTTGTCTAAATCAAGACCGTAATAAACATATTTAGTGGATTTTCCGCATAATTCCGCGTGCGCGCGGCTGCATGCAACGAGATTGGGGCGCCTGTAGTCTGGGCCCGGCGGTATACAGGTAGAGATTATAAAAGGGAATTTATCCGGGTGCCGCAGGACAAAAAGATTCTGGAAAGACCAATCGTGGATAACATCCACTCTTTCTTTTTTAAAGAAATCCGATACGGTATTGTACAAAGGTTCTTCAGATATGATATCGGATTTTGAATGGATGCTTGAAGGGGCTTTTGAGGAATCGTAAGCCGGGATTTCTATTGTCTTTCCCGAACAATGGCTTCCGGGAGTAGCGAAGAGTA
>DJVC01000126.1 GCA_002440765.1 bacterium UBP3_UBA6266 | reverse complement strand
CGAAAAGATGTATTTTAATATACGTTGGTATTCTGCACTATGTGAGTTCATTATAAAGTTTCCCGAAAAGAGGGATTATTTCTCTGCACGAAAATCGCTTGGCTCTTTCCGCCGCATTTTTTCCCAGTTCCATCCTTAAGCTTCTGTCTCTGCATAACATGAAGATTTTCTGCACCAGGTCGGAAGCATCGCCCGGTTTGACCAGCAGCCCGGATTTGCCGTTCTCAACCAGTTCATTCAGGCCTGCCACATCTGAAACTATTACGGGTTTGCCGAACGCCATAGCTTCCAGCGCCGCTATCCCAAATCCTTCCCAGAGCGAGGGCATGACAAAAACATCAAGTTTTTTAAGATAAGCTTTGGCATCACTGACGAAACCCACCAGGTTGACTTTATCCTCTAAACCCAGCCTGATTATCCTTTTTTGCAAGCGTATCTTCAACGGGCCAGAACCTCCTATGGAAAAATAAGCTCCGGGTTCAGAAGAAGACACGATTTTTGCCGCGTCCAACAAATATTCGTATCCTTTCTGCTTGTGTAAGTGCCCGAGCGCGCCGATTAAAACAGTGTCTTTTTCGGTGGCGGTCAGGTTGGCCGAATAGTCTTCAACTTTAATGCAGTTATAAATTACCGAAACTTTGTCCTTCTCTATCCCGACCTTATCGATAAGGTATTGTTTTACACCGCTTGACGATGCGATTATCCTGGTCGTAAATCCGGACAGGTATTTTTCCAGAAGCCTGAAAGGGAAATGTTTTTTATAGAAGTAGACATTCTGTTCCGATGAGATGATAACAGGGACAGCGGCATTTCTCGCGGCAAGCCTGCCGTATATCTGCGCCAGGTACAGATGGGTATGGACAATATCAGGCTTGACGGATTTCAGGGCGGATTCGAGCTTTTTTACCACGCTCCAATCAAAGTAACCCTTAGAGCTTATTACAAGTGTCTTTACGCCCGATTGTTCCGCATAGTCCTTTAAGAATTTGCTCTTATCGGAACCCCTGTCCAGAAATATTATATGATTGTGATAGATGTTTCTGTCTATTCCCGCAATGATGGATGCAAGCATCCGCTCGTTGCCGCCGAGATCCATACTGCTGATAATATGACATATTGTTTTATTATTCATGATGATTATAAAAAGCCAGATAATACGAAGCAACCAGGGATGCGGTCCAGTAGAAACATACCGCGAAAACAGCTCCTGATATTCCCCATAGATATATCAACGGCACCATCAACACGACGGATACCGCGGGAATAACCAGATTCAGAATATATAACTCTTTGATGCACGAATGAGCTTCAAAAAGGGTTTTAATCACCCTCGAAGGGAAACCTATCCCCAAAAAAAGCATGAGGATTTCCGCATAAGGCACAGAACTGTCGTATTTATCCGAAAACAATATTATCATCACGGGCTTCGTTATAAAATAGCCCGTTATGCCCAGTATTACCGAGACAACAGTTATCAGGGCGAATCTTTTCCTTATCTTCATAAAAGCGGCATCCTTCTTTACCTCAGACAGTTTGGGCAGCAAAAGCCCTGTTTCCATCTGAAGGAGGCTTTTAAACTGATTATGGAAGGATGACGCAATCTGGTATACGGCCAGGACCGAATAATTCGCGAAAAAAGCCAGTAAAATCTTGTCTATGTTGGAAAACAGCGTCCCGAAAGATTCAAGAAAGGTAAGGTGTTTTGCCAGTTTGACGTCGCCTGATACCTCCTCCGGCGCTGCATTCCCGGGCAGCCCTGTTTTAAAAGTAAGGACTACATTGAACAAAGCGTAAAATATTATGGACACCGTTACCAGGACAGGCAGCGAATATCCCATCTTCAGGGCAAGGAGGATAGCCAGCGTCGAGAGGATATATATGACCGAGAGCAGGAAAGCCAGCTTTTTAAACTGTTTCCGCCCGGTGTAAAAAGATGTCCACAGGTTTAACCCGCAATAAGGGACAAACAGGACGGCAGTCAACAGCAGCGAATAGGAAAAAGGCCTGTTATTGCCGATAAAGTAGTAGACGGCTACGGCAAAGCAGATCAGCGAACCGATCAGGGAATATTTTGTCTTTACAAAATTCAATGTTTTATATGCGGATGTTTTTTTCAGCGATACTGCCTTTACGGTCGGGACTTTGATTCCCGGCAGGCTTATTATGGACAATATCGAAATAACGGAAATTATAAATATAAACTGCCCGTAAGTGTCTTTGTCCGCCAACCTCGCAAAAGCAATGTTTTGTATTAACTTCATCAGCGAACCGATTAAAATCGGAAAGCTCATAAAAATAGTATTCTTTATGAAGTACATATAGTTAATGCCCAGAATACTCTGTATTTTACTGTTTTTTATGTCCTGATTTTTTTTCATTTACTGTTTCCCGGAAAATCCGCAATATTTTATAAATGGTGTTATCTATCTTATGATTGATTACCGCAAACTCCCTGAAATCATTTTTCAGACGATACAGAGACATGCTGTCCATGCTGATTATATTAACAATTTTATCGGCAATGTAACCAGGTTCTTTTTTCTCAAGGAACAGCGCCGGCGACTTATCAAGGTAAAAAGGCTTGAACGCCCTATTGGATGTAATCACTATATTTCCAGAACTCATAGCTTCCAGGACGGATCTGTCCAAACTGTCCGTATCGCTTAAGTTCAGAAAAATACCGGAATTGTTATATACGTTATGTATATCCCTGTAAGATACGGGCCCGAGAAATTCAATATTTTTTTCGAGACTCTTCGATGAGACATACTCTTTGACTTTCCGCATATATTCGGCGTCCTTTTCCGTAGAGGCGGTTCCCGCCAGTGACCGCATGATATCATCAAAACCCCGGGAGCGGAGGACGTTCATTGTTTCGACTATCGCAAAGATATTCTTGATTCTGGAAATCCTGCCGGCGTAGAGTATCCTTTTCAGTGAAACATCCGTAGAGGATGCCTTAAACCTGTCTGTATTTATTGCCTGCCCTGTAACCGACAGTTTATTTGTCTCTAATGGAAAACCGCTCCGGGAGGACGAAATGATTTTATCGCAGAACATCTCCGCAAGCCTCAGTTTAAAGGATTTTAACCCATGCGCGTGCCACATAATAACAGGGATTTTCAATATGCATTTTAATGGGAATAACGCCGTTACATATATCGGGCACATGTGGGTAAAAAAACAGCTTATGGGATATTTTTTATTGTAAGATATTATATTTTTATATAAATTCACCAGGGTGAAAATCTTCGCTGAATTGCTTTTTATCTGAACGACGCGCACATTGTCTTTAAAATCAAACATACCCTTTTTAAGCGTCAGGACCAGGATGTTATCGACTTGTTCCGACAGCGATTTGATCCACGGGCAAAAAGCGCCGTATAACCAGTTATTCTCGTCAACGCTGGGGGTAATTATACAGATATTCATTTGTGGTCCGTTCTTTCTGCGAAAAACAGATATTTTTCACCGCCCATTCTTTTCAGGCGGCACGAGTAATTTTTGAAGTGTTTTTTGAACTCGTCCGCTTCAAAACCGTTTTTTTTGTCCGCATGGATCTCTCCTATGAAGATATTAACGATATCTTTGCTTCCGAAATTTTTGAATAATTCAAACTCAGCTCCTTCAATGTCAAATTTAAAGATATCGATTTCGCTTATTTGTTCATTTTCAATGATTGAATCAATTGTTTTACACCTGACAACAACGGCATTTTTTTTATCTTTTCTGAAAACAGATCCGGCATTGGATCTCTTTCTGTCGTAATACAAGGGCACTTCACCGTCATAAGAATATAACGCCAAGGGGAAAAACCTTATATTATCATAATACTTTCCTGTGTTTTGCCTGAAGAGGCTGATGTTCTCAGGCAAAGGTTCAAAACAATACATCTTTGACGGATTATATGAATTTTCAAAAAATATAGTGGATAATCCTATATGGCTTCCTATATCGAATATTATACCTTTTCCGGTATATAAAGCCTCGTATTGTTTTGCGATGAATATTTCATATATTGTGAAGTAATCGGACAAGGTCCTAACTTTAATGTCATGTAGCTTGCCGCATAAAACCAAACGTAACTTTACCGGTATAGCGCTAATCCTGAAAAAGTAGCTGCACAGGGCGTGTAACATTATTTTCAATGAAGTAATATGATTAGCGGACAGCTCGGATATTATAATTTTTGATATTTTAAATATGTTTTTTACTTCTTTTTCACGGCTTTCCATAGAATATCTTTTCCAAAGAGTTTTTTTATAAAAAGAGGCGCTTTGTCAGGAATCTTAATATAGGGAAACAGTTTTCCGCCCACGGGCATTAGGCTTTCTACAGCAAAATATCGTTCAAGAAGTTTTTTTGTTTTGGGAACAGAGAATATATGGATATGCGTTCTGTCGGTGTCAAAATCATTGCCGAACAGAAATCTTATCCTGTTATACATGCGAAAAGCATTTGGTGTAGAACCTATAAAGATGCCGCCTGGTTTTAAAACCCTATGAATCTTTTCAAGAAAACTTTCAGGATAGTATATATGTTCTATTATTTCGCACGCAACAACGGCATCATAGGATTCTTCGCGGAAAGGGAAATTATCATTGAGGTCAAGCCATTCTGTGTCTATGTTAAGATTTCTCTTTGCAATCGCCAATGCATTGCGGTCTATATCCACACCCGTCACATCATTTTTCCCGGCATAATGTTTTGTAAATTCCCCGTCCCGGCATCCCAGGTCAAGCACCTTCCTGTTTTCGCCAATCCACATTTTTATAATATTTATCCTTTCGGGCCCGCAGTACAGCAGACCGTACCGGTTGCCTCTCCTGTGATGCGACTGGTATATATTTTCCAGCTGTTCCCTGTTATCCTGCCCGGCGGTTTTCATTTAACCCCGTATAAAAGGTATCTTTTTGTTGACCGGACCTTTTGAGGATGGTCAACTATATCAATCAATCCTCTGACAAATTTAAAGTTTAGCAGCCAATCGGGCAATATAAAACTTAATCTGGTTTCGATTGGTCCGGATAAAGATGCTGTTTCCACATGCGTAATGTCCCGGAAAAGCTGCTCAAGTCCCTGGTATGTAAACCTCCATAAATCGGGATAACTTTCGTGGTCCGGGGCATGATTCCGGCATTTTTTTCCATGATAAAAAGCAAGGAAAGGAACTGTTACAAGGAGACTGCCTCCCGGTTTCAGAACTCTTATAATCTCTTTTGCCGCAAGAAGGGGGTTTTCAACATGCTCAAGGACCTGTATGCATATGACAGCATCAAAATATCCGTCGGAAAAACTCATCTTCTGAATATCCTCGGACCTGTCACAGTTATATTTTCCGTAAATCATTCGGGGATTATACCCGGTAGCTATGTAATTCCTGCCGGCAAACCATGTCTCGTAGTCTCTCAACTCCTTGTTAAAGCGCTGTGATGTGCCTATATCAAGAATATTATACGCACCCTCTATTGTCTTTTTAAGGTATCTGGAAAATACAATTTTGTTTTTGCCCGAAGTAATAATATTTCACCTCACTGTTTTTTGCGAAGCAACAACCCACATATCAATAAGCCTTTTGATGTTTTTTTCCCTGTCATAATATTTTTCTGCAATCAATTTTCCCTGCCTGCCCATACGCTCCATTTCATCCGGGTGTTTTAGCAAAAGTTCAAGTTTTTCCGCCAGCGGGGCTTTCTCCCCTATCGGGATAACATACCCGTTATACCCATCCTTGACAACATCTTCGGCCCCGCTTACATCGGTTGTTACTATAGGCAATGACGAGGCCGCGGCTTCTTCCAGCACCCTTGCTGTCCCTTCGTACCCGGATGTCAATAAAAACACATCGGAAGCCCGGTAATATTTGACTGCCACATCATACGGGACTTCATCAATGAATAAAACCGAAGAGCTGAGATTCAGTTTGCTGGTGTAGTTTTTGAGGGCAGAACATTCACCGCCTCCGCCTACGATAAGGAACAGAACGTCTTTGAATCGTTTAATAACCGCATTGGCGGTATCGATAAAGTCGTATAAGGATTTCTGCTTCACCAGCCTGCCTATGAACAATATTATTTTTTTATCCCGCGGGAGGTTAAGTTCCTCTCTTGCATGATATTTCTCTCCGGAAAAAAATTTATTTACCGGTATCCCGCATCCTGTCGGAATAAAAAATATGTCGTCTTTCTTAAAACCGGAAGAGACAAGTTTATTAAACATCCTCGAACTTACAACCCTTACCGTATCCGCTTTTTTTATAATATATTTCGCAAATATATTTAATAATATGTTTATTTTATTTTCGTTCATCCAATAACGGTTGTCCAGGAAATCGGCGTGCAGTTGTATGTTAAGGGGAATATTAAACTTCCTTGAAATCATATACCCTATCAGCCCTGTCAGGAAAGGATCCTGTGTCGTCACCAGCGAATATCTGTTTTTTCGGGCAAACTCTTTTGCAATCCCATAACCTGTATAAAATCTTTTTAGCAGACACTTCTTCCCTGTTCCCTTTACGGTCATGTTGCCCTGTTTTAATAAATCGGACTTGGTCTTTCCAAGCACGACAATATCAGTGCTCCTGATTTTTGCTGAAAAATCCGCATGCCTTTCATAAGCGTCACCTCCCGTTTTACCGCCGAGAAGTTGTTCGTCCAGACTTATCATTAAAACTTTAATTTCCTCAGCATCCATAACAAACCTGTTTATATATTATTTACCCTGTAGATAAAGTACTCCGGAGAGCGGTATCTTCCGGATAATTCAAGGACTTTTTCATAATTCGGCAAGTCAGCGGCTTGCCCGGTAATAAAGTATATATTATCGAATTTACTGTTTTTATATAAAGAATATTTCGACTGCCAGATAATCGCCGGTTGCCCGTATATTTTATCGGTGTGATAGTCTTTTCTGTAACCCAGATAGCCCTTATCATCAAGCATCAGCGCTTTTTCCTTGATATACCAGCAATAGTCTAATACATAAATATTATCATCAACCACCACTAAATCATCATCACTTATATTCTTACGTATATATTCCCTGATAATTTTCATGTTGCCTGACTTAACCCATAAAAGCGTCGTATACGAAACAGGGTTAAGAAGATTAATATCGGGCCATTCATCTACGGTCACGAAATCAGGCCTGTATACGGGCTTATAACCGATAAATTTTCTGTAATGGGTGTTGATTACGATAAAAACAGAGTTTAGCATGATAAAACCAATAAAGAAAAGGTATAGATATTTCAACTGTTTATTTACCATGTGTTTTATAAAGAATCCGGTCGCCATAATCATGAAAAAGAATACAGGGTATAAATAATAGGCTCTTACCCCATTCACCACAAATAACAACATTGGAATGGATATTATCAATAAGACAAGCAGGATATCTCTGCTTTTTTCCTTGAAGCACTTAAGCGCGCTGAAAAAAACTGATATCAATATCAGCAAAAACAGCGCTATCCCCGATTGATCAAGCAATATCATCAGACAATGTTTAATTCCGTCGAACGGACTGACAAGACGGGTATACATATTATCATGGGTAATCATTGTGCCTTTTGCATTGCCTCCGAACATGTTAAACAATTTTCCGAACGGCTGGTCCATATAACCCGTCGTGATATAAGCAACGGCATTGAAGAGTATTACGGGAAGACAAACAGCAAAAAAGATTAAAATAAAATTGATGAGAGCTTCTTTTTTCCGGAAGTATACATATATGATAAACGGAATGACAAAAAAAGCCGCTGTGAACTTTACCATAAAGGCCGCGCCCAGCGCCAGGGCGCAGAAAAACAGGTATAAATCATTGTCTTTAATTCTGAAAGCCGACAACACACCGAAGGACAGCATAAAAGTCATCAGCCCTTCCCTCAGGAATATCCGTCCCATCCAGACATGATAATTCGAAACTGACAGCAGGAGCGCTGCGGCAAAAGCAGGCAGTATTCCGTATTCGGGGTATAATATGAAAAAAAGACAGACAACCGTCATTACAGAAACCAGCGCGGGAAAAAAGCGGAACATCCAGTCTTCGAGTTCATAAAACCCAAACGGCTGAAGTATCTGCATCGAAACAAAACCGGTTGTGTTTATCAAAGGAGAATGGCTTACCGTCGACAGAAAAAAGGCTTTCCTTCTTGCTACATTCCCGTCCACCAGATCGTACGATCTCATACCTATATTGATTTCGTCTCCGCACAGATCATGTGTGTTAATACCGTAAAAGACCATAAAACCGCTTAAAACCAGGATAATCAGCGTTAAAACAAGGATAAGCTTTGCGCTATCCTGATACTTTTCCAATCTAATTTTTTTCCTGTACCTGATGTTGATAAAAGTCAGCAGACTTACGATTAAAAAGTACAAACCCGATATTCTCTGGAGGCGGTACTGGTAGTAATTTTTCTGCCCTTCAATCAGAATATTTATTATTGCCGCCGGATATGTGAGTAAAAGGCTCAGAAATATACCGGCGATAATTATAAAAGGCATTTGCGGAGTTTTCCCGTATTTCTTAAATACCATAACCGAAAACAGGAAACCGGCGCTGAAAAAACAGGTTAGAAATCCTGAAATTATTCTAAGCAGATTTAAGGGAGGAAAATTTAAATCTACCGCGGGACGGGATGACAAAACAAAAAATATTAACGCCGCGAAAAAAAATAACGCATATGTTTTTTTAGAATCCAACATAGAAATAACCTGGACATCCTCTGCAAATATCCGGCATAGAACTGCTTTTCAGCTGTTTCCTGAAAAACCGGTAATCCCGCGAATTCCATATTTCCTCAAATGACTCTTTATAGATATTCCCGAAATTGATTATCTCCGGGTCGCTGCCGTTCATACAGCAGGGAGTGATAAATCCGTCAACAGTAATGTTGCAGGACCTCCACGGCCAATTGCATGTCCTTCTTTTATTTGATTTGCACCCGGAGGTAGAGTAATTTAACAGAATACCCTCTTTTTTGGCCGTTTCCGCTGTCTCAGATAAAAAATCACCTTTATTATCATATTCCACCTGATAATCCCCGAGTTCTTTTTTCCAGTAATCTTTTCCCCACGGATGAAGCGACTGGATATTAAGTTTCTTTATTTTCAGGGATTTCAGCAGGGGTATCATCCGCGGCAGTTCTCCGATATTAGACTTTGTTAAAACCATCCAGAGGGCAACGTCGATTTTCTCCCCGTTTCGGATATTTCTGTCCTGAAATATCCCGATATTCGATATGACATTTTCAAATACGGCCCCGCGCCTTATGTTTTCATACGTTTCCTTCATCGCGCCGTCCAGGGATATATTCAACCAATCGATATCCGATTGGATTAGTCTGTCGATTTTATCTTCGGACAATAACGTCGCATTCGTAAATGTCCCGATAAAAATATGCCTCTCTTTTGCCAGTTTGATAAACCGGAATATATTCGGGTTAAGAAACGGCTCACCCACGCCCGAAAGCGATATTTTGGATAAAAAGGACATTTTTTTCAGTATTTGCAGAAATTCGTGTATTTGCATATCGGTTTTCTTGCGGCTGCTTACGGTATTGTCGCAAAAGCGGCATTTCAGGTTGCATCTTGTAGTTATTTCTATTTTTGCGGACGTTATACGGGAAGACACGGTTTCCGGTTCGAAAAGAAGGTCAGAAAATACTTTTACCAAATTAAAAATGCCTTTAAACCCTTTATTTTTATAACTTAAGGATAATATTTTTATATAATCTTTAATCTTCATTTTTAAACAGCCTTATAAGTTCGGTCACATGAGATTCCCAGGAATATTCCCTCGATTTTTTAATGCAGTTCATTTTCATCTCGCGTTTAAGCGTAGGCATCTTGCATATCTGCGTAATTTTTTCGGCAAAATCGGATGGATCCATATTTTTTATTAAAAAGCCGTTTTCACCGTCGCTGATGATTTCCCTGTTCCCGCCTACATCTGTGACTACGGAAGGAAGCCCGGCAAATTGCGACTCTATTAGAACGTGGGATAATCCTTCATAAGAACTGTATAACAGGAAACAATCGGATTTTAACATCAATTTGAATAAATCATCATTCTGAAGATACCCGAAATGGTTTATTCTGTCCCACAGATTTAAAGACGAAATTACATTCTGGAGATATTCTTTCAGCGGTCCCTCACCGACTATTGCAAGCCTGTATTCCTGCGGCAGATTAGAAAAACAATTGATTATTTTATCTATGTTTTTCCAGGGAACAAATCTGCCGGCGGTCAGTAATTGTATTGAGCCGGCGGCGGAAGGGCTTTCATCCGGACCAACCTTGAATTCAGGGGGAGAATAAGCGTTTTTTATACGGACTATTCTGTTTCTGCCAATCCCCCACTCTTCCACAATATTTTTTAAATAGTCGCTGGGAACTACGACTGAATCCATTTTTTTGGCGGAAAGGATCTGTATGTTTTTCAGGAAAGACAGCAGGCCTGATGTTTTAAGATATTGGAAATCATCGAAATTTGCCTGGATGATAGAATGCCTTTGAGCATATTCCCACGCAAAATCCTTGGTAATTTTTGCGATTCGCCTCTTATTAAACAAAAAGAAAGATGCTATAAAAACGGGCAGTTCCAATCCATTGGCATAAATCACGTCCGATCTTATACCATGGAAAATTATTTTTATGATACACAATATCTGCCTGAGAAGCCAGTTGCCGTTGCGGGAAATAGTAACAACATTTTTATCCGCCCTGCTCACGGTATCGCTGAAAGTTATGATTTTAACATCACAACCCAGCTTCCCCAGTTTTTCCCTCAGCATGTAACAATACATGGCGGGGCCGCCTATATCCGGAGGATAAATCCCGGTTACAATCAGTATTTTCATAAATATTCTTCAATATATGTTTTTAAAGCATCATTCCACGGCCTTATTTCTTTATAGCCCAGGGAAACAAGTTTGTTTACGGACAAGACAGAATTTTCAGGTCTCTTCGCAGGACGCCTCAATTCATCTGATTTTATAGCCTTGATTTTTGCAGGTATACCTTTAATCTTTATGATAGATTCGGCAAAATCAAACCAGGAACAGGTTCCGGAATTACAGGCGTGTATAATACCGGTAATCTTTCTGTCTATCAGCCATCCGGCGCAATCAAGCAGGTCATATGTGAATGTCGGCCGTCCGGTCTGGTCGTTTACAACACTTATTTCTCTTTTATCTTTCGCGGCAGCTATAATACTGGAAACAAAATTTTTCCCGAAAGGCCCGTACAGCCAGGATGTCCTGACAATTAAATTATTTCCGCCCGATAACATTATTCTTTTCTCCCCTTCAAGCTTGCTTTGGCCGTAAACGCTCAGGGGCTGCGGCTTGTCTTCTTCGGTATACTCGGAAGTTTTTTCGCCGTTAAAAATATAATCCGTGCTGAAGTGGATGAAATACACCGAAAATTCCCTGCATACGGCGGCTATCAGACCGGGAGCGCGGCCGTTCACTTCAAAAGCGAGTTCACTTTTTTCCTCGCAGCCGTCCACATCCGTATACGCGGCGCAGTTCAGCGTTAAATATGGCTTTATATCTGATATATGGCGCCGCAGCGCGCCGGCGTCCCTTATATCGAAATCATTTAAATCAAACGGGAATATATTGTAATGCCCTGAGAAAAGCCGGCAGGCCGCCTTCCCCAACATCCCGTTAGCACCAAGTATTATTATCTTTTTTTTGTCAGGCATTTTATTTTATGTGGAGTGAAATATTATCGGTGTAAATACTGTTTCTTGTAATATTCGAGATAATCACCGGACTTTATCTTTTTCCACCAATCTGTATTCTCGATATACCATTTAACCGTTAATTCAAGTCCCTTTGCAAATTCAGCGGCAGGTTTCCAACCCAGGTTTTTAATCTTAGAAATATTGAGGGAATACCTTCTGTCATGCCCTTCACGATCTTTGACTTTTTTAATCAGAGACTCGCTTTTGCCCAGTATCTTCAATATGTTTCGTGTAAGCTCCATATTCGTGATTTCATTGCCTCCCGCTATATTATAAACTTCTCCGTCAACACCTTTTTTGACAAGAAAAAGAATGGCGGCGCAATGGTCTTCCACATAAAGCCAATCTCTGACATTTAACCCGTCGCCATAAAGGGGCAGTTCCATGTTTTCAATGGCATTTGTGACAAAAAGCGGGATTATTTTTTCAGGGTACTGGAAGGGGCCGTAATT
>DJVC01000125.1 GCA_002440765.1 bacterium UBP3_UBA6266 | reverse complement strand
TGGAAGGGGCCGTAATTGTTCGACGCGCGTGAGATCACCACAGGCAGTTTATAGGTGGCCCAGTAAGAAAAAGCGAGCCTGTCAGCCCCTGTTTTGCTCGCGGAATACGGGTTGGTGGGTTTTAACGTGGAATCTTCATCAAACGAACCTTTCTCTATACTGCCGTAAACTTCATCAGTGGATATTTGAATAAACTTTTTTATGGAATGTTTTTTCGCATTTTCAAGCAGGACATACGTCCCCACGACATCGGTGGTTATAAAATCCCGCGGGTCCCCTATAGAACGGTCAACATGTGTTTCCGCCGCAAAATTAATAAGAATATCACATCCGCGGATATGATTGTCCACCATCTCAGAATCGGATATGTCCCCTTTAACAAATGTATATCTCCTGTTATTTTTCAGTTCAGAAAGGTTCTCCGGATTGCCGGCATAGGTAAGTTTGTCATAGTTAATTATTTCAGCTTCGGGTTCCCGGCCGATAAGATACCTTATGAAATTCGAACCTATAAAACCTGCGCCGCCTGTTATAAAATATTTCATTTTTCCTCTCTAATCTTATGGATTAATGTGTTGGACCTGTAAAGAGACTCAATTGTCCCCGCGTCTGTCCACCAGCCCGGGAGGATTTCATATTCCATCATACCCCTTTGTATATAGTGGTTATTGACATCGGTAATTTCCAGTTCATTTCTTCCCGAAACTTTAAGTCCTTTTATAATATCGAAAACGCCGTTATCGTACATATATAATCCCACGACGGCATATTTGGATTTCGGTTTTTTCGGTTTCTCCTCGACTTTAATTATTTTACCGCCTTTTATCTCCGGGACACCGAAACGCTGGGGTTCAGTAACTTCCTTTAAAAATATTTTTGCTCCTGAATTGACTTTGGAGAAACCCGCAACAGCTTTTTTCACCGTTTTCTCGAATATATTATCTCCGAGTATTACCGTTATGCTCCCGCCTTCGGCAAATTCCTCCGCGAGCGATAAGGCCTGGGCGATACCGCCTTCCCCTTCCTGATAAGCGTAATGCAGCCTTTTTAAGCCGAATTCCCTGCCGTTGCCGAGCAGCCTGAGAAAATCACCCGCATTATTACCCCCCGTTACTACCATGATATCCTTGATGCCGGCTTCCACCAATGTGGTTATAGGATAATAAATCATAGGCCTGTCATAAACGGGCAATAAATGCTTATTGGTGATTTTCGTAAGAGGATAAAGCCTTGTTCCCAAACCTCCGGCTAAGATTACACCTTTCATTTCAATCTCCTTTTAACGTTATGCTTTCTTTGATTTCCTTCAGGCTTTCGGTAGGCTTGTGATTTATATACAGAGGTAACCCTATAAGATTGACAGCCATCATACTTATCCTGGAAATCAAAGACAAACCGACGGAATATACACTCGATATCCCCACAAGATTAAAGAGAGTTTTATAGGCAGCTTCCCCCACACCCCATCCCATTATGGATATCGGAATCGCGCATATATACGTAATCGCGGGAATCAGTATGAGAAAATCCGCAAAACCGGCATTTTTGTACCCCATGGCGCAAATAAAAATATATTGGACGTATATCATAATCAGCTGGAGTATAACCGACATAATTATGGACCATATCAACACCCTGGTTTTATCCTTATAAAAATAAAAAGCTTTGTACATTTCAATCAATTTTCCCGATATCCCGCCTTTTTTCAGAAGGGATATTTTCTGCATTAACTTGGGATGAAGCATCAGCCAAAAAATAAAAAGCGCAAAAATGAATACCGCTATCAAAACCGCGGATACCTCTCTTAATTGCCCGTTGAAAAGAAAAAAAGGAGCCGCGGCGACGGATATCAGCAAAAGGGATCCCATGCCTATGACTCTGTCGACCAGGACAGTTGTTACCACAACGGAGCGTTTGCTGGTGTCTTTTGTTGCATAATAGGCTTTGACTATATCTCCGCCCACTGTGCTTGGCATAATGTTGTTGAATAAAACCCCGATGAACCCCAGGCTTACAACCCGCTTGAAAGGAATATTGATCTCATGGACTTTCAATAGAAAATACCATCTTATAAAAGAAATCATATAGGCTATCAGTATTAACACCATCCCTGTCATAAAAAGCAGTTTGTCCACACCAAGGATCTTGTCTTTTAACAGGTCTATGTTGTGAAATAACTTCCCGAACAAAGACATACCCGCGTAATCTGCATCCGCGCCCATCCGGATTGAAGTAAGCACGTAAAAGAGGATACCGGCCCCCAGAAAAAGCCTTAAAACCATATAAATTTTATTTTTCATAATTTCTCAGTATAATATAAATAAGGGTTAATTATGGAGGGCAGGGAGTTCCTAATCCATTATATACCGGCCTGACTCCTCGTGCCTTATCTCATCAACGGCATGTTTCCTGTTCTTACCGCCGTATAATTTATCCGGCATATTCAACACCAGACCGTTTGATCTGCCTGTATTCTTATAACCGTGTATTATACCCGGCGGCACCATTATAATCGTTATTTTTCCCTCAGCCGCTATAATCCTGTCTTCTACGGATTTTTTCCCGTCCCATAACTTTACCAAAAATTCAGAAGTTCCCATAAATATAAAATAATCAGTCTGTTT
>DJVC01000127.1 GCA_002440765.1 bacterium UBP3_UBA6266 | reverse complement strand
ACCGTATTCGATAATAAACATACGGGCCGGAGACGTCAACCCTCCCATACTGGGGACAAAAGTCCTGATACTTCCGAATACGCCCGTATCAAAATTAAAATGCGTAACAAAACTTCAGGAATTCATGGATAAAGGAGGATGTGTATTCGGAACATGCAGGGCGGCGCTCTACAATTCCCTTTTCGGGGTCAAGTTTCTCGGCGTCCAGGAAGTCGGGCCGATACAGAATTTCGGAAGAAATATCGTTATCACAAAAATCTATAAAGACGGCATAGACAACCCTTCGGAAATGATGGATGTCAACGAAAATTATATGCCCGATTTATCCGAAGCGCAGAAGGAACCCGATGAGATAGACAACTGGGAAGAATTAGACGGAAGGCTTACCTTCGCTTTCGAAGCCGCTCCCCCTTATGAAAACATCCTGGTCTGGTCATCCCCTGATTACAAACGAAGCAGGCTTGTTTACTACCTGCATGACCAGGGAACAGGGGAAGTGAGGGGGCCCATAAGCGAGTTAAACTCGGGGCATACCCCGAACATCAGCGCGAAAGAAGAAAGGACAAACAATTCGGGCAATCCCATTTCAACCAACCATTATACTATTATTCCCATACTTTACGGGGCAAACGAAGACGGGAAAATATCACTCCTGCAGGCTTCCGTTGACCTGGACGGTATAGAGAACTGGGATTATCTCACCTACAAATACGAGCCCGTGGGAGACTTCCTGTATTTTAAAAAACACGGGAAAAACAATGAGGGGAAATCAATTTATTTCAGAGGTGATATCTTTGACTTTTTCTACAATGTAATGACCCAGCAGGAAGTCAAAGGAATAAAATACAGTCCCTACATATCGACTTACATCCCCAATATGAAAGCTCATTCACAGATACTCGAAAACGCCCTTACATGGTTTTTCACAAAAGACCTCGAGCCTTATTACACCGTGCATAAACCGTATTCAATCACCCCTCTTGAAAATATAGAAACTTACAAAGATGACAAGACAGCCGGTAACCTGTCGGCATATCTCTGGCGGTCAAAAAACCTGAAACATCTCGGAGTAAAAAACTTTCTTGAACATTCGGTCTGGGGAAACGCGGATTACGGCGTCCGCCTTCCTCCCGGATATATCGAAACGGGAAGAGATGATGACGGCGACGGTGCCGCGGACGACCTTTATTATGAAAAACCCTGGCTTTGCGACGCGCGGACATGGGGTTCTCCGGATACATGGGAAAGAGGAAAAATGTTCATCAGGGGACAGTTTGATTTCGTTAAAGCGCTTGACACCATAGCTTCCTGGGCCGCAATCTATTTCATTGAAGAAGGCGATATATCCCTCGCGAGGGATATGATGAAAGAAGCGGAGCGGCTTATGAGAGTAACCGTAACGGACGGTAATAAAGAAATTTCCGCTTACGAATACTGGGACCTCCCGAACAACGCTTTCGATGATGATTTCGGCGACGCGATATGGCTTGAAGGGACAGGCCAGATGGCTTACTGTTACAAACTTCTTGGAGATTATGAGAAATCAATTGAACTTATAAAAGCGATTTACGACACTTCATATGAATTCCCGACCGGCGCGAGAGGCGTTCCCTATTCATGGCCCAAGAATAACGTCATAGATACAAGAGGCCCCGACGTTATAGATGATGTTGTAAGGGAAGACGCTTTATGCCTGGCGGCAACAACATGGGCATATCTTGCGAAAAATGAGGTGGAAATCTTCGCGAAAGCGCATTTCCCAAGGAAAACCCTGGATAAAAAAAGAAAGGCTCTCTTAGATAAGTTGCAATTTTCAACACAAAGCGAATCCGTATTTTCCAACCAAAATGAGCAGTAAGTCCGCTAATTGTGTCCATTATATCAACACGTTAACTTGACACTTTTGCCTTTTAAGCGTATATTTGAATGTGAGTTCCGATAACCGGAGAAAATAAAAATGTCTTTTTTAATCATTAATTATGAACTCCCGACAGAAAAGATAGTTGAGATAAAGCCGTCTCCCGAAATCCTGATAGGGCGCGGGACGACCAATCACATAAATTTAAGCGATAAGTCCGTTTCAAGAAAACATGTGAAGCTATGCTATGAAATAAACCGCTGGCGCATTGAAGATGTCGGAAGCAGTTACGGCCTGTGCATCAATGACAAGCGCACAAACGAACACTACCTGAAAACAGGAGACAAAATCACCATCGGGAATACCGAAATAATATTTACCGAGACTCTCGCCAAAGATAAAAAATCCGGGAATAAGACGCTTCTTGACACGACAGGTTCCTCTACGCACGAAGTCGAAACGGATATTATGTCAATACTCGCGGGCGGTGACACCAGTTACCTGGAACAGACAGTAAAAAAAGACGACGTTACTTCAATAAAAGAGATGAAGATAAATCTCGCTTTCCTGTTCAAGCTGACGTCGCGTATTGCCGATATCCTTAGCAGGGAAGAACTTTTTGACGAGCTTTGTCATAACATACTCTCCCATTTCGAAGCCGATTGCGTCGCCATTATGCTTAAATCAGGGGGGGATGCAATCCTGAAGATCGCCGCCCTGCTCAAAAGAGAGAACGCTCCGGAAAACCTGCCTTCTTTCTCGGCAACGACGTTCGATAAAGTATTGAACGAAAATGTAGCCGTACTCGCGACACCAAAAGAACCTTCGGCCAAAAGCGGCCTTTCCGGAAGCATTATGGTCACACCGCTGAGAATGAATAAAATATGCATAGGGGCCATACACGTAGAGTCAACCGATAAGGAAAAATATGACGATTCGACGCTTAATCTCCTGTCGGCAATCGTCCACCAAATCGATAACGTGCTGAAAAACATAGAATTGAAAGAAAAACTAAAGGAAGAGAAACACGAACTTGAAACCGCATTGAATATCACCCACCAGATAATAGGGAGAGATTCGGCCATCCAGGAATTATTAAGCAAAATCGCGGTTGTCGCGCCGACAAATTCAACTGTCCTGATAGAAGGGGAAAGCGGAACGGGAAAAGAACTGGTTGCAAGGGCAATCCACTTCAACAGCAAACTCAAGGATAATGCTTTTGTTGTCGTAAACTGCGCGACTTTTACAAAAAACCTGGCGGCAAGCGAACTTTTCGGGCATGTCAAAGGCGCTTTTACAGGAGCCGCGTATAACAAAAAAGGCCTTTTTGAAAAAGCCAACGGCGGAACTATAGTGCTCGATGAAATAGGAGAGCTCGACTCAGGGGTACAGGCAAACCTGTTAAGAGTCCTTGAGCACGGAGAGTTTTATAATGTGGGAGGCACCCAGCCCATGAAAGTTGAGGTCCGGCTGATAGCATCCACGAATCAGGACCTGGGAGAAGCCGTTAAAAGAGGGACTTTCCGGCAGGATCTTTATTACAGGCTTAATATAATTAATTTTAAAATCCCGCCGCTGCGGGACCGGACGGGAGATATCCCCCCGCTTGTAAAGCATTTTATGAAAATCTTTATGGAAAACAGCCCGAGAAAAATCAAGGCCATATCAAAAGAAGCGCTGGATGTGCTGCAGGCATACAGGTGGCCGGGCAATGTGAGGGAACTTAAAAATGTCATTGAAAAAACAATGATCCTCGGGAAAAACGATCCCATACTGCCGAACGATCTCCCTTATGAGATACTCCGCGGGTCAGCAACCAAAACCATAGACACGGTTTCCGGGATGCTTTCCCTCAAAGAAATAGAGAAAAAACATATAGTAAGGACACTGGAACTGACAGGATGGAACAAGAAAAAAACCGCTGAGATGCTTGGAATAGACCGCACGACCTTATATAAGAAAATCCAGGCATACCGGATAGAAGAAAAAAAATAACCAATGGACAACAAATTCGATAAATACGACCCGAGCCTCCATAAGACGGAACCGCCGGTGAATATTCCCGCCGGAACCGAAATCGAACAGGAGGTTCCGCAGAGAATAAGTGATTACAAAATCATCGGAACCATCGGGCACGGGGCTATGGGAGTCGTGTATGAAGCTTACCAGCCGTCACTCAAAAGAAAAGTCGCGATAAAAGTAATTCCCAACTCGTTGAGCGCTTTTACCGAAATCGTCAAACGTTTTGAAATCGAAGCCACATCGGCGGCACAACTAAGGCATCCGAACATAGTAACCATCCTCGAATTCGGCAAGGATAAACACATTTATTTTTATGCAATGGAATACATACAGGGGGAAACGCTCGAGGATAAGCTTAAAAAAGAAAAAATCTCTCTTGAAGAAGCGTTGAACATAATAGTCCAGGTGGGAGAAGGGCTTAATTACGCCCATGAGCACGGGATAATACACAGGGATATCAAACCGTCAAATATAATAATAGACGAAGAAGGGCACCCTTTAATAGCAGATTTCGGTCTCGCGAAAGTCGAAGCAACCGAAGAAATAACATCAAATAAAGTGATAGGGACCCCTTCCTACATGTCTCCCGAACAGGCAAACCCGGAATTAAAGAACAAACTGGATAAGCGTTCCGATATTTTTTCTCTCGGTGTGCTGCTCTACAGGATACTTATCGGGGAAGTCCCGTTCAAAGGACGTTCCAACCTGGAAATAATAAAAAAAATCGTGGAGCAGGATCCCAGATATCCGAGAAAAGCAAATCCGGAAATCCCGGTAGACATAGAAGCGGTCATCTTAAAAGCAATGGAAAAAAGCCCCGATAAACGCTACCAGACGGTACGCGAGTTCATCGATGATATCAACCGGTTCCGGAACGGAGAGCTCGTCCTGGCAAGAAGGCCGACCTCTTTTGACAGGATGATAAGAAGAATAAGAAAATACAAATTCCTGTCCATGGCAATTGCGGCTATCGTAATAATAAGCGGATCCAGCGGCAGTTATATCATAAGCCAGAAAATTCTTGAAATGGCAAAGTGGGCGCCGATTTTTGAAGATGACTTCAACAGACAGGAAATAGGCAGCAACTGGGAAGCGTTCGCGGGGAAAAGAATAATAGATACCCGGGAAGACCACTCGGTCTGGAAAATAGAAAACGGGGAATTATCCGTTCAAAGCTGGGAGAACGCGTTTATAATCCTCAAAAAGATTCCCGTGTCCGGCGATCTGAAAATGACGTTTGACGCCTACACCGTCCCGCCGCACGACAATAACATACAATGTTTTATATCTGACGAAGCAAGAACAACCGGTTATGTCTTTCACATAGGCGGCTGGAAAAACCAGAAAACCGCAATAACAAAAGGTTACGCTCCCAATATCCTGAACCAGACATCACTACTTAAGGTTGAGCCCAACAGAAAATATAAAATAAGGGTGGAAAAAGTAGGAAAAGACGTGAGGCTCTTTGTAGACAACCGGCTCATATTGAGGATAGTGGATTATATGCCTTTCATATCAATGGAAAACCAGTATGCGGGGCTTGATACGTGGGGTTCCCATGTAAGGTTTGATAATTTCAAGCTGTATAGATTAAGCACGCCTTTAAAAACATCCCCGCTTGTAGCGGGGGAAAAATTCCTGGAGAGAGGGCTGTATAATGAGGCCATAAACGAATTCAACGAAATAACCGGCACATACAATGACAGGAAAGAAATAGTCTCTCTCGGACAATTCTGGATCGGTATAGCATATGAAAAAATGGAACAGTATCACCAGGCTATAAACGAATATAAAAAGATTATCAACTCATACCCTGAATACGAAGACCTCGCGGCTCATTCAATGTACCATATCGGCCTTTGTTACCTCTCTATGGGATTGGAAAAAGAAGCGGACAGGGTTTTCCTTGAATGCCTCAGAACATTCCCCAGGAACGCTGTTCTCAGCAATATAGTATCCACATATACAAATGTCATTAACCAAAAATTAAAAGATGTGCGGGCCAATATCGGGGATATTTCAGCTTCGGAAATCGATTCGCTTGAAGAAAGCCTTTCATTTCTGGTAACCAATTTCCCGGAGCATAAAAACCTCTACTGCGATACCCAGGTGCAAATAGGCGAAGCATGGACTGAATTCGGAGATATGACAAGGGCAAGGCTCGCATTCCAGAACATCCTGCTGTACTACGGCTCCTACAGGGCCCAGTGCGCTCTTGCCTTAAATAAAACGGCAAACATCTACAGGCATCAGAAAAGATTTGAAGACGCCTTGTCAACGTACGAAAAAGTCAACAGGACCTACAGCGACCAGAGATATATATGCGCATGGAACCAGATCGACCTTTCCCACTGCTACAGGCTTACGGGTAAAATAAACAAATGCATCGAGGCTTTAAAGGACTGTATGGGAAAATACAGCGATATGAAGGAGCAATACGGCTGGGCGTTAATATGGTATGCGGATGTCTGTTACGATGTAAATGACATAGCTGAGGCCGAGAGGCTGTTAAAAGAGGTGGATTACCAATTTGCAAAATCCGGTTATGAAGTGATTTATTCTATCAGCCTTTTTTATCTCGGCCAGCTTTCATATGAAGACCTGGAGAATGTTTTCTCAAACGGGACAAGCGAATTCAACAACGACCCTCCTTATTTTATAGGAAGAAAATTTTATTTTCAGGGTGATTTCGACAGGACGGTCGAATATATGGAAAAATGCGTAAAAGAGACCAAAGGAATAGACTGGCCGTTAGAGCTGGCGCTGAAGTATATAGAAGAGTTATCAGAGCAATAAAAACGAACCGGTTTCCCGGGCCTCAGGCAATCCCCTTCGCCGCTTCCATGTTTATTTCCGAAAGAGTGGGATGGGCATGTATCATATCCGCAACATGTCCCAGGTTCAGCCCGCCGGTCTTCGCAAGCAAAAGTTCATGTATTAACTCAGCCGCTTCCGCGCCGGCAATATAAACAGCAACAATATCGTTATTCGAAGGATTGTACAGGATTTTGATAAATCCTTCGGTTTTATTTTCAATAACGGCTTTAGGACAGGCCTTATACTGAAAAACAATTTTTTTATAATTTGTTTTGCTTCTTATCAATTCGGCTTCCGCAGGCCCGAAACCCGCTATCTGAGGTTCTGAATAAACCACTCTCGGGATATTCGAAACATCCACACGTTTGACAGGATTCCCGCCCGCAATATAATCCGCGGCAATTTCAGCTTCTTTTGAGGCAAGATGCGCCAGAAGAGGAGAATTTATCACATCCCCCGCGGCAAACACATTTTTTTCATCGGTCTGATAATAGTCACCCACTGAAATAAACCCTTTTTCCGTTTTAACTTTTATGTTTTCAAGCCCGATGTTTTCCGTATTCGGGATCCTGCCCGCCGCAACGAGTACTTTCTCCACCGCGATATATTCTTCTTTCCCGTTCTTTTTTACCAGAACCTTAAGAGTTTTTTCATCCCTGCCCGCCAAAACTACGGCGCTTCCCGTATGGATTCTGATACCTTTTTTTACAAATGCCCTTTTTACCACCAGAGAAGCTTCTTCATCTTCCTGGGGCAGAATCCTGTCCATAATCTCTGCAATATAAACCTCAACCCCGAAAGAGTTCATTATATACGAAAATTCCGCGCCTATCGCGCCGCTTCCGATTATTAATACGCTTTTCGGAAGCCGCTCAAGCATCAGAGCGCCTGTGGACGATAGTATCTGTTTTTCATCGATATCAAATCCTTCAACCGGCCGGGGCCTTGAACCGGTGGCAATAATTATTTTACCGGAACTGATAATTTGTTTTCCGTCAACCGATATTTCATTCCCGGATTTTATAACAGCATTCCCCGCTATAAGTTCCACGCCGGCCTGCCTGAGCAGATAACGGACCCCTTTGGAAAGCATTTCCGAAGCCTGTCTTGATTTTTCAAAGACCTTTCTATAATTAAAATTTCCGGCATCTATTTTAATCCCCATATCTTTCAGCGTTTCCGCCGAATTAAAGATACCGGCATAGTGAATAATGGACTTTGTAGGAATGCAACCCGCATTTACACAAACTCCGCCCGGAACATCCTTCTCAATGACAGCGGTTTTAAGCCCCAGCCTGGATGCTCTTATGCTTCCAATGTAACCTGCCGGTCCGCAACCTATTACAACAACATCATAATCAAATTTATCCGCCATGACATACTCCTCTCAAGGTAATCAAGAGATTTTGTCAGAAAAAGCCCGTTATTGCAACTACATTATTCTCCGGTTTAAAAAGTGGCTGCTATGACAGTTATTACCACATGTTTTTCGAATATGTCGGCATTATCAACACATATTAACATAAATTCTAATAAAAATTCGCGTATTCAAAAAAAATAATATTATATCTCTTTGCGCTACAAGATATTAGATATATTAGTTGGGTTTTCCAAAGTTCTGGCACAAGACTTGCTCTATATAATAACGGCTGTCAAAAACAGGAAGGGGGAACAAAATGAAAAAGCTGTCAATAGCAACGCTAACACTGATACTGGTACTTGGGTTTTACTCAGTGTCCACAGCAGCAACAGAACAGGAAATGCCTTTCAACGTTTATAGCGACAACATGTCAAGGGGAAATCATTTTATCCCATCAGGCTGGATGGGAGACTTCCACGCAATCAAATTCTCTCCAACAGCAAAAGACAATCCTCAGTCAGGCAATCATTGCATTAAAATCAGCTATAATCCCGGTGAAGATGTTAAAGCCGGCTGGGCCGGAATTTACTGGCAAAACCCCGCGAATAACTGGGGAAAAGTCAGAGGCGGATTCAACCTCATAAAAGCAAAGAAAGTAACTTTCTGGGCAAGAGGCGAAAATGGCGGGGAAATCGCTGAATTCAAGGTTGGCGGAATCACGGGTGAATACAGCGACACTGATTCGGCTTCAACGGGCCCTGTTGAACTTACAAAAGAGTGGCAAAAATACGAAATAGACCTTGCTGAACTTGATCTTTCTTACATAAGCGGAGGATTCTGCTGGGTTTCCAGTTATATGGACAATCCTGACGGCATCACATTATACATTGATGAGGTAAAATACGAATAACGGATAACAGGCGGATTCTTCTGCCCCTCGTGAACGCCCGGTATTTTTTGCCGGGCGTTTTTTTAATTTTATTTATAAACAGCAAAAAATTTCATAATATATACATATGAAGAAATTCAGGATAATCATCATATCTGACGCCACAGGGGATCTCGGAGAACGTTTTATAACTTCGATACTCACCCAGCTTCCAAAGGAAACCTTTGAGGTAACGATTGAGAATTTCGTCAATACGCCGCAAAAACTGCGCGCCGCGCTGCAAAAAACAACTGACGGCTCGCTTATATTCCATCTTACTATTTTTCCGGAACTTAAAAAGATGATAGAACAGTTTTCCGCCGAACGAAATGTGCCGAGTTATGATCTGACCGGCGGGGCTATGGATTTTATAGTCCGGGCAACCGGAATAAAACCCAGCTGGAGCCTGAACAGAATACACGAGATTGACACCGAATACATCTCAAAACAGGAATCAATCGTTTTCACAATCAAACACGATGACGGGCTGAGGCCCGAAGACCTGGACAAAGCCGATATAATACTCGTAGGCGTATCCAGGACATCAAAAACCCCGACATCTATCTATCTTGCCGCTAAAGGATATAAAGTCGCCAATGTTCCGTTTGTCTCCGTATTCTCTTTTCCGAAAGAACTGCAGGCCATCAAATCAAATAAAATCGCGGCTTTTACCATTAATCCCGGGACATTATTCCGCATAAGGAAGGAACGCTCCAAATCTTACAGGTCAAAGGAAGGGGAGTATTCCTTTTTAAACAGTATCTCCGAAGAAATAAAGACCGCGGAAAAATTTTATGCCGGTATGGGCTGGCCCGTCCTGGACGTAACCGACAGGGCAACCGAAGAAAATTCCGCAATGGTATTGAAGTTGCTCGGGAAAAAATAAGAAAAAACAGTTGAGTAATTGAGTTGTTAAGTGGTTTAGCAGTAAAAACTATTGAGCTATTTAAATCTACCATCGTTTGTAAATCCAGTTCCATTGCTCGGGATACTGCCTTATAACCTGTTCCAGGCTTTCGTTCATCTGCCTTAAAATATCCAGCATATCCTTTTCCAGATTGCCGGTCCTTTTCGGCCAGATGGTCCTTTCAATAATAAATTTATGTTTCGCGTCTTCCTTTTTCCTTACAAAATAAAGGCAGACTACCGGGCACCCTGTTTTCAGCGCAAAATACGCCGGGCCTTTGTAGGTGGATGCCGGTTTGCCGAAAAAATCCAGCATGATGCCGCGTTTACGGGCATTTTCATCAAACAGAAGGCATATCACTTCGTTAGCGCGGAGCCTCCTGACAACGGAGGATAAATCTTTTGAAATATCTATCAGTTTGTTGTTGCCTCTCAGCCCGAACCATATTTTATTCAGATAAGGGTTAGTCGAAGGCTTAAACAGGATTGACATATTAAAACCCAAACGCGACCCGAACTCCGCAAGCATCTCCCAATTACCCATATGGGCGCTGGCAAAAATCACGCCCTTTTTATGATTCAAAAGTTCCCACAGATAATCTATCTGTTCCTTCTTATAGTCCGTCGCCGCAAAAAACTCGTCATCCGTCATATGAGGCATCTTGGCGAATTCAAGCGAGGTAATCCCCATGTTTTTATACACATTTTTCGCAATCAGCCGAATCTCTCCGGCGGATCTTTCTTCCCCAAAAACCCTGGTAAGATTATCTGTTGACCTTTTTTTCGCGTAACGGACAATATAAAAGGCAAATAACCCGAGCGCCTTCCCGGCTTTTACCACGACTTTCCACGGAAGAATTCTTACGATGAAACAGGATGTTACCGAGACGATATAGACAAGGTATCTGCGGATATCGGTAACTGTTTTATTTTTTTTTATTCTCTTTAAAAAAGTCATTTGGTTTTCAGTTATTGAGCTGTTAGGTCATTAAGTTTTGATTTTAATAATATACTTGGTAACCTGATAACTATAGCTTCCTTACCCCATTGTATTGCAGGATTCGGCATAGCTTCTGAAAGGGACGACATAACAACCGCACATTTTTGTGACTTCTTTGCTTTGAGGATCTATCCTGTAGTGGTGAGTCGCGCAATAAGGCATTTTTTCCCAGACAAAATTATATTTATCACAAGCGACAAGGTAATGTAATTCCACTTTGCCGCTTCCTGTCAGATATTCTCTCATTTTCTTTTTTCCGAAAATGGATTTTATAAAGGATGAAAACACTTTAATTAAAAAAGAAGGCCTGATAAAGGCCAACGTCATTATAAAATAAAACGGCACAAAAAAAACAAAAACCAGTATCGTCCATAATAATTTCCCGAGAAAAATCCCGGACAGTTTTCCTTTAACTCTGTCCATCCGGGAAACAAGCTTCGCGATTTTCGCCCCGTATTTATAAATATTTTTATCCGGTTCCCTAATGACCATGTCGAGCGCCGAAAAAATCGAGCCGTCCGGATTCCTGCCTATAAAGCCTGCGCTTCCGCACATCGGGTGAGGCAGGCCGTGCATCCAGGCTCTCCCGGGCAACAGGCCCGCCAGCTTTAAAAATTCCAGCATCAGAGAGTAAAACGTTAAAGCCGCAGTGGCGGCTTTCAAGTTAAGCTTTTCTTTTAATATGTTTTCAACACATTCAGGCGTAATCCTTTTTTCCGCCAGGCGTTCTATCTTATCCTGCCGGCCGCAGAAAACCTCGACCGACACAGACACCCTCCTGACAATATCACTGTTGTCCAAAGCAAATTTAATGACTTCAGGCAGTTCATTCTCGTTGAGACCTTTGACTACCGTAACAGAGAGCACGACTTTTGCCCTCTTGAATTTTCTGAGGTTTTCTATCGTTTTTCTTGATGCTTCATAAGAACGGTAGCTCCCTCTTATTTTTTTACAGGTTTCTTTGTTAACACCGTCAAAAGCAAGATAGTACCATCTAACGCCCGCGTCATAAACCCGAGCGCAGAATTTCTCATCCGATAACGTAATGCCGTTAGTGGCAAGATAGCATCTTTTAATCAATCCGGCTTCTTTGACAGCGTCGAGGATTTTGAAAAAATCTTTGTGGATGGTAGGCTCCCCCCCTATAAGAACAAGGTGCGTATCAGGGTCGTTTTTCCTGATTTCCTCTATCATCTTTTTTATATCCTCAAGCGGAACATCACTGCCTTTTGTGCTGGCATCTATATAACAGATAGGACATTGCATATTGCATCTGGGGGTTACTTCAATAAACGCAATCGGGGCCTTGCGCGCCACATGGTCTTTACATGAGAAAATACCGACATTACATCTTTCTATACTGCAGTTACGGGAAGAATCTTTCCCGGCAAGAGCCATTTTGCCGATAAATATATCTTTGTCCGAAGAAGCAAGATCTATAATATCTCCGTGTTCGGGGCAGTTTTTCTTTATATATACCTTGCCGTCTTCCTCATAAAAAACCGCTTCAAGGGATTTGTCGCATACAGGACATATGCTTTTAAACTTTTTCTGCCACATTTTTTTCTCTTGATAGCCCTTTGTTGAACCCCGGTTTATTAAATTTTTCGGCTATGTCTTTCATTACTTTCTTCTTATGGCGTTCCCATGCGCAGACCGGAATATACTTAACGTCTCCATCCCTGTTCTCAGGATAAACAAAAGAGGACGTGCACATCTTTAACCGGACAGCTTCCGTTGTATCATAATCTTCAAACGGGAGGACCATTATTTGAAGAGCTCCCTTCATATCTGTTTCTTCCCTGATTACATCCTTAAGTTTATGTCCAAGGAGAACCCTGCTTATTATTTTCACCCATCTGAGAAAAGCGCTTAACCCTTTCCTGCCGACAGCGTTCTCAAAACTAAAATTGCTGAACAGAATATTCAAAATCGCCAGATAGACCTTAATCTTGAACAGAAAGCCTATTTTTTTATGCCTGGAAATCTCGTTTCCGACTTTTCTCAGATCGCCGACAAGATTAAACAATCCTTTTTTAAGGAATCTTGAAACAGGAAACAATCTCTTCCCGTCGGAAACGAGGATTGTTATGCTTTCACAGTTAGGATGGACTCCTACAAAAGGCATCTCTTTTAATTTAAGCACTTTATTAAAAACCTTTGTGTCAAGGGAACCCAAAGGGACAAATTCAACTCCGCCTCCCACCGCATCATTAACCATATGTTCCACATCTTCAGGAGTAGTCCTCTCGGGATTATAGTCCAGCCTATCAGGCGACCACATATGCGCCAGGGGCATAATAAAAATACCCCTTGTAATCTTCTTGTTTTTCACACAGTAATCGAACAGCTTTTTTAAATCTTCGTTATCCTGCTCTTTCGAGGCCACTGTCATTAAAATGACTTTGCCTTTTTTTCTGTGAGCAAGATTTTCAAGGGCTTTCAGCTTAAGCTCCAGCGCCTCGGGCATTCCCCTGAACATCTCATACATTTTCTTATTAAAACCATCAAATGATATGAGGACTGAGACTCCTTCTTCCACCAGCTTTTCACAATAATTCCTGTCGGCAAGCTTCAGGCCGTTTGTGACAACCCTCACCGAAAGGCCGTATGATTTAGCGAGCCTGATAATATCAAAAAGGTCTTCTCTTACGGTCGGTTCTCCTCCAAAGAGCTGAACCGACGGCCTGGGATCCAGATTTGAAAGATTTTCAAAAATAAGCCTGAAGTATTCCATGTCCGGTTCAAATTCAAATCCCATGGAAGGAACGTTAGTAATGCAGATAGGACAGTTCATGTTGCACCTGTTTGTAAGTTCTACAAATGCAATATTCGGGGCCTTATGTGTGCATTCCAAACAATTTAATCTGCAGCCCTCATAAATAAGCTCGCCCATAACATCAAATTTTTTCTTATATGCCTCGGCATCGCTTGAAATCAAAGTTTCATTGTCGCGGCATTTTG
>DJVC01000089.1 GCA_002440765.1 bacterium UBP3_UBA6266 | reverse complement strand
CGTATGTGACGTCATCGAATGCCACCGCCGGCGGAGCATGTACGGGAACAGGTATCGGCCCCTCAAAGATAAAAAATATTGTTGGTGTAATGAAAACATATATTACAAGAGTCGGGGAAGGACCTTTCCCCACGGAACTTGATAAGCGGATGGGCGAAGTTATACGTAAAAAAGGCGGAGAATTCGGCGCCACCACAGGACGGCCCAGAAGATGCGGATGGTTCGATGCTGTGATAGGAAGATACGCCGTGACACTTAACGCTATCGATAAAATAGCGTTTACTAAACTTGATGTGCTGGACGAACTTGATGAGATTAAAGTATGCACCGCATATAAATATAAAGGCAACACGCTGACTGAATTCCCTTCTGTCCTGGAAGTGCTTGAAGAATGTGAACCCGTTTATGAAATCTTCGGGGGATGGAAAATAAAAACATCCGGTTGCAGAGAGTTCGGAGATTTGCCCGAACCGGCGAAAAAGTATGTAAAAAAACTGGCTGAACTGGTTGGCAGCAGGGCATGGATTGTTTCTGTCGGGCCAAAGAGATCGCAAACGTTTTACGTGCAGTGAATATTATTATAAAAAGTTTTGTAAAACCATCCTCCTGTGATATCATGATTATGCTTTAAAAATAATGGATAAAAATAACAAGAGTGAATGAAAGGAGTGTAGAATGAAGAAAATCCTACTTTTGGCGGTTATGTTGGCTGTTGCTTTTGCGTCTTACACTTTTGCCGGCCCTGCCGGGAATCCGTCTGACCCGACAATACCTCATGGTCCGGGACTTATGGGAATGAGCCCTGATAAGATCGGGGTTCTGAAGCTTTCTTACGAAAATGACATTATATTCGAAAGAGAATTGGATGGTAATCTTGAGGATAGGCTCGGTGACGCGGCCGTAAAGATGAGCCTCAGAGATACAAAATTCAAAGGTCAATATTATTACGGAAAGATTTCTTATGCCGCATTTGACAGGGTTGAGGGGTTTGTTATTCTTGGCGCGTGCAACGGAGTTAAAATTGACGGAAAGACAAAAATTAGCAACGATGATTTTACCCTAAAGTATAAGACAGATTTTATTTGGGGAGTGGGCGGAAAAATTTTAGTTTACGAATGGGCGGATTTGGGCATTAAAATACTGGCAACAGGGCAGTACCGCCAAACAGAACCTAAACTTGATGAATTCAAGATTAATGGCGTAAATGTTACAAACGACCTTTCTAAAAAAGGTAAGCTTGAGATCAAAGACTGGGACGCCGGCGGCGCAATCAGCAAAGAATTCCAGATGGGCGAGAAAATAATCGCCGTTCCTTATATCGGGCTTAAGTATGCCGATTCCGATATTAAGTACAACTCTACCGCGACAACAGGGGAAAGAGTTGAGTTGGATGCGGACAGCAGGTACAAAGTTATGCCTTATGTGGGGCTTGACCTGATAGTAAACGATTTTCTTTCTTTGAATGTTGAAGGAAGATTTGTTTCTGATTATGCATTGTCCGCAGGCTTGACATTGAGGTTCTAAAGTAGCTGACTTGTTTTGAATTAAAGGGGGTAAGCGCGTAATTTTGCCTTACCCCTTTTTTTGTGTTTGTCCTGTGAGAACGGCTATTGACAAACATTTACATATGTGTTAAGTATAAACTAACTTGATAGTCAACCATACATAAAAGGTTAAAATTTATGAAAATATCTATTAAGACAAAATGTGATCAGGTCAAGACTTTTATATTGAACCTGATAAAAGACTATCCCCCGAATTCAAGAATAATGAGTGAACCTGAATTATCACAACAGCTTGGTGTAAGCCGTGTTACAGTTGCAAAGGCTTTGTCTGAATTGGTTGCGGAAGGAATCGTTTACAGGGAACAGGGCCGCGGTACATTTACAGCTTCCCCTTCGTCCATACCCAAAACCAATCAGATAGGTTGTCTGGTCAGCAGTTATCCATATCCCATTATGGGAAACCCTTTTTACTCAAAGATTTATAACGCAATAGAAGAAGAAGCCAGAGAATTGGGACTTGACGTGATTCTGCAGTCTGTGCATGAAAGAAGCGGCGTGGATTTTGTTATGCCTTCTTTAATAGACAGGAAGCAGATTGACGGGATACTTCTTGTTGGCGAGATAAGCAAGGATATTGTCCGGAAAATAGATAATTTGAAGTTAAAATGCGTAATAATCGACAATTATTATGATGACATCGCGCTGAAGTACGTTAAAACAGAAAATATTGAAGGCGCAAAGTCCGCTGTTGATTATCTTTTAAAACTCGGTCACAGAAAGATTGCCTTTATCGGGGGACCGCTTGAAAGGAACAGCTTCAGCGACAGGTATGTCGGCTATAAGAATGCTTTGAAGCAGGCCGGTATAAAAAGGCAGAAAGATTTCGAAATCATAGGCGATGTTAATTGCGGATACAACGAAGCTCTTATAATTACAAAATTGAAGGAAAAGCCCACAGCGATATTTGCTGCGAATGACGCGATAGCTTTAAATGTAATAAAGGCTTTAAAAGATGAAAATTTTGCGGTTCCGGATAATATCAGTGTCATAGGTTTTGATGATATAGAGCCTTCATCAGAAACAGATCCCGCATTGACGACGCTGGCTGTTGACAAAGAGAAAATGGGAAAAGTTTCGGTAGATATACTTAAAGGTCTTATTAATGATGATAGAGACATAGAAAGTTGCGAGCTTGGCGTGCGTCTTATAGAGAGAAAAAGCTGTAAAGAAGTTTAATGAAAGGTCGGGGAAAAACATGAACTTTTTTGGCGCTAACGGATTTATCCTGTTAGAGAAGTGCCTGTCGGCGGGAAGAAATCCTTCCGGCAGCGGCAAAGACAGGAGCCTTTATAAAACAGAGGCCGTTTCAAAGAACGGGATAAGAAGAAATTCTCTGACGGGGTTTACTCTTATCGAATTACTGGTGGTTATTGCGATAATATCCATTTTGGCCGGGTTTTTATTGCCCGCATTGAATGAAGCAAGGCACAGGGGCAGAATGGCCGTATGTGTAAACAATCTCAGACAAATCGGAAATGCATTATACATGTACACTCTTGAATTTAATGAAGTCCTTCCCCCTTGCCTTGACTATGTTCCGTGGAGAGGGAACCAGTTTTGCGATAATAATGATGATATACAGTATGTTTTGGCCGGTTACATAAGTACTGGAGGGAACGGGGCTGATTCCAGTGTGTGGGTATGCCCCGAAGGCGCGAGATACGGTTATCCGCATGCGCCGGGTATGAATCTTGGTAAGTTCGATATGCCTGACAGCTGGGGGTATACACATGATATTACTTACCGTTATAACACATGGAGAACCAGAAGCGGTTCGGCCGATCAGAATCCAAATGAGCCTAAGGTGAATTTTCCCGCCAGGCTTGCTTCTCTGAAACACCCGGAGGAAGCTGCTATTATGTGGGATCTGCCTGATAATGCCGGCTCAGGAATGT
>DJVC01000093.1 GCA_002440765.1 bacterium UBP3_UBA6266 | reverse complement strand
TTAAAATGTGGATATTTCCCGTTATGGCAATCGTAATTTTCGTAACGGCTCTTTTAATCGCTTATCTTTATACTCTGGCCGACAAATCAATAAGGGAAAACAGCGGCGTTTTCAAGGCCCTGATATCCCTTCAAAATTCCCTTTTCCTGCCGTTGCCGATAATAACCCTGTTCTTCGAAGGAGAACAGGAAACAATAATGCTTGTGGCTCTTTTTCTCTACGGTTTGGTAAACGGCCTTCTGACATACATATTCGCGCCTCTGCTGATGTCCGTCCGGGGCAAAGAACGTATTCCCACTTTCAAGCTGGTACTCAATATGCCCACCCTGGCTACTGTTTTTTCGGTAATCTTTGTTTTCCTCAGGTTGAAACAGTTCATTCCTCATTTTATCCAATATCCGATTGAACTGGTGGGAAACGCGACCGTGCCCCTGATAATGATATCCATAGGGGGATTTGTCCTTGTCTACTTCAGGAAAAAACCGAAAATCAATTACTCGTTTATAATAAAAACCGTGATTTTTAAATTATTTGTCGTGCCTGCGGCATTCCTGGGATTAATTCTTTTTTTCAGGCCGGGAGAATCCGTAAGCTTTATGCTTATAATACAGGCTTCCATGCCGCCGGCAACCGTATTGCCCCTCCTTGCGCGGGTGTACGGCGGAAATCACGAACTTTTGAGCCAGTGCCTGATTTATAACCTTCTTGTTACAATTATAAGCTTTCCCCTGTTCATCAGCATTTTTAAAGCGCTGTTATAACATCAGCCGAATACTTTACCCTTAAAATCGGGCAGCCTGTTTATAAGTCTTCGCCAATCACCGGCAAAATCACCGTATTTTTTAAAGCGGTCATCTTCCTTCTCATAGTCACTTTCAATCTTCGAAAGGATATCATCAATTTTGCCGGAAAAACCGTCTGCCTGAGTGTCGGCGCGCCTGGATTTTAAAAACGCCGCCGATGATCTTATCCTGGGGATAAGGCCGCTTTCCAGAAACTTTCCCGGATAGGGTTGGAGAGCTGTAATGTACACCCTTGTGAATCCTCCCGGGTTCTCACCCTGTGTCCTTATCTTTTTTCTCATATGTATAAAAGAGGCCGCATCTTTTCTGAATCTATCATATTCTCCGCCCTCATCATATTCCCCGGTTTCCGTCGCCAGAAACTTACCGCATACGGTAATTCCCGCGCCGTTCATTTTTGCCGAAATCATATAATCGGTATCTTCCCGGCTTTCAATAAAAGGGTCGAAAGGCACCTTCTCAAACAATTTCCTGTGGAGGACCATACAACCGCCAAAATCAACTCTTTCCCCGTCGGGAATACCGCTGCCGCCGGCCCGGGCATACAGCTCTTTCACAGTGTTTTCTTCATCCCATAAACAGCCTTCCGCGTCGGGGAAACCGGCATATTTTTTTCTGCGCGTAAAACCCAGCACACCGTAGATGATACTTTCATCTTCAAGCCTTTTTTCAATTTTTTCCGCCGCGGCGTCCAGCGAAGGTTTTGAATCGATAAGGTTAGACCCGTCTACAAGAACTATAATTTCCGCGCCGGCAATACCTGCCGCAAGAAGCCCGAGGTTTTTCACCTGTGAAGGGTTGCCCGGCTCCACATATTTTGTCAATTCTCCGTATCCGTTTATTGTCAGGATATCTCTCACCCTCGTCATTTCCCTGTAACTGAAAACCTTTATGTCTATTTTGCCCCTCAGCGGGCCGGTTATCTCCCTCACTTTTTGCTGGGTCTTCAGATCATAAGCCTTATGGTTCGACACTCCGACAACAATAACTGAAGCTTCGGGTTCAATTCCGGCAATCGCGGCAAGGATTGAAGGAAGTCCGCTTTCGGCGTCAATCGGCGTAACATGACCGAACTCATAATCCTTCTTCATATTTTTTGTGCTGTTTGAAGGCGGCCCCCAGTATGATAAAATCACAAAAGTCTTTTTCAAAAGTTTTCCTCCGGAAGTTACGGTTCGTCTGTCTTTTCAGTATAAGAACATATTTCGGCGATACTGCATTTATAGCAGGCCGGCCTGCGCGCTTTGCAAACGTTCCTGCCGTGAAAGACGAGCAGGTGAGAAAACATCGTCCAGTTTTTTTTATCGATAATACGCATTAAAGCAAATTCGATTTTCACGGGATCTTTTTCTTTTGTGAGTCCAATCCTGCCGGATAGCCTTATGACATGAGTGTCTACAACTATGCCCGGAATCCCGAAAACATTTCCGAGTATGACATTTGCCGTCTTCCGTCCGATACCCGGCAGTCCGGTCAGCTCTTCCATGCCGGACGGGACCTTTCCCCCGTGTCTCTCCACAATGCCTTTGCAGCAGGCGATAATATTTTTTGCTTTATTCCTGAAAAAACCTGTGCTTTTAATCTCCTGTTCGAGTTCATACCGCGCCGCATTTGCGAATGCCGCTGCGGTCCCATATTTCTTAAACAAGCGCGGGGTAACGATGTTAACCCTCTCATCCGTGCACTGGGCGGATAGTATGGTGGCAACCAGCAGCTGAAGCGGGGTAGAGAAGTTAAGCGCTGTTTTTGCATCCGGATATTCTTTTTTAAGGATTAAAAAAACTTTTTCCGCCTTTTGCCTTAAATCCATGACACATCATTTTCCTTTTTTAAAATATCTTTCTATTCCGCCGGCGGTTTTTGTGTTCAAAACATCTTTTTTCTCAAGCCAGCCTTTCCTCGCGGTTCCGACGCCGTAGGTTATGTCATCCAGGCCGCCGGCATTATGGGCGTCGGGATTGATTGATATGGGTACGCCGCATTCCTTCGCCAGCTTACAAAATCTCCAGTCCAGATCAAGTCTCTGGGGATGAGAATTGAGTTCTATGGATTTCCCTTCCGAAGAACACGCTTCTATTATTTTTTCAACATCAACTTCGTACCCTTCCCGCGTCAGCAAAAGCCGTCCCGTCAAATGTCCTATCATTGTTGTATAGGGGTTTTTAACCGCCTTTATTATTCTTTCAGTCATGTCTTCCTTTGTCATCTTAAATTTTGTGTGAATGGAAGCAATCACAAAATCGAATTTTTCAAGCACGCCTTTATCGTAATCTATATTGCCGTCGGGAAAAATATCAACTTCAATGCCTTTGAATATCCTGAAGTTTTTGGCTTTCGCGTTCAACGAGTCTATCTCTTCCCATTGTTTCCTTAGTTTATCCTCGTTCAGGCCGCCGGCATAATAAGCGCTTTTTGAATGATCGCATATTCCGATATATGAATAGCCTCTCTTTTTTGTTTCAGTTACCATATCCTCAAGCGCAGTTGACCCGTCCGAATAAGAAGTATGGACATGAAGAAGGCCTTTTATGTCTTTTTCTTCAATAAGGCGGGGTATTTTCCCGGTTGAAGCCGCTTCTATTTCACCCCTGTCTTCTCTTAGTTCGGGCGGAATAAAAGACAAACCCAGAGCGGTGAATATATCTTTCTCATTTTTGCACCGGACATTTTTACCATTCCTGAACAGACCGTATTCGTTCATTTTCATGTTCCTGGCTTTGGCCAGAGACCTCATTGCCGTGTTATGCTCCTTGCTTCCGGTAAAATGATGAAGGGCATACGGGAATTCCTTATCCGACACAACCCTTATGTCGGCATTTATCCCCCTGTCCAGTCTGACGCTGGTCTTTGTGCCGCCCCTGGCTATAACATCCCTCACGCCTTCCAGGGACGCGAAAAGATCCATAACCTTTTCGGGATCAGACGCGCCGGCGACAATATCTATATCGCCTATCAATTCTTTTCTTCTCCTTAAACTTCCCGCTATCTCTATTCTCTTAATATTGCCCTTTCCCTTTTTCTTCAGAAGGCCCTGTATCCTGACCGCTTCCTGCAACGCGTCGGATATCAGGAATTTATTCCTGTTCGAGCTCAGATACTGGATTCCCTTGAGGATATTTTCCTGCGTTTTGCTGCCAAACCCGTCTAAAGGCGCTATTTTGTTTTTCCTGCAGGCTTCTTCCAGGTCCTGTACGGTTTTTATCCTGAGCTTTTCATAAATCGCCCGGATTTTTTTTGGTCCAACCCCTTCTATGGAAAGCAGCTCCATCATTCCCGCGGGAATTGAGTCTTTAAGCTCATCATAGTATTTTATATGTCCGGTCTCTGAAAATTCTTCTATTCTTTCAGACAAACCTTTGCCTATGCCCGGGATACCGGAAAGACTTCCTTCTTTTACGGCTTTTTCCAGAGGACCCTGGTATTGTCCTATCGCTCTTGCGGCATTATGATAGGCTCTGACCTTAAAAGGATTTTCACCTTTAAGTTCTAAAAGCGTTCCGATACTTTCCAATAATTCCGTTAATCTGTCTTTATCCATATTTTACTTATCTATTTTACCTGATTATTGTATAATGTCTTTTACCAAATTAAACTATTTTTTGTAAATTTCAAAAAAATATTATGGAAAAACTCATAGAACAACTTTTAAAAGAACTCGGCGAAGACCCGAAAAGAGAGGGCCTGGCCAAAACTCCTTTAAGGGTAAAAGAGTCTCTCCTGTTCCTGACAAAAGGGTACAGGGAGGACCCGAATAAGCTCCTGTCGGAATCCGTGTATGAGGAAAAATATGATGAAATGGTCATCCTGAAGGATATAGAAATGTCATGCATGTGTGAACACCACCTGCTGCCGTTCTACGGCAAATGCCATGTCGCGTACCTGCCGGATAAAAAGGTCATCGGACTGTCTAAAATACCGAGGCTCGTTGAAATTTACAGCCGCAGACTTCAGGTACAGGAAAGGCTGACCACGCAGATTGCGCAAACTCTCCAGGATGTAATAAAACCGCTCGGAGTGGCCGTAGTCATAGAAGCCTTTCATCTCTGTATGGCGATGAGAGGGGTGGAAAAGCAAAACGCGTACTGCACTACAAGCGCGATGCTCGGCGCTTTCCGGTCGAACAGTAAAACAAGGATGGAATTTATCAACCTGCTCGGGGCAAGAAAGAACTTTTAATTCATATGGAACAGGAAATAAACGTTACATACTTTCTGGCATTTTTTTACGGGTTCCTGTCTTTTCTTTCGCCCTGTATTTTCCCTCTTATCCCATCTTATATATCTTTTATGACAGGAACTTCGATTGACCAGTTATCATCCTCGGGCAACAGGTTAAAAAATCTTCTGACCATGATTTTCAGTTCCCTGCTTTTCATACTCGGATTTTCTCTGGTATTCATCAGCCTGGGCGCCTCAGCTTCAATAATAGGGACAGCCTTTTTCGGCGCTAAAAGAATTATTGAAATCATAGGCGGCCTGCTGCTTATCGTGCTCGGTATCCATATGAGCAGGCTGGTAAACATACCTTTTCTTAATTTCGAAAAAAAAATCCATATCAGAAAAAAACCTTTCGGTTTCCTCGGCTCTTTTGTTTTGGGCCTTGTTTTCGCGGCGGGATGGACACCGTGTCTTGGCCCGCTTGCCGCGGCGGTTATAACATTTGCAAGCCAGACTAAAAGCGTTTCCCATGCTGTCCTGTTAATGCTGATTTTCTCGCTGGGAATCGGGCTGCCTTTTATGATTGTATCGGTCGGGCTGCAGAGTTTTCTTCAATTCAGCTCTTTCCTGAAAAAATACCTGGGCAAAATTCAGGTAGCATCCGGCGTGCTTATACTGCTTACGGGAATCCTGTTTATCAGCGGCAAATTTGAATTGCTGACAGCCTTTATAACCGATCTTTTTTATTAAACGGAGGTTAATCATGAAAGTCATTGCTGTGTTATCTTGTTTTGTTCTATTTGTGCTGGCCTTCACAGCCTGCATGTCGGAAGAAAGAATCATCCGCAGGACCTATCGCTCGGGCGGACCTTTCTATGAATCCGAAGAGATAGTTACAACAGAGTATTCCCCCGCAACACACTCTTCGCGCACGACAATAATAGAGCGTCCCGGTGAAACAGTGGTTATTTATCCTTCAAGAAGGGTCAGGGGAAACCCGAACAGAGGCTATCTTTACCAGACTGACCGTTATTCAACTTCTACAGTCACGCAGGAAACTGTCGAGATAGTAGAATAGAATAAGTTAGTGCAGGCGGTTATTTTTAGGAAGAAAGAAGGTGTGTTCCTGTGTTGATTCCGAAATGTCTTCCAGTATATCCGCGATTTCCTCAAAGTTGATCTCACCTGCAGGTGAATCAAAAAGAAGAAACGATATCATGTTTTTTATCTTATCAACAGCTTCTTCAAAATTGCTGCCATGAGCCGAAACACCGAGTTCGGGACAATGAACTTCAAAACCTAAACCTTCTTTTTGGCTGACTTTTATTGAAAAACGCATTGTTATCTCCGTTAATAAAAAGAATGTGTTGATTTATTCGTTAGTGCATTTGCACATCTTCAAAACACCCTGCCACGCCTGGTCCGTATCTTTCTGAATCTCTTCAAGCAAATGTTCATTCCCTTTTTTGAAAAGATGCCTGAACCGAGCCTGTAACTTTAAAAATTCAGATACGGGTTTCTTCCGGTCTTTTGGATCGTACGTCAGTGTATACTTACCGTTTTCAACTTCATATAAAGGCCAGAAACATGTTTCTTTCGCGAGCCTTCCTATTTCAATCGTTTTGCTGGGATCATATCCCCAGCCGAGACGGCAGGGTTGAAATACATTAATGAATTTCGGCCCTGTTATGGAAAGAGCTTTCTCCACTTTCTTTGTAAGATCCGCCCATTCGCCGACAACTGTCTGCGCGACATACGGCACATGATGCGCGACAAGCACCGCGGTAAGGTCTTTTCTTTTCTGTGATTTGCCCTGTTCGACTTTACCTGCGGGCGCTGTTGTAGTATTCGCGCCTTTCGGAGTGGCGCTTGACCTCTGTATGCCCGTGTTCATATAAGCCCCGTTATCATAACAAACATAAAGGATATCATGGCCTCTTTCCATTGCCCCGGAAAGAGACTGGAGCCCTATATCATACGTCCCGCCGTCACCGCCGAAAGCGATGAATTTCAAATCTTTATCGTATTTTTTCTGTTTTTTTAATGATTGATAACAGGCTTCGACACCGCTTATGGTCGCTGCCGCATTCTCAAACGCGCTGTGTAAAAAAGGGACGTTCCACGAGGTATAGGGAAATATAGTGGAAAACACTTCAAGGCATCCTGTCGCATTCACGACCACCACATTCCCGTCCGTCGCCATCATTACCTGCCTTGCCACTATAGCGGCCCCGCATCCCGCGCAACCGCGGTGTCCGTTCGTAAAAAATTTAGGTTTTTTCGCCAATTCCTTTAAAGTAGCCATTTTCCTCTCCTATTCCCTAACACCAAGATAGGTGACATTTTCATCAAATTTCTTTTTTGCCCGGGATAAATCATCCATATCATTATATATCGATTCAAGTTCGCTGATCTGTACGTCTCTGCCTCCCAAACCATAAACATAAGAATGTATTTTGGGTTTCGTGTCATTATTATAAAGAGCCGCTTTTGTCTCAACGGCAAGAGGCCCTTCAAGCCCGCTCATAGCGTCGGACCTGTCCATTATAGCCAGAGCTTTAAGCCCGGAAACAACCCGCGCTAACTCATCGGCGGGGAAAGGTCTGAAAACACGCATTTTTATAAGCCCTACTTTTTTGCCTGCCCTTCTCATGTTATCAACCGCGACTTTTGCCGTCCCCGTTAATGAACCCATCGCAAGAATAGCGATATCAGCATCCTCGATTTTGTAAGTGTCAAAGAAACTGTATTCCCTGCCGAACCTGGCTCCGAATTCTTTGCAGCACTCTTTAATAACACCCTTTGCCCTGCGCATAGCGTCAATGGCAACCATCTTATGCTCGAAATAATAATCCTGCAGGTCAAGACACCCGACTGTTATCTTTTTTTCCGGATTCAAAAGCCATGTTTTCGGGTTGTATTTGCCTATATACTCTTTAACATCCTCATCGGGTATCAGATCTATATTCGCCATACAATGGGAAATAATAAAACCGTCGGTAGAAACCATCATGGGCAGGCTGATTTTTTCCGCTATTTTAATGCCCATCAATATGCTGTCGTATGCTTCCTGCGCATCCTCGCAATAAACCTGCATCCAACCTGAATCTCTGACAAACATCGTATCCGAATGGTCACAATGGATGTTTATGGGAGCCGAAATTGTTCTGTTGACTTCAGGCATAACTATGGGAAGCCTCAGTGAGCTCGCGATAGGAAGCATCTCAGCCATAAGCATAAGCCCCTGGCTTGAAGTAGCGGTCATACATCTGCCTCCCGCGGCGGCAGCTCCTATTGTGGCGCTCATCGCAGAATGTTCGCTTTCCACGGTTACAAATTCGGTATCAACCAGGCCGTCGGCAACAAACCCGGCGAATATCTGGGCAATTTCAGTCGCGGGAGTTATGGGATATGCCGCTACCACATCAGGATTAATCTGGCGCATTGCCTCAGCCATCGCCTCGTTTCCCGTCTTAGCGACTGTTAACTTTTTATCAGCCATGTTTTTGCTCCTTTTCGTAGTGAATATAAATTATAGAGTCGGACTTCATCCCGCATCCGGGCGGGACACCGGACATCATTTCTGAAATTTTTTCTCATCTTCCATAATTATAGGGCGTTTGGAAACATCGTCTTTGCCTTTGCCCTTGTTTACAGGGCATTCGTTCGCGCATATCCCGCAGCCTTTACAGTGGTCATAGTCATAACCGGTAACTTTACCGTCCTCCACTATTATCGCCGCATCGGGACAGACAACCCAGCAGGTAAGACAATGGATGCAGTTTTCCTTGTGGAAAACCGGTCTTTGGCTCCGCCAGTCTCCGGTTTTAAACTCAGCAGATGTACCTGCCTCTATCGAATCAGCGTCCGGAAGTTCTTTCCATCCCAATTTTCTCTTTTCCATCAGCTTTTTACCTCCTCATAAGCCCTTTTGATGGCTTTAAGGTTTCCATCAATTATTTCGGGCTTGTTTCTGAATTTTTTCTCAAGCTTTTTTCCCATATCCGCAAGAACATGTTCTATATTAAGTTTACCGTAGACTTTCACGAGGGCTCCGAGCATCGGAGTGTTAGGGATATCCCGCCCTATTTCATCTTTGGAAATGCCCGACGCGTCTACCGTGTAAACTTTTATGCCCTTGTCCTTAATTTTCAGTTCTTCCGCAATGTTTCCAGGCGCCTTTTCGGTGTTGATTATTATCGTGTCCCCTTTATCCAGACCCTGAAAAACGTCGACGGTAGCAATCAGTGTCGGATCAAGGACAACAACTATATCGGGATTGGTCACGCCGCAATGCAGGGTAATGGGTTCCTGGCTTATCCTGTTAAATGACTGGACAGGAGCACCCATTCTTTCAGGACCGTATTCCGGGAATGCCTGGATATGCTGGCCAAGACTCATAGCGGCCTCGCCAAAAAGCAATGCTGCCGTTTTGGCGCCCTGTCCTCCCCGCCCGTGCCACCTTATTTCAGTAAGATTACCCATACTAAATCTCCTCACAATTGTATTTTTATATTGCCGGATTATATTTGAATGACAGAAAAATATCCCGTAACGTTATCACGAGCCGATTGTTTAGTCAAGCCTGTTATTTAACCGGATTTTTAAAATATATTTCCCGTCTTCCTTCAAGGGCCTTTGATATCGTTACCTTATCCACATAATCAAGCAGGCCGCCTACGGGCAGGCCGAACGCTATCCTTGTCAGCTTAACCTTAAGCGGCTTGATTTCTTCAGCGAGATAAACGGAAGTGGCTTCCCCGTCAACATCCGAATTAGTCGCAAGAATAATTTCTTTGAACTTTTCCTTCTTAATTCTTTCCAGAAGCTGTGTTACCGTAAGGTGTTCGGGGCCTATCCCGTCAAGAGGAGAAATCTTTCCTTTAAGGACATGATAAAGCCCGTTGTAATCCGAAGTCGCTTCAATCGAATATACTTCTTTCGGCTCTTCGACGATACACAGCATGTTCCTGTCCCTGTTTCCGGAAGAACATATATCACAAATATCCCCGTCGGAAAAAGAGTGGCACAGCCTGCATTCCCTGACGGAAGAAAAAACGTCGTTTATTGAACCGGCAAGAGCAAAGGATTCTTCTTTCCCTCTTCTGAGCATATCGAGAGCTATCCTTTCGGCGCTTCTTTTGCCGATTCCGGGAAGCTTTTGCAGTTCTGATATCAATTTTTCAATAGATTTGGGATAGCCGGGCATGATTTTACCAGACTCCTTTAAACGGGTTTTTACATTAAACCGGGAATACCGCCCACGGGGCCGGAAAATTTTCCCATAACTTCATCGGATGCTTTCCCTGCTTTGTCCTGGGCATCCCGCAGGGCGGCAAGCACAAGGTCCTGCAGCATATCCACGTCGTTATCCTTTAAAACTTCCGGGGATATTTTAACATCCTGTATTCTGAGTTCGCCATTACAAACCACTTTAACGGCGCCGCCGCCGGCGCTTCCTTCAACGGTAAGCTCCGATAATCTTCTTTGCGCTTCAAGCATATCTTCCTGAAGTTTTTTTGCCTGCTTCATCAGTTTTCCGAAATTAGCCATTTATTTCTCCCTTCCGAGCTTAACATCCGTTATCTGAGCGTTAAAAAGGTCGAGAATCCGATTGACATGAGGATCTTTTTTGACTTCCTGTAACATCCCATTACCCGCTTTAAGCGGTTTTTCGGTCGGGGCAATATCAACTTTGCCGTTAAAATCAAATGCCACGGAAACCGCCGCTCCCAATCTCATGCCGAACTGCCGCTCGATAATTTTAATGTTTTCGGGAGTTTTGAGCGCGTCCAAATGTACCTTCTGGAAATCCTCGTCAAACCCGATTACAAGGTTTTCGCCGTCAAACATCAAAGGCTTTCCTTCTACAAGATATGCCTTTAAAATAGGTTTCATGCGGCTTATTCCGGCAATCGCTTCATGCCATATATTTTTAACCTGTTTAAGGTTCTCTTCCCCTGATGTATTTGACTCGTTTACGGGATATCCGGTTGAAGGTTCTTTTAAGAATTCCGGTTTTTCACCGGGGATTTGCTTTTTTTTTGAATGGTCGGGGTTTTCGGTATCAGAAACATTGATTTTTTTTCTGAGGTCTTCAAGTTTTTGCACAAGTTCATCAATGGGTATTCTTTGTCTTGTTTTTACCAATTCCAGCATCCTGACTTCCAAAAATGTCTTTACAGAAAGAGAACTGCTTATTCCTGCTTCAGTATCAATCAGCAACACTATAATGTCATTCAAGGTATTCATGCTCAGTTTTTCGGATACAGCGCGGAGGCCGGCTGCTTCTTCTTTATCAACGCCCAGTTCATCCATATTCAAAGCGGATGCCTTTATCATAAGCACCGTACGGAAATATTCTATAAGGCCGCCCAGAAATGTTCCGGGGTCCTTCCCCTCATCAAAAACCTTTTCAACCAGTTTTAATATCTCGGGAGATGCGCCTTCAACAATCGCGTTTGCAACTTTATCGATTAAATCCTTCTCCACGACCCCAAGCATGGATACAACATCCTGCTCTTTGATGTCAGAATTAGTGAAGGAAACTATCTGATCCAGAATAGATTCCGCATCTCTCATGCTTCCGTCGGCAAACCTGGCAATCATAAACAAGGCGTTTTTTTCCGCCTTTATCTTGTCGTTTTTCACTATCCGGTTTAATTTATCGGCAATAATGTTTACGGGTATTTTCCTGAAATCAAGGCGCTGGCAGCGCGAACGTATGGTCAAAGGAACTTTAAGCGGCTCTGTTGTGGCAAAGAAAAATTTAACATGGGGAGGCGGTTCTTCAAGGGTTTTAAGAAGCGCATTGAACCCTTCTTTTGTAACCATATGGACTTCGTCAATAATATATACTTTGTATTTTCCCCGCGCAGGCATATACTGAACGGTCTCGCGAATATTCCTTATATCGTCTACCTTGTTATTCGAAGCTCCGTCGATTTCAATGACATCCATGCTGCTGCCGGATGTTATTTCCAGACAACTCGGGCACTTGCCGCACGGTTCGGCATCTTCAGGCCGGCTGCAATTCAAGACTTTCGCGAATATCCTTGCCGTGCTCGTTTTCCCGATGCCCCGGGGCCCTGAAAGGAGATAGGCATGCGCTATCCTGTCATATTTGATAGCATTTTTCAGCGTCTTGACTATATGTTCCTGACCGGCAATTTCATCAAACTTCTGCGGTCTCCATTTTCTCGCAAAAACTAAATAATCCATTTTTCCCCTTAAAATATTTTTCCAAGCCGTGCACCCGGCTTTGAGATCTGACGAAACTTCTTTCACAGCGCTCTCACTCCGGCCAGGCAAACCCGCGACATAAGCAAATTTTTGCTTACCGCTGCTTCCTTCCGG
>DJVC01000022.1 GCA_002440765.1 bacterium UBP3_UBA6266 | reverse complement strand
TTGTAATAGTCATACTGCTGTTAGTAACAGGATGCTCGACAGATCACAAATCTACATATCCATCCCCGTCTTCGACGACAATAAAAGAAACCGGTACCGAAGTCCTCCGGCAGGGACATATCAGGATGTTCACATGTTCGGCATGGAGCCCTGACGGCTCCATGATTGCCTGCGGGAGCGCCGACCGCAGGATCAGGATATGGGATGTAAATAGCGGCAAGTTAATATGCACTCTCAAAGGCTTGAAAGATGATCCCTGGGGATTGATCTGGACTCCCGACGGTTATGTTATCGCTTCATGTCTTGACGGCACAGTACACTTCTGGAAATATCCTTCCGGAGAAAAGGATCTGACTTTACAGGCGCATGATGACAGTATTTTGTCGATAGCGCTAAAGCCCGGCGGGAAGGAAATAGCAACAGCTTCGCAGGACGGCACCATCAAGTTATGGGAGCCGGGGAACAAAAAGCCTCTTCTGGTCATTGCGCATAAAGGAGAAGAAGCCTTAAGCCTGGCCTTAACCAGGGATTATATCGCAGGCGGTTTTAATGATGGAAAAATTATTATCAGGCCGCTTGCCGGCAAAAATGAAGCCAGGCATATCGATACCGGGTCGCCCGTAGTCTTTCTTACGGCAGAACCGGCCGGAAATTACATTGCATCCGTTGATGAAAAAGGCAAAATAACGATCCGGGAGATAAAGAACGGAAATAAGATCGCCGAATTGACCGGCCCCGCCCCGCCCCCGGGCGGCCTTGCTTTTTCGCCTTCGGGAAAATATCTTGCAGCCGTTTCCCAGACAGGCGGCATCATTGTCTGGAAAAAGAATGATGCAGGTGAGTTTGTTAAAGATGTTTCGAATACAACGGCGCCGGGCGATAAAAAATTTTCGGGGTTATATTCAGTTTCTTTTTCTCCGTCGGGGGATGAGCTTGCTGTTGTAGGCAGGCGACGGGCCATTCAAATATTATCCTTAAAAGACAATAAATGGCGCGAGATCCCCGCTTTCCGAAGCGAGATATACGCAGTTGATTTTCTTAATGATCAAAAACATGTTATAACAAGCGGGGGGAATCGCCGCATCGATATATGCAATATTGAGGATATGAAACCGGTTTCCAGTTGTATTTATGATCGGGCGGATGCCGTCGGGGCACTTCTGGTTTTGCCGGACAAAAATGGGCCGGATGGAAAAGTTGCATCTTTTGTTTCCGGGGGCATTTCGGGGAACGTGTGTTTATGGGAGGGGTCGCTTCAAAAAGGGTTTTCCCTGATAAAAATGGTTAATATCGGGAATACCGAAATGTGGAAGCTTCGTCTTTCGCCGGATAAGAAGACGGCACTTGCGGCATGTGAGGACGGCTATATAAGGATCCTGGATTTACCGGGCCTGGAAAATTCGAGAGAGATTAAAGCGCATAACAATTCGGTTGTAAATGTGGTTTTTAATCCCGGCGGGAACAGGCTTTTTTCAGGTTCATGCGATAATACTATTCATATTTATTCATGGCCGGAGATGCGGCTGCTGTATGTCTTAAAAGGCCATACCGATGATGTTTACGGCCTTGCATTTTCAGGTGGCGGAAAAAAAATGTTTTCAGTTTCAAGGGACAGGACTCTCCGCGAGTGGGATATCGAGGCCGGAAGGCTGATAAAAACTTACCATGCTCTGGGAGATTGCGGCATGGACATTATGGAATCGCCTGCAGAACCACAACTTTATTCGATAATAAGCTGGGACGGGATTCAAAGGTTCTGGAATCCTTCCGCGCCGGAAAAATGGAAAAAAACGGTGATCGGCAGGGATCTGTTGTGCCAGGCATATAATAATGACGGCAGCATTCTTGTGATCGGCGATATAGGCGGCAGACTGAGCCTGGTGGACGGCCGGACAGGAGCGCTAAAAGGGGAAATATCCTTGCCGTGAAAAAGGTTTTTGTTATTTTAGCGGTTCTTTTCATCTTCGGATGCTCCCGCCATGCAGAGCTTCCTCACGACAAGGGCGGCAGGCCGCTTTTGCTCGGCGGCCTCCGGTTCATAACGGCAGTCTCGGTATCTCCCGACGGCAAAAGTATAGCGACCGGCTCGGTCGATCGCAGGGTCAGGATATGGGACACCGAAAGCGGCGGAGTCGTCAAAGTATTGAAAGGGCATACCGACGACCTTACAGGCATTGCATGGTTCCCCGGTGGTAAAAAAATCGTTTCGGGAAGCATGGATTCGATGTTAAGGATATGGGACACGGGATCAGGCCGTTGTATCGGCGTGCTCACGGGGCACCGTGACGAGGTACTGGCGGTTGGAGCATCTCCTGACGGGAATCTCATTGCGTCGGGATCGCTTGACGGGTCGATAAGAATATGGGACGGGCATACGGGAAAATGTCTCAGGGAGCTACCCGGCAAAGGGGGGCCGGTTGAGGCGGTCTCTTTCGCCGGGGACGGCAAATCTGTTTATTCCGCAGATCGGGATGGCAATATATATTCATGGAAAACCGGCGATAAAGATCTTGCCCTTTGCGTCCGGGGATCGACCGCC
>DJVC01000041.1 GCA_002440765.1 bacterium UBP3_UBA6266 | reverse complement strand
CATATCAACCGAAGCTCTTGAAACACATGATGTCCGTTTTTCAGGTACTTTCGACATGCCGGCAAATGAATGTTTTTCTAAAACCGAAACGTTTATAAAAAATGAAATGCAGGCAAGGATATTCTTAAAGGAACAGTCCCAAAAACACATTGTCGCTCTGGATTTCAGGAAGGCATTTCCCAACTGCCTTGAAATGACGGAAGTCGGTTTCTTCTTTTACCCGGAAGAACCGAACAAGACTAAAATTGATGTTGTGTCCCTCAACAGCACGCTGTCAAGCTTTACCGCGGAAGAACTTCGTAAATATCTGAAAAAATCCGGGAAATAGAATACCACGCTGGAGGTCTAAATGGAAACTGTCAGCACTTTACTTTCAAAAACTTTTCTGGGTAATCCTCTGAAAGATTACTTCATCCTGCTTGGAATTCTCACAGGAGCAGGGATAGCAGCAAAGATTTCCTCTTTCATCATATCCAAATACCTGAACAGCGTGATGAAAAAAGTCGAAAAGGTCACAATCAGGAAAACTATCCTGGCCTTTAACCGTTCGATGACCATGCTGGTTTATATTACGGCGGTGCTTTTAAGCTCAAAATTGTTCGAGGTCACGGAAAGGACACAACTCATTTATAAATCTATAGTCCTTATTGCCGGCGGGCTGATGACAATTTATATAGCCTTTATGACCATTGACGCCTCAATCTTGCTGCTTCTCAAGAAAGCGAAAAAGACACATACAAAACTGGATGACATGCTTATTCCGATAATAGGGCTCAGCGCAAAGATATTTTTCGTGCTGGTCGTTGTTCTTTTTGCGGCAAAGTATATTGGCTATGAAGACAGCGGAGCCATAACCGGTGTCGGGGCCGGGGCGATAATAATATATTTTATATTCCGGACAGTTGATATTCTAACGGCATATCTCGCTGAGCAGGTAAAACATACAAGAAGCAAACTTGACGATATGCTTGTCCCCGTGCTGGGCAAGATAATAAAAATCTCAACTGTTATTGTGACCGTTCTTTTCATACTCAATAACTTCGGAATCAATATAACATCTCTTATTACGGGATTGGGCATAGGCGGTATTGCTATAGCTATGGCGGCACAAAATACGCTTAAGGATTTTTTCGGCGCGATTGCACTTTTTGTGGACAGGCCTTTTTCCATAGGAGACCGTGTTGTTGTCGACGGGGTTGACGGCCCTATAGAAAAGATAGGCCTGCGCAGCACGCGCATCAGGACACTGGACGGCACTCTTGTAACAATACCGAACTCTAAGATGGCAGACGCAACAATCAATAATATGCAGAAGCGCCCCACGATAAAAACGGTTTCCACCATCGGCGTAACCTATAACACATCGGTAGAAAAGATGTGTAAGGCCATAGAGCTTATCAGGGAAGCAATGAAAAATCATGACGGCACGGATAACTACTGGGTTTACTGGAATGAATACGGCCCGTACTCACTTAACATCCTGACAATACACTGGTGCAAATATCTGCAATACGAAAAATACCTGCAATGCGTTCAGGATATAAACTTTAAAATCAAAGAAGCTTTCGAAAAAGAAGGAATAGAATTCGCGTTCCCGTCTCAGACTTTATATGTACAGAACCAGGATAAAAAGGATTGAAGACTTAAGAAACCTGTTACCAGAGTTTTTCAAGAGTATATTTCTTTGAATCGGCTTTTTTGTTCTTCTGCGGGAAAATGGAAAGTAACCATCCGATGGGTTTGATTTCGGTAGTATGTTCAAGAACAGGGTATTTTCCCTTTATGCGCACCTGAATGCATTCCGCGAGTATATTCACCGGCATCGATAATATCCTCATAATCCCTTCTTTGCCGAACCTGACACCGACAACCGCATCCGTATATCCGGAAAAATCAACCCCTCCTTTAATCCATATCTCCATGGTCCTGGACTTGCAGTGAGTATTATTAGTGCTGATTTTACAATTTTCGATATCAAAATTGCCCGTCACGCTGTCAAGTTTGGGGATTTCTATATTTTGTGAAACCTCTTTGATTCCCTCTTCGGTTTCCTTAAAAACCGGCAGTTCCCACAAAATATCATCTTTTATTTCAAAATACCCGCCGCCTTTTACGGATTCCTTTCTCTCCCATAGCCCGATACAGGCAATTTTTCCCGAAAGCGTGCCTTTTGAGCCTGCCGAAACCGTCCGGATGCTTTCATCAAACTCCGCCACATCAACCTTGCGCAACTCAAATTCTACTCCCCACCTGGCCGGCCGGGCGCACAAGTCAACCCTCGCCAGGACACCTGCGTTCCCGGAATAAAACCCGGCAGAGTCAATTTTTATTTCCCCTACGCCGTTATGCAGCGAAATACCGGCTTTTGCCGAATCCACCTTTATCTTATTTAAATCGAGTTTCTTAAACGTTATATCCCCCTTGCCGTTCAGGGATTCCGGTTTGTCAAGTTCGCCCGCCGCTTCCAATCTAAATTCGGCCTTGCCTGAAAACTGCCCGTTATCGAAAAACTCCTCGGCCTGCAACAGGCCCGCGGCATCCGCGGTAAAATCCATATTCTTAAGATCATTGCTCCTGGCAGACAGGTCGAAGAATGAACTCTGAAGATTTCCTTTCCATTCCAGTTTAGCCTTATTGTCATCCGGCATTTCCATGTCAAAGACATTGTTCATGCCAAAAGCCTTACCCTGCAGCCTGACCTTTTTCGGCTTGCTCAGGTAAACCTGCCCGTTAAAGGAAGCCGGTTCACCAAAAACATCTCCCCTGAAATCCTCAACCATCGCGACACTATTCTGGAACAGGACTTTGCAGTGGGCTTTTCGGAAAATCTCCGTTTCTCCCGCGCTCAATCCGGCGTTTTTCAA
>DJVC01000103.1 GCA_002440765.1 bacterium UBP3_UBA6266 | reverse complement strand
CAGATAACTGTCTTTTTCAAAATCATCAGCAGATGAATATATTTCCAGCGCTTTTTCATATTCATTTAAGTCGAAATAAATATCGGCAATTGTTTTTTTAATCGAAGGGTCATTTGTCCTGGAATACAATATTTCATAATACCGCGCGGCTTCAGAATAACTGCCCTGTTTATAAAGCACAGCCGCTTTCTGCCCAAGGTTACCGACCATCGATTGCGGAGCGTCTTCTTTATCAAGGGCCACTTTAATGCCAAGCAATTCGTATTTATCCGCTAAAGCGCGGTATCCCCTCTCGCGGAAAATGTTTTCCGCGCGCGCAATCTCTTCTTTAAACACCTTATAACTGCTCTTTTCCAGGACTTTGCCCAGATAATAGTCAAAAAACATATCGGCCGCTTTTACATTGCCGGATCCCAGCGCAAATTCACCCGACTTAAAAAATAAATCGTCCGTGTAATCCCGTGCATCAACTGTATCTATAATGTTCAGACATCCGCTTATAAATCCTGTTTTATAAAGATATAACATCTGGCCGCAGAACAAATCACCCGAACCGCTCTCATTCAAAAAAGCCGCTGACGCGGAAATATAATCTGTCTTCACCTTGTTATAAGAAAGTAATTCCGGTCTTCGCAGAGAAATAACAAGCAGAATAAACATATAATCCGATTTTTCTTCAGCGGAAAGCGTGTTGAAGTCTATTCCAGACATATTCTCAAGAACTTTCCGGTATTCAGGCAATGAATTCTTAAAATAATCTCTTGCCGCCGGCAAAGAATTATCAAATGCTTTTGCCTCTATGGAATTGAAATCTTTTTTCACGCCGGGCAGAGTTTCATTTGCGCCTTCCGCGAAAACGCAAAAAGAAAATAAAACCATTAATAGAAACATTACGCTGATTTTTCTCATCTTTGCCGGAGACCCGCTCTTTCAAACCCTTTTCGGATTACAGGCGATTTTTCCATTAAATTCCATATTAATTCAGTTTTAAAATTTTCAATCGCAAGAAGCATCAGACCCCTGTCTATGCCGTAGGCCGTATTCGAAATCCAGTCTTTATCAAAATTAAAAGCGTTTTTGAGTCCGTATCTGCCCCATAAGTCATCAACGGAATAATAGAATTTGGCGCAATCCAAAGCTTCATAAGGAGTAAATATTATCGAGCCAACCGAACCTGTTACAGCAATTGTCCCGTCAAATTGGGGTTTCAACTGGCCGCAGGGAGGAGCGCCCATTGACATAGTATATCCGTCTTTTGTCTCGCAGGAAGAAATTCCCCACGAATCTTTGCCGAAACTCCTGTGCTTCGGCGAATTTTCCCTGCAATATGTTATTTGCGACAGCACGGCTTTTTTTGAGTTTTCATACCAATCGATATCCTCCCGATCCGACTTACCCCTGAAATCAAACCAGATGTTCGCGTATTGATAAGTAAAAAGCGCTCCCGTCCAGCTGACTATAAATTCATCCCCGTTTAAACCGGTCATCTTTTTCTTCTCGAAACTGTAAAATACATCTTCGGAAATGTCATCCGAACTTCCCAAAGATAAAATCGCCATCAGAAGAATTTCATCCGTATAAAAATTCCATTTATAGTCAATATTCCCATTTTCAGGCGTCCAACCCATATAAAAACGCTTGTCCTTCTTATCAAGCATTTTCTCCCAGTGAACGGATTTCACAATATCGTAGCCTATCTGTTTAATTTCTCCGTCGAAATATTCGGATGCCGCAATCACACCGCAAAGCAGTATGGCGGTGTCAACCGTGGAAACTTCACAACCCGCCGAACGCTCACCGGTATCAATCTGTAAAAAATGGTAGAAAAAGCCGTCTTTTCTATTGTCAAGACTTCGCAGTGTTTTTAAACATTTAAGAACCTTTTTTTCCGCTTCGGCTTTCTCAACCCATCCGTTCTCAACGCCTATGCACAATGCCGCCAAACCGAAACCTGTTGAGGCTATACTGCAATCTCCCCCTCCCGATGTATCACGGAACAGACCCGTCCTTCCGCTCTGCTCTTCTAAAAAATAAAGGACTGTCCTGTATTCAATGTAGGACAAAAAATCCATATCATTTTCAAAAAACCTGGGCCTTTCCTCTATTTCCTCAAAGTCGGCAATACCTATAACTCTTTCGAGCAAACCTCTCTTTTCGCCGCAGAAAGCATAAGCCCGTTTAAGTTCATAGCCCGCTTTTGTGTGAAAGACTTCAGCGTCAAGAACTTCCTGGTTTGTCGCCTGCCCGTTTTTAAACCTTATAAGCTGCTTTTTCAGCTCCTCCCCGGAACTTTCCAGAACTCTCGCGGCGGCATTGATTCTTTTTAAAGAAATATCATAATTTATATACGCGTTCCTGACGTCAAGCGTAAGTCTTTTATTCAACAATCTTCTTTTTCTTAACTCCTGCTGATAGTTGACATCCGAGGCTTTCATTTCGCTGTAATTCCTGCCCCAATCCCAAATATCCATATTCACCGTAAAACCGGCTGACTTCTCCGTGTCATCTCCATCGTCACTCCTGAGAAGCCTGCCAACCCTCGCATAGGCATCAATCTGCGGGAAAAGGTCCGCGCGGGAAATCTTTGTGTTAAGCCGGGCATTCTGCTCCGCATAATCCTGCAAGATAACATCCGGGCTTCTTTCAAACGCTACCTGCGTCAATTCATCAAGTGTAAACTTTAAATCCATATTGCTTTCCGAATAAATTATCTCGTAATCGTAATCAAGCGGGACATCCAATAAATAATTCAACCTGTTTTTTGAAAGATAGAGNNTGGGCTTCATCCAGGCGCGATTTAGTCCTTAAAACATCGACTTTAGGCACAAGGCCCTGAACATACATTTTGTTCACATTCGCATAATGGGAAGAGAGAAGCTGTTTTGTCTCATCGGCGACTTTAAGGAGTTCGGAAAATTTATAGACATCAAAAAACTCTTTTTTCACGTCATACGCCACATCAAGTTTCTTTTTCTCGGCCTGAATAACCGCCGCGTCTCTCAAGTTTTTATAAAATTGCCTCGTGTAAAACAACCTGCCGGCTTTCCATACCGGCTGAACAACACCGCCGCTTATCAGCCATCCTTTGTTGGTAGAATCGGAAACATAATCATCGCTCGAATAACGTATGAACCCGTTAACCTTGGGCAGCATTTCCGCGGTGCTCGCGTTAAGATGATACTGTGTTTTCTGTTCTTCCAGTTCCGAGATATCGATATCGGGGCTGTTTTTTAAGGCAATCTCCACAGCCTGACGCAGAAACAGATTCTCAGCCGNNACTGTTAAAAAAGTTTTTCATCATTTACATTGAAAATAAATATGTAACCTTTTCCCTGATAAGCCCGAAAAAGCAGGTTTTCCCCGTATGAATGTTTACAAAAGCGCTCATTCCTGTTTTAAGTTCATACGGAATTTCCTCTTGAAAATCTATATAAACGTTAATAACATTCTCGGTAATTATAAGTTTTTTCTCTTTTTCCCAGAAAATCGGCCTGATTTCGGTAAGTTTGCCCTGAAAGGCCCTGTCCGGAAACGCGTAGAATTTTACAGATACCGGTTGCCCCACGCTGGCATATCGGATTCTTTTCTCATGGACAGGAAACTCGAGGATAAATTTTGTCGTATCAGCTATCTGGCATATTCTTTCTCCTTTTTCCGCTACGGTAAACATCTTATCGTTAAGTTTGCCTATCACAACTCCGGATATAGGGCTTTTTATTTTAGTCAGTTCGATACATTTCTGCAGGTATTCCCTTCTTTTTAAGACAATCTCCAGTTCCTGTTTTTTTATTTCCAGTTCGTGCCTGGCATTGTTATATTTCAGGCGTGTAAGTTCAAGTTCGGCCGGAGCGATAACTTCTTCGTTATACAGATTTACATTCCTGTCCAGAACTTTCCTGTGC